>JANNDT010000463.1:0-10185 GCA_031387905.1 Deltaproteobacteria bacterium
GCGTAGACATCCGCGGCGGCCCAGCCGGTCGGCTTCCACGAGAGGAAATCGTTGCCAGGGTCCTTCTGCGGGTTTGGCCCGGCGATTACGGTGACGCCTTTCACCAGGATGCGATCGCCGGGGTAGTTCTTGGCGAGATCCGCGCGCGTCACGATCGCGGCAGCCGCGCCGTCGGTCTGCGCCGCGCAGTCGTAGAGCCCGAACGGCCACGAGATCATCCGCCCGTTCAGCGCCTCCTCGACCGTGATCTCGCGCTTCAGGAACGAATTAGGCGCGAGGCAGCCGTTCTTGTGATTCTTCACCGCGATTCTCGCGAGCTCTTCGCGGCCTGCGCCGTACTTCGCAAAGTAGGTGGAGGCGCACAGCGAGAACCAGCCCGCGGGCGTCTGCGGCAAATCGCGCACGCGGTCCATCATCACGCTCGGGCCCGAGACGCCGCGGTCCTTCGGCTTGTCGTATCCGACCACGAGCACCGTGTCGTAAGCACCCGCGGCGATCGACATCACCGCGCAGCGGAAAGCATCGGTGCCTGTCGCACAGTAATTGCTGACCATCGTGACGGGCTTGCCGAACAGCTTGAGCGCATCGCTGCACTCGTGCGGGCCCTTGTTCGAGTAGATCGAGCCGGTGAAGACCGCGTCGATCTGGCGCTGCGGGTCCTCGATCCCCGCATCGGCGTAAGCCTCGTAGGCGGCGTCCACGATCATGTCCGAGGGCGACTGGTCCCAGTTCTCGCCGAACTGGCAGCAACCGACCCCGACGACTGCCGCCTTGTCGCGCAAGGCATCTTTGCGCATCTCAGTTGCCCTCCGGAAGGGGCACGCCCTTCCAGTAGTAATTAGGTCTGCCGCCGGCCATGTGCACGCGGCGGAACTCGAACTCGACCGGCAAGCCAATGCGCATCGCCTCGGGCCGCACGTTCGCGAGCTGCAAGTGCACGCGCGCGCCGTCCACTTCGGTGACGGTCACAACGGTCGGCGGATCGGGCGTCGGGAAGAAGAAGTCGAAGGTGTAGGTCTGCACGGTGCCGACGCGGTCGGAGAGGCGCACGAGTTCGAAGTCATCCTTCGCGAAGCAGCGCTCGCACACGCGCTGAATCGGGAACTGCACACCAGAGCACTTATTGCACTTCTGCGCCTTGAACGAGATGTCCTCATCGCGCTCGCGGAAGTGGATCGTCGCGCTGAGGCCTTGATCGCGGCCGGCGGCGTATTCCTTCGCGTCGAGCCCGCGCGCGGCGCGGTAGCGGTCGTAGCTCGGCACCGCGCGCCTGCGCGCGAGATGCCAGGCGACGCCGCGGCGGGCTTCGAGCTTGCCGATGTGGTCCGTCACCGCGAACGCCATGGCTTCGCCGCCGTCGCCATAAGCACCGAGCAGCACTCGCTCGCCACGCTTCGCGTTCTCGAGCGCGCTGCACAGCAGCAGCGGCGCGAACGCCGCGCCCGCATTGCCGAGCTTTCCGAACAGCGGATCCACGAGCGCCGCCGCGTCGAGTCTCAGCGCGCGCGCCGCGCCCTGATGACTGCGCGCATCGGGCCCGAACAGCGCGACTCGGGTGAAATCGCTCGCCTTGGCGCCGAGCTTCGCGAGCAAGCCGCGCACGACTTCCGTAATGCCTGGCGTGTAGCCTTCCTGCACTACGAAGCGCTCTTCCCAGCTATGCACGAACGGGTCGCCTTCGCTGCGCCACACGTCGACGATTTCTTCGGTCACGGAGTACGCGCCTTCGAACGTGGCGATCGCATCGCCGCCGCCAATTAGGAACGCCGCAGCGCCGTCGCCGAAGCCCTGCTCGAGGCCCGAGCCCGGCGCGCCGAGCCGGCAGTCGCTCGCGACCACGAGCACTCGCTTCGCCCCGCCCGCGGCCACTGCGTCGAGCGCGACGTGCAGCGCATCGGTGCCCGCGCGCAGCGAGCCCGAGATGTCCGTGGTGCGCACGTCGCGCCGCACGTCGAGCGCCTTCGCAACGAGCGCGGCGGCTTGTTTTTCTTTGAACGCGTAGGTCGTCGACGCGAACACCAGCGCGTCGACGCTCGAACGGTCGAAGCCGCGCAGACAGTTCACTGCTGCGGTGACGCCCATCGTCACGGCGTCCTCGTCGTTCCAAGCGACCGAGCGCTCGGGGCCGCCATCCTTAGGAGCGCGCCCGGCGATTACCGAGAAGCCGAGGCGCGTGGGCGGTATGTACGCGCCGAACGAGACGATTCCGGCCATGCGAAGCCTCCGGGCTGGGCGCCGCGCCCGCAGGAACAATTTCGATCCGGGGCGTATCGTAACCTCGTGAAACCCGCGCGGTCAAAGGCGAACTCGACGCGAAGCGTTTCTGACACCCACCGCCCTTTCCTGCCACTTCACGAGTGGGCAAGAGCGGGGACCTGAATGCCAAGCGCTGCGGCGAAGATGAAGCGGTTCGTGGACTGTGCTCGGGCGCTGGCGCCTGGCCCGGGTGCTCAGTTCCGCATGCTGTGGGCGCTTTCGAAGAACGCGCGGGTAGCGGCGCGCGTCGCGAAACATCACCCCGCCGCGATCTACTCGCTCTCGACGCGGCTCGGCAATGTCTACCTGCGCGACAACTTCGGCGACGTCACGAACCTGCCGGGTCTGCTGGTCGAAAACAGCTACCGCGTAACGAAGCTCGACCGGCCCGGCGACGTTCTCGATGTGGGCGCGAACATTGGGTTGTTCGCGAAGTGGATCGCGGCGCACAACCCAGACCGGCGCGTCCACTGCTTCGAGCCGCTCGCGTCGAACGTGCGCTTGGTGCGCTTGAACTGCCCGGCTGCGGTCGTGAATGCGGTCGGCGTTGGCAGTGTGCGCGGCGTGGTGAGGGCGGGCGTTGATCGGCACAGCGCGATGGCTTCTTCGGTGGATCAACCGTGGGCGCTCGACCCGATCGAGTTCGACGTGATCCCGCTCGACGAGTACGTCGCGGCGAACGGCATTCGCGAGGTGGCGTTCTTCAAGCTCGACACCGAGGGCATGGAGCTCGAGGTGCTCGAAGGCGCGAAGCGGACGCTCGAGATCACGCACGCGGTCGCGATGGAGACGCACGGGCAAGCGCGACATGTCGCGTCGATTGAGCGCCTCCGCGCCGCGGGCTTCCGCATCGACGCCGAGGAACGCTACGGCGCAGTCGGGATGGTGTGGGCTTCGCGCCAGTAGCCGCGCGAGGTTCGAGCAAGGAACGTCCCGCTTCTGGCT
The DNA here is from genome assembly GCA_031387905.1 of Deltaproteobacteria bacterium. Lineage (GTDB taxonomy): Bacteria > Myxococcota_A > UBA9160 > UBA9160 > UBA6930 > VGRF01. The sequence goes on from JANNDT010000463.1 coordinate 3,202, forward strand.
GCGCGCCGAGCGAGACGCGATGCTTGCGCGCATGTCGGCAGCGCGTGTCGCGATCGTCACCGGCGCTTCCTCGGGAATTGGCGCCGCCTCGGCGCGTGCGCTCGCGCTCGCGGGCTTTCGCGTCGTGCTCGCGGCGCGGCGGCGGGAGCGGCTCGAAGCGCTCGCAAAGGAGATCGAGAGCGCGGGCGGGAGCGCGCTGCCCATCGCGACGGACCTCGCGCGCGAGGTCGATTGCCGCGCGCTGGTGGAGCGCACGCTGCGCGAACTCGGGCGCATCGACGTGCTCGTCAACAACGCGGGCGCGAGCCCCGGCGCGCCGGTCGAGTTGCTCCCGCGCACGGAAATGAGCCGCACGTTCGAGGTGAACCTAATCGCTGCGATTCACCTTGCGGGCCTCGTCGCGCCGGCGATGCGCGCGCAGGGTGGCGGGCGAATCATCAATATCGGCTCGCTCGCGGGCAACGTGCCTGCGCCGATCGCGGTGACCTACGCGGCGACGAAGGCCGGCATGGAGATGGCGACGCGCTGCCTGCGGCTCGAACTCGCGCCCTTTGCGATCGCGCTCTCGCACGTGGTGTGCGGCTTCGTGGACACTGAGACGTTCGCGAACACCAAGGCCACGGTCGAGCACCTGCGCCGCGACCCTGATAACCCGTACCGGAAGCTGCTGCTCGATCTCGACGGCTTCGCGCAGCAGCAAGTCGCGGGCGCCCTGCCGCCCGAAGCGGTGGCGGCGGTGGTGGTGAAGGCCGCGACCGCGCGCCGCCCGCGCGAGACGTACTTCGCGCCCGCGGCGGCGCGCTGGCAGCGCGGGTTCCTGAGCCTGCTGCCGGAGCGCTGGCTGCAAGCGCTGCTGCGGCGCATCTACAAGATCAGCGCGAGCGGCCGCTGAGCGAAGCCGCGCGCGCGTCCGATGGCGCCCGCTGCGCCGGCCCCGCCAGCGAAGTGAGACCGAAAGGGGCACAGCGAGACCGAAAGGGGTCAGACCCCTTTCGGTCTCGCTGTGCCCAGGAGGCGCGGAGTTCACTGCTCGCGTCGCACCTCGAAGCGCGCGCAGTACTCCGCGAACGCTTCGTCCACCTCGCGCGCGGTCAGCCCGAAGCCTTCGAGCGTGTAGCGGTGCGCGCCGTGCTCCTCGCGCGGATGCGCGGCGGCATACGCGCGCATGCGCTCCGCGAACTCGGGCGTGAGAGCCAGGCCGAAACGCTCGTAGATCTTGCGCACGCAGCCGATCGCGTCGCTCGCGATCTCGCGGAACTGCAGATCCACGAACTGCTGCGCTCGCGCCGCGTGTTTCGCGCGCGCGCGCATGCCTTGGCGCAGCGTGCGCGACCACGCGCTCAGTTGCTGGCGCCCGAGCACGCGCGGATCCAGCTCGTCGCTCGCCACCTGCCGCAGCGTCCATTCGAGCGACGAGACCGACGGCACCACGCGCTGCGGGTCGCGGTGCGTCTGCACGATCAACGCGTCGGGATAGGCCGCGAGCAGCGCGTCGAGCGTGCCGAGGTGACCCGGCGATTTCAGCACCCAGCGCTCCCGCGCAAAACGCGACTGCATGTGCTGAAGGAACCTGCGGTGCCACGCGTAAGCGCCGCTCATGTCCGCTTCGAGCAGCCACTCCTGATAACTCGGCACGTCGAAGGTCATCTCGAAGCGGATGCTCATGAACTCCGAGGCGGTGATGACGATGCACTCCTGCGGCAGCTTGGCGCCCACGGGATGGATCGCCTGGATGCCGGGCGCGAGCCGCTGCAGCTGCGCGAAACGCCACTCGCTGCGCTCGATGCGCGGGTCGCTCTCGTAGCTCGCAGCCTCGGCGGGCGGGCACGGCTCGTCGGTCTCCCACGAAAGCGGCGAGCGGTGCGCGGGATCGAGCGCGAGCAGGCTGTAGAGCAGCGTCGTGCCCGTGCGCGGCAGGCCGACCACGAACAGCGGACGCACGATCTCCTGCTTCTCGACTTCGGCGTGATGCTTGCGCCAATCGACGAGCTGCAGGCGAGTGACCAATAACTCGTGGATCTGGCGGCGCGCGTAGTAGCGGCCGAAGGCGTTCAGCCTCGCGTCGCGCTCGAGCGAATCAATTAGGGTGCGGAGCCCAGGCAGGAACGTCGCGGAGCCGAAATCCTCGAGTCTCGCGGCTTTACTCGCGGCCGCGAGCAGCGAATCCTGCGCGAGCGAGAAGCCGCGCACGCCGAGCTTCGCCGCGCCGCGGCCGAGCGCGTTGAACGCGCGAATCGGCAGCGGGCGAAAGGGCGGCGGCGGCGCGTGCGACATGCGCGCGGCAGTGTGCCCGCCCGCGCGTTCGCCACAAGCCGCGGTTCTCCGCTCAGCGCACCTCGCTCAGTGCCGGCGGCTCGAGCTCACCGAGCTCGCGCGCAGCTGGGAGCCCCGTGACATGCCGGAGTCAGTGTTCGATGGAGTCGCCGCGCCTTCGCTCGGCTTGCTCGACGTGAGCGCGCCCTCCGTCCACTGCCGCTGGCTCGTGCTGCCGTTCGCGAGTGCGGCGTAGCCCGCTTCACCGGAGAACTTCACGCGGGCGGAGGCCGGCGTCGCCTGATAACGGCTCTGCATGTGCGCTCTCCGTCCTCGGCAATGGCGACCTGGTCGAGCAGCAGTCCACCCATCAACAACACCCACTTCGTATTCCGCATTGTGTGTCTCCGCGCTGCGAGTCCTGAGCGGTGATTGCGCACGGCGGCGGATACGCAACGCGCGCGCAAGCGGGGTGTTTCAGCGCGCAGGCGTGGGCGGCGTGAACGCGAATGGATGCTCTGGCGCGTACTCGGCGTACTGCGGAACCGAGTCGAGGATCTCGTCCCACGCCGCCTTCGACGACACGAAGATGTGTCGCCCGGGGCGAACGCCGGGATCGTCCTCGAACGTGCCGGCGGGGATTACGACCAAAGGCCGCTCCGCTCGCACCGCGGGCACGCCCGCACCGCACACCTCGCAGAAGAACTGCGTGTAGCGCTGAGCCTCGGGAACTTTGTACGAGCGAATGCGCGCTGCGCCGCGTAGCCAGCGGAAACGCTCCTTCGGCACGAATGCGTTGGTGGCATGCGCGGCGGCGTGGGCTTTCTGACAGCGCGTGCAGTGGCAACACCAGATCTCGCCCGCGATGGGTGCATCGACCTGATAAGCGATGGCGCCGCACGAGCATGCGCCCCGCACGCTGCCGGGCGCGGGCTCGGTTGCGCGCGTCGCCGCCATCTCCACGCTCGCACTGGGCGAGCCCGCGACGCGCGGCAGATCGCCTGCGATCTCCCACCACGGCGCCTTCGAGCCGGCGAAGATGTGCGCGCCGGGACGCACGCCGAGTTCGCCTTCGAGCACACCCGCCGCGATCGCCACCTCGCCGCGCCACTCGGAGGGCACCCGCGAGCCGCAGCGGCCGCAAAATGGCCGCGCGTTCCCAGGCGACGATTCCCAGTGCACGACGCCACTGCGCCCGCGCAGCCAACGGAGGCCGCCCGCGCTCGTTCCCACATAAGTCCCGAACGCCGTGCCGTGCGCCTTGCGGCACATCCCGCAGTGGCAGTGCGTCATCCACGTGAATGGCGTCGATATTTCCCAGCCGACGTCTCCGCACAGGCAGCTGCCGTTCGTCATGCGATCTCCGAGAGGGGTGCGGCGAAGCGCCGCTCGCTAGGCGCGAAGTGCCGCGAGGCCGGCGCCCGCGAAGATGAGTAGCGCGCCGCCGAGCACGTCGAACGCGGCGGACCAGCGCGGATCGCGCGCGAAGCTGCGCGCGCGGGCGGCTGCGGCGACGTAGAGCGCGAGCACCAAGAACTCGATTGCGATCGAACTCACGCCGAGCACCGCCACCTGCATGACTACGCGGCCACTGGGATCGATGAACTGCGGAAGGATCGCGATGAAGAGCAGCAGCGCCTTCGGGTTGGCAGCTTGCGTCGCGAAACCGCGCACGAAGGCTGTGCTCTGCGGCGCCGGCTTCGGCGCGAGCGCGACGGCGTCTGCGTTCGAGGCGCGCCGCACGCGCGCCGACCTAATTGCCTGCACCCCGATTACCACCAGGTAGGCTGCGCCAAGCCACTTCACCACCGTGAATGCGCGCGGCGATGCTGCGAGCAGCGCGCCCACGCTGGTAGCCGAGAGCGCGAAGTAGGCCGCGTTTGCGGCGAGGATGCCGAGGCTCGCGCGCATCCCATCGCGCACGCCACGCGTGAGCGCCATCGAGATCGCCAGCATCACCGCGATCCCGGGCGTGAAGCTGAGCACGATCTCGGTCGCGCGAAACAGCAGCCAGGTCTCGACGCTCACGTGATGCCTTTGCTCGGGCTGCGCGCCGAAGTTGCGTTCGCTAGCCGGCGACGCGCTCCGCCACCAATTCGCAGTGGTCGTCGGTGGTGCCGAAGGCGTGTTCGAGCACGAGCGCGCGCTTCAGGAAGTAGTGCGGCGGCATCTCCCACACGAAGCCCATTCCGCCGTAGATCTGGATGCACATGCGCGCGTTCTTCAGCGCCGCATCGCCAGCGACGACGCGCGCGGAAGAGACGGCGCGTTCGGGGTCGCCGATCGCCGGGTCGTCGCACGTGGCGCCCGCCGCGTACACCGCCGCCCGCGCGCACTCGACGCGCACGTGCATGTCGGCCGCAAGATGCTTGACAGCTTGGAACGACGCGAGCGGGCGATCGAACTGTTCGCGCTTCTTCGCGTACGCGACCGCCAACTCGAGCGTCGTCTCGGCGATGCCGAGCTGGAGCGCCGCGGTGAGCAGTGCGCCGTCGCGGCGCCACTCGGCCGCGCGCGCGGCGTCGGCGATTTGCGCGCCAAGCGGCAGCGCGGTGAGTCGGCGCAGCGGCGTGAGCGGATCGAGCGGCGTCGCGCTGTCGCTGCCCGCGAGCGCGCTTGCAGGCGCGCTGCTGGCGCCCGCGCGGCGCAGCACCACGCACGCGTCGAGCACGGCCGCGTGCTCGAGCAGCGGCGGGCGATTCGTCGGGTGCGTGTCGTCGATGCCGCCGACGATCGTCTCACCGGTCGCAGCGCCTTCGATCATGCCTGCTGTTAGGTGGCTCCACACGAGCGGGCCAGGCACGAGTCGCCGGGCGAGCTCTTGGAACACGAGCACCGCCTCCGCCATGCCGAGGCCGACGCCGCCGCTCGCTTCGGGCAGGCGCAGCGAGAACACGCCCATCTCCGCGAGCTGCCGCCAGCGCCCGCGTGTGACCGGCGTCGGCTCCAGCGCAGCGAGCTTGTCGAGCGGGAACTCCTGTTCGCAGAAGCTCCGAATGCCCTGCTGCAGCGCGAGTTGGTCGTCATCGAGCGAGAAGTTCATCTGCTTTCCCTAACTAGCGCGGCTCGCGCGGCATGCCGAGGATGCGCTCCGAGACGATGTTGCGCTGGATCTGGCTCGAACCCGCCGCGATCGTGAGCGAGAGGTTGTTGAGCATCGTCTCGACCACTTCGCCGACCGGCAACCCGCCGACGTCTTCGCGCACGAGGCCCGCGCGCCCGAGCAGCCGCCAGCCGAACTCGTAGGTGCGCTGCTGAAGCTCGGTGAACGCCAGCTTCAGCGCCGAGCCGCCGAGGCCCGGCACGCCCGTCTTCTGCACTTCCCCGATCTGCCATTTCATCAACGCCCAAAGCGCGTCGGCTTCGGCAGCCAGGTGCCCTAATTCCCGCCGCAGCGCGCGGTCGTCCCACGCGCTCGCTGCGTCTCGCGTCGTGCGCTTCGCGAGCTCCGCCATGTCGCGCAGGAACTGCGTCAGCTCGATGATGTCCGACGCCCAGGCCGTCCCGCGCTCGAAGCGCAGCGTCACGTTCGTGATGCGCCAGCCGTCGTTCTCGGCGCCGACCACGTTCTCGCACGGCACGCGCACGCTCTCGAGAAACATCTCGCAGAAATCGCTCTCGCCGCGCAGCGTTGGCAGCGGACGGATCTCGATGCCGGGCAGATTCATCGGCATGATCAGCCAGCTGATGCCCTTGTGCTTCGGCGCCACCGGGTTCGTGCGCACGAGCAGCTCGCAGAAATCCGCGGTCTGCCCGAACGACGTCCAGATCTTGTGTCCTGTGATTAGGTAGTCGTCGCCGTCGCGCACGGCGGCGGTCTTCAGCGCCGCGAGATCCGAGCCCGCGGTCGGCTCCGAGAAACCCTGACACCAGACTTCCTCTCCGCAGAGGATGCGCGGCAGGTGCGCCTGCTTTTGCAGCTCGCTGCCTTCGGCGATCAGCGTGGGCCCACCGTGGCGCATGCCCACGAAGTTCATGCCGACGTATGGCGCTCTCGCGCGCGCGGTCTCTTCGTAGTAGAGCAGCTCTTCCGTCAGCGTGGCGCCGCGGCCGCCGTAGGCCTTCGGCCAGTTGATGCCCGCGTAGCCCGCCTCGAACAGCCTGCGCTGCCAGCCCGTGTCCCAGATGCGGCGCGCCGGCCAATCGTTGCGCGCGGGCGGCGGGCCGTACTTCGGCACTTCGCTCGCGAGCCACGCGCGCAGCTCTTTGCGGAAACGTTCGTCGGCGTCGGAGTAGCGGAGATCCATCTCTCGATCCTCGATTCGGGGTCGCCTCGGCCGTGACCGGGGGCGAGGCGGCGCATGATGCAGAGCCTCTCGCGCCCGCGCACGCCGCGTTGCGCCGGCAAAAAGCTGGCTCGCCGCGATTCGCACGCCTGGCGGACTTCCTACCGTAGTAGCATGGCCCCAGAACTTGTTCTGGGAGGGGCCATGCGGATCGCGACGCGTTCGTTGCTTTGGGTAGTGTGGGTTCTGTCGCTCGCGCTCGGCCACGTGGCGGCGGCGTCGACGGTGACGGTCGTGATGGCGGGCCAGCTGACGACGGCGAGCGCTCCGGCCGGCGCGACGGACGGCTCCCTCACAGCGGGCGCCACCTACACGCTCACGTTGACCTACGACGACGCGACCGCGGATCTCGCCCCGCTGGATACGCATTTCGGCGACTTCAGGGTTCCAGCCGCGCTCTCGTCGTACGTGGTCACTGTTGGCAACTACACATTCTCGGCAGCCG
>JANNDT010000502.1:0-48305 GCA_031387905.1 Deltaproteobacteria bacterium
TCGGCGCCTACCCGGGGCGCGACGCGCTTCTAACCCCCCCGGGACGTTCCACGACTAAAACCCGGCGGGTGTTTCGTCGTGGAACGTCCCGTGTGCTTTCGAAGCGTTCGTCGTGGAACGTCCCTCTCGAGACTCGGTAGAGCACGTGTGGGCGGAGGGGATCGCTGGGCGCGAGCGATGGGTGCTCGAAGTCGTCGCGCGGGTCGCGCTGCATGCCGAGGCGCTCCATCACGGCGCGTGAGGCTTGGTTCTCGCGCGTGGTGAAGGAGACGATCTCGGCGAGCGCGTGGTGCTCGAAGCCGGAGTGCAGCGCGGCGCGGGCGGCTTCGGTGGCGAAGCCGCGGCCCTGATGCGCCACCGCGAGCCTCCAGCCGATTTCGACGCAGGGCGTGAAGTGCGCCTCGAAGCGCGGCACGGCGAGGCCGACGAAGCCGATGAACTCGGCGACGCTCGGCGCTTCGACGGCCCAGAGCCCGAAGCCGCGCTCGCTGAAGTGTGCGTCGATGCGATCGGCGAGCGCGTCACTTTCCGCACGCGTGTGAAGTGGCCCGAGGAAGCGCATCACGCGCGGGTCGGCGTTCCTCGCAGCGAAGGGCGCGCGATCGCTCGCACGCCAGCGGCGCAGGATCAGGCGCTCGGTTGTCAGGGATTCGGGCGCGGGCACGCGCATAGCGTTGCGCGTGGCGAGCGCACGCGCGAGCTGTCTACGCTGCGCGCATGTTCTCCGCCCGCGCGCCCCGGGATCTCACACCGAGCCCGCTCGCCGAGCGGGTCGCGAAGGCGCGGACCTCGGGCCGCGAGCTGTTCGATCTCACCGACGCGAACCCCGCGAGCCTCGCACTGCCTGGCGCGGCGCTCGCGGAGGCGCTCGCCGAGGTCGCGCGCTCGCCCTCGGCGCGCAGTTATCAGGCCGACGCCCGCGGAGACCCCGCGGCGCGCGAAGCGATTGCCGCTCATCACCGCGCGGGCGGCGCGCAGCTCGAGGCGGAGCACGTCGTGCTCACCGCGGGCACGAGCGATGCCTACGCGCACTTGTTTCGCGTGCTCGCCGACCCGGGCGATCTCGTGCACCTGCCGACGCCCGGCTACCCACTCTTCGAGCATCTCGCCGAACTCGAGGGCCTGCGTTGTGCCCGTTACCAGCTGCACGCGCCGCCGCTCACTCAGGCGCGCTGGCGGCTCGAGCTCGACGGCCTCGCGAGCTCGCTCGCGCCTAACAGCCGCGCGCTGGTCGCGATTCACCCGCACAACCCGACGGGTTCGTTCGTTGCACCCGAGGATCTCGCGAGCCTCCGCGCGGTCTGCGCCGAGCGCGAGATCGCGCTGCTCTCGGATGAGGTGTTCGCGGATTCCGCGGCAGACGGCGCGGGCGCGCCGAGCTTTCTGGTTGGCGCCGAGGAAGGCCCGCTCTGTTGCGTGCTCTCGGGCGCGTCGAAGCTGCTCGGCGTTCCGCAACTGAAGGTGGGCTGGATCGTGGTGAGCGGGCCGCCCGCGCTGCGAGATGCGGCGCTTGCCCGCCTCGAGTTCGCTGCGGACGCTTTCCTCTCGGTGTCGCCGCTGGTTGCGCGCACGTTGCCCGCGCTGTTTGCGCGGCGCGCCGAGATTCGCGCCTCGCTGAACGCGCGCGTCGGCGCCAACCGCGCTGCACTCGGGCGCGAGCTGCAGCGCGTCGCGGGCGTGAGCGTGCTGCCAGCCGAAGCAGGCTGGGCGGCGATCGTGCGAATCGAGCGCGAGCGCGCTGGCGCAGAGGGTGAAGAGTCGCTCGCGCTCGCGGCTCTCGAGGAGGCGAGCGTGTTGATTCACCCAGGCGCGCTGTTCGAGCTCGACGCCGGCCCGCGGGCGGCTCTGCTCGTCGCGAACCTGCTCGCGCCGCCAGCTGAGTTCGCCGCCGGCGCTCGCTCGCTCGCTCAGTTCCTCGCCGCGAAGCTCGCAGCGTGAAGACGCTCGTCACTGGCGCGACCGGCTTCGTGGGCATGCACATCGCGCGCAGCCTAATTGCTCGCGGCCACGCGCTGCGCGTACTCGCGCGCTCGCCCGATAAGGCCGCGCGCGTGTTTCCCGCCGGCAATGTCGAGATTCATGCGGGCGACATGACCGACGCAGCCGCCGTTCGCGCTGCGCTGACCGGCTGCGACGCGCTCGTGCACGCGGCCGCGGCGGTCTCGCTCGACCCGCGTGACGCCGCGCGGATGCTCGAAGCGAATGTCCTCGGCACGCGCACCGTAATCACCAGCGCCTGCGACGCGGGCGTCTTGCGCATCCTTTACGTCTCGAGCCTCTCGACGATTCTGGCGCTGCCGGGCCCCGACCCCGGCCGCGACAGCCCGGTGCGTGAGAGCGCGAACGCATACGCGCGCGCCAAAGCGCAGGCCGAACGCGAAGTGCGTGCACGGCAAGCAGCCGGCGCGCCGATCGCAATCGTCTACCCGAACGGAGTGATTGGGCCGGACGACCCCGGCAAAAGCGAAGCCGTGCGCGCCTTTCGCGGATTCCTGACGACCACGCTCGCGACGAGCGGCGGCCTCGCCTCCGTCGATGCGCGCGATCTCGGCCTCTTGTGCACGCGCCTCCTCGAAGAGGGAAAACGCGGGCGCTTCGTCGTGGGCGGGCAGTTCCAAACCTGGGACGAACTCGTTGCAACGCTCGAGCCGCTGCTCGGCCGCGCGATCCCGCGTCTGCGCGCGCCCGCGTGGCTGCTCCGCGGCGCGGGCTCGGCGCTCGATCTCGCCCGCCGCGCGCGGCCAATCTCGTCGCTCATCTCGCGCGAGGCGATGGAGTACGCGACGGGCATGCGCGCCATTCCGAACGATCCGGTGCTCGTCGAGCTTGGCGTGACGCTACGGCCGCTAACAGAGACCTATCGCGACACGCTCGTCTGGCTCGAAGCCTCCCGTCGCACGCGCCGCGGGGAATCTTTACCGCCGGCTCGTAGCAGGTGACACAATTGCGATGCGCATCACATCGGCAAATGAGCCTCAAAACCCCGAAAAGCCCTGAGGAAGCGCAAACGCCGTGAGGCCGATCACGGGCGGATCTCCATTCGAATCCGAAAGTGCAAAGGACCTCGGGGGGTTCCAGATGTTCACCGCTTCGAGATTCTCAGCCGCACCCGCGCTGCTCGCGCTCGTCCTCGCGGCGAGCGCCTCGGCCGTGAACGTGACCGGCACCTCCGCCGGCTTGTCGTGGAGCGCCGCTACCGGCCCCCTCAGCGGCTACGCCATTCAGGTCTCGCGGAACAGCAGCGCCTATTTGGAGGAAGCGCGGGTCTCGGGGACAACGACGCGCGTATCCGGGCAGATCGGTGAGACGGTGCGCGTGCGCGTCGCCGCGTTCGACAACACCGGCCGCGTAGGTGCTCCCTCGACAGCGTCCGACGCGATGACCTTCACGTCCGCGTCTCCGCCGCCTCCGCCGCCTCCTCCTCCGCCTCCGCCTCCGCCGCCTCCGCCGCCTCCGCCTCCGCCGCCGCCGCCGCCTCCGCCGCCTCCGCCTCCGCCCGGCAACGGCGGCAACCCAATCGCCGATGTAGACGGCGACGGCATTTCCGATGCTCTCGCTTACAACGCAACGACAGGCGAGCTTTCCGTCCTGCTCGTGCAAAGCAGCGGCATGCGTACTTGGCAAGTGATCGGCACGCCCAGCGATAGCGGGATGCGTCCGGCCGGTTACGCCGATGTCGACGGCGACGGGCAGGGCGACGTGTTGTGGCGCAACCCCGCTCTTGGCACGAACGAACTCTGGCTAATGAGCGGCGCCAATCATTCGGTCGTGACGTTGCCGAGTCAAATCTCGAGCTGGCGAGTGGCGGCCTTCCGCGACTTCTCGGGTGACGACAGCGCAGATCTATTGTTTTACGGCGCCAGCGGAGGCACCAGCGAGATCTGGACGCTCACGGGCGTGGGCCGCACGGGCGTGCTCGCAGTCGATCCGGCGCCGGCGGGCATGCAGCTCGCAGCAGTCGCGGACATCGACGGCGACGCTGCGCCCGATCTCGTGTGGCACGACCTCGCGAGCGGAGCGCTCGAAGCCTGGCAGATGAACGGCGCGATTCCGACCGCCGTGTTCTCGCTGCCGAATGCGCCGACCGATGGAAGCATTGCAGGCGTCGGCGACTTCGACGCGGATGGGCAGGAAGACCTCGCCTGGCTCGTCTCCACCAAGAAGAAGCGCAGCGCACACGTGTGGTTCATGAACGGCATGCAGGCGCCGCAGCAAGGCGTCGCCGTGCCGCTCAAGAAGAAGAAAACTCTGGTGCGCGGCGTCGTCGACGTGAACTCCGATGGACACGACGACCTGGTGTTCGTGAGTAAGCACGGCTTCACCGCCTACTCGGTCGCGCCGACGGGCGCGTTGGACGCGAACGGCGTGATGGGTTGGAGCGCGCAGGCGATCCCATTGCCTGAAGTGCCGAAGTCGAAGCTCTGGTATTTCCTGGTGCTCGAATGAACAAGGATGCCGCGATGCGGAAGACTCTCAACCGAATGATGCGCGCCGCCGGGCTCTGCGCATTGCTGTTACTGCTCGCCGGCGCGGCCAGCGCGCGCACCGAGTTGTTGCGCTTCCAGCACCCGGATCCGGCGTCCGTGGCGGGCTTCAAGGTCTACGTCGGCAACGCGGCCGGCGTCTATCAGACGACGCTCGACATCGGGATGCCCACGGCTTCGGGCGGCGTGTTCAGCTACTCGCTGCAAGTGCCGGACGCGACCAGCGTCTACCTCACGGTCAGCGCGTATGGCTCGACCGGCCTCGAGGGCGTGAAGAGCAATGAGCAGCTGCGGCTCGGGTAGCTCGGCACTCCAGGCAAGCCGCAGATTCAGCCGTAGCTAGCGGCTTCGAGTTTTGGCGCCGCGCGCTCGACCCGGGCGTTCGCCGTCTCGTAGGGCACGTCGAGCGCGTGCTAACTCCGCGCGCGTGGCCGTGCGTCGATTCTCTCACCTCGGGCTCTGCGTGCGCGATCTCGCGCGAGCGCGCGAGTTCTACGTGGCCGGGCTCGGCTTCCGCGAGCTCTCGCGCTTCGTGACGCGCGGTGCGGAGACGTCGCGGCTGCTCGGCCTCTCGCGCGTCGAACTCGAAGCCGTCTACCTCGAGCGCGACGGCTTCTGCCTCGAGCTGCTGCACTACCGCAGCCCCGGCGCGCTGAATAGCGACGTGCCGCGGCCGATGAATCAAGCCGGCCTCACGCATCTCTCGCTGCTCGTGGCCGATCTCGACGCCACGCTCGCAGCACTCGAAGCGCTCGGCGCGCAGCCGCTGCCGGAGTCGCGCATCGAGAGCCGCGTGTTCGCGGCGCGCGTGATATTCGTGCTCGACCCCGACGGCACGCGCATCGAGCTGGTCGAGGGTGAGTTCGATCCCGCAAATCTGACAGGGGCGACCGAATGAGCTGGACCGGCCTCGGGCTTCCGCGCTTCCGCTACGCGAAGGGCCTCCACGAAATCGGGCGCGGGCTCTATGGGTACCTGCAGCCGGATGGCTCGTGGGGCTGGAGCAACGCCGGGCTGATCGTGGACGGGGATCAGTCGTTGCTCGTCGACACGCTCTTCGACCTGCGGCTCACGCGCGAGATGCTGGACGCGATGAAGCGCGCCGAGCCGCGCGCGGCGACGCGCATCGGCACGCTCGTGAACACGCACGCGAACGGCGATCACTGTTATGGAAACGCGTTGGCGGCGGGCGCCGAGATCATCGCTTCGCAGAGCACGGCGGAGGAGATGAAGCAATTGCCCGCCGCGGTGCTCGGCGGGCTCGTGAAATCGCTGGCGGGCGACGAGAGCGCGCTCGGACGCTTCGTGCGCCGCGCGTTCGGTCCGTTCGCGTTCGACGAAGTCGGCGAAACCGTGCTGCCGACGCGCACCTTCGAGCGCGCGCTCTCGCTGCACGTCGGCGCCCGCGCTGTCGAGCTGATCGAAGTCGGCCCCGCGCACACCCGCGGCGACGTGATCGTGCACGTGCCCGCTGCGCGCACCGTCTTCACGGGCGACATCGTGTTCGTCGAGGGCACTCCGATCGCATGGGAGGGCCCGATCGCGAACTGGATCGCCGCGTGCGACCGCATCCTCGCACTCGGCGCCGAGCTGATCGTGCCGGGCCACGGCCCGATCACCGATCGCCGCGGCGTCGAGGCGGTGCGCGCGTACTTCACGTACGTGTCGCGTGAGGCGCGCGCACGCTTCGACGCGGGCATGGACGCGACCACGGCGGCGCGCGACATCCCGCTCGGCGAGTTCGCGGGCTGGAGCGATCGCGAGCGCATCGTCGTCAACGTCGACACGCTCTACCGCGAGTTCGGCGCCCACGCGCCCGCTGGCGACCCGCGGCGATTGCTGCGCGCCATGGGCGAATACGCGGGCGGTTGAATCGCTGGCTTTGCGTCGCGCGCCTTTCGCAGCGCTGCGAGCCGCGCCAGAATGCGCCCCTTCGAGCGCCCACTTTCGGGCGCCGCCAGAGAGAGGAACCCGCGATGCGCATGAAGGCCGCCGTCTACCAGAAGCCGAACCAACCGCTGACGATCGAGGACGTCGAGATTCGCAAGCCCGGCGCGGGCGAGGTGCTCGTGCGCACCGTCTGCAGCGGCGTCTGCCACTCCGACATGCACTTCGTCGACGGCCTCTGGGCGCTGCCGATTCCCACTGTGCTCGGCCACGAAGCCGCGGGCGTCGTCGAAGAAATCGGCGAAGGCGTCACGTACGTGAAGAAGGGCGATCGCGTGATCATGTCCTTCAGGCCCTTCTGTGGCGTTTGTTATTACTGTCTGCGCGGCGAGCCGCACCTGTGCAACGACCCAGGCATCGCAGCCTCCGCGATCGGCCGCATGACCTGGAACGGCGGGCCGCTGCTGCAGTTCGCCAACGTCGGTTCGTTCGCCGAGTACATGATCACCTCGCAGAACGGCCTCGTGAAGATTCCGAGCGAGATGCCGATGGCCGAAGCCGCATTGATCGGCTGCGGCGTAATGACCGGGATCGGCGCGGCGCTCTACACCGCAAAGGTCCCCGGCGGCGCGATTACCGCGGTAATCGGTTGCGGCGGGATCGGCCTCAACGTGATCCAGGGCTGCAAGTTGGCCGGCGCGAGCCAGATCGTCGCGATCGACGTGGTGCCCGAGAAGCTCGAACTCGCCAAAAAGTTCGGCGCGACGCACACCATCAACGCGAAGACGGACGATCCGGTGGCGGCCGTGAAGGAGCTGACGGGCGGCCTCGGCGCGGAGTATGCGTTCGAAGCGATCGGTAACCCGAACGCCGCTTCGCAGGCCTTCGCGATGATCCGCAACGGCGGCACTGCGGTGATCGTCGGCATGATGCCGCAGGGCTCCGAGATCAAGCTCAGCGGCCCGGACTTCCTGATGGAGAAGAAGGCGATCGGCTGCATGTACGGCTCGACGCGCTTCCGCGACCACATGCCGAAACTCGTGGACCTGTTTCTTCAGGGCCGCATCGACCTCACAGGACTCGTGAGCCAGCGGCTCAAGCTCTCCGAAGTGAACAAGGGCTTCGACCTGATGCGCAGCGGCAAGGTCGCGCGCTCGGTGCTCGACATCAGCGCTGCTTAGGGACCGGCGAGGAATACGGTTCCACGATCACGGGAGGAACAGCAATGGCCTACGGACCGAAAGAGATCGAGGAGAAGTATCACAAGTTGCTCGCGGAGGATTCGCGGCCGGTTCCTGATTCCTACCGGCGCGATTCGCGGCTGGCAGGCACGACCATCGTTCCGGTCGAGCAGTTCACGTCTCGCGCCTTTCACGACCTCGAAGTCGAGAAGGTCTGGAAGCGCGTCTGGCAGATGGCGTGCCACGAGGACGACATTCCCGAGGTCGGCGACTCGCTGCCCTACGACATCGCTGGCATGTCTTTCCTCGTCGTTCGCACGGCGCCGGACGAGTTCAAGGCGTACTACAACGCGTGCCTTCACCGCGGTCGCAAGCTCAAAGAGGTCCGTGGCAAGAAGGCGACCGAGCTGCGCTGCCCCTTTCACGGCTGGGCCTGGCAGCTCGATGGGCGGCTGAAGGAGATCCCGTGCGAATGGGATTTCTCGTACCTTGATAAGTCGAAGCAGAGCCTTCCGGAGGTGAGAGTCGGGCGCTGGGGCCGCTTCGTGTTCATCAACCCCGACCCGGACTGCGAGCCGCTCGAGAAGTTCGTCGGCGACCTCTCGAGCCATTTCACCGTGCTGCCTTATGAGAAGCGCTTCAAGGACGCGCACGTTGCCAAAATCATGCGCGCCAATTGGAAGGTGGTGATGCAGGCCTTCATGGAGGCCTACCACGTCATCATGACGCACCCGCAGATCGTCACGGGCCACACCCAAGATGGGAACACGAAGTACGACGTGTTCGGCAACTACTCGCGGGCGATTACCGTCGCGGGCATGGAAGAGTACGGGCTGCCGAATTGGGGCCCGGTCCCGCCGCCGCCGAGCCAGCGCGACGTGCGCTCGGGCATCGTCTACACGCCGCGTGCGGACGGGAACGTCGACGCGGCGGCGCCGGACGGCAAGCGTGGCGTGTTCAAGCCGAACGCCGACTGGGTGGCGGGTGAGCTCGGAGAGGCCAACCCGCACATGTGCAATCTGGTTGGCGGACGCCAGCTCCCGCCCGGGGCGATGGACGTGCGTGGCCGGTCGCGAGTCTCGGCGTCGGCAGCCATCGACCCGCTCGACGTGGTCGGTCAGCACCGCGCGATGGCGGCGTTCCAGCGCGAGAGCTACCGCGCGGTGATTGGGGACCTCGCAGACGAGGCCGCGGACATCGAGTTCGCGCCGGTCTACTTCACGCTGTTCCCGAACTTCCATCCATGGGGCTCGTTCAACCGGATCGTCTACCGCTTCCGGCCGAACGGAAACAACCCGGACGAAAGCATCATGGAGTGCATGTACCTGGCGCCGATTCCTGCGGACGGGAACTACCCGAAGGGGCTCCCGATCCACTGGCTCGGTGCGGACGACGACTGGGTGGACGCGCCAGAGCTGGGAATGCTCTCGAAGGTCTTCAATCAGGATTCGCGCAATTTGCCGTTTGTGCAGCAGGGCCTACACGCCACGAAACGGCCCGCGCTCCAGCTCGCCTCCTACAACGAGACCAAGCTGCGCCACTTCCATAAGCTGCTCGACGAGTGGATCCAGAAGCCGTGAACGCCGGCGGGTAGCGCTCGCGCGGAAGCCTATCGGCGGGCGTCAGCTGACCGGCTCTCTTCTCTGCACGTGCGCCTCGCGCATCGCGAGCGTCGCGCGGCGCTGCGCGGGGGTGACGCGCGGCGTGTCCGAAGGCAGGTGCTCGGCGAGTTCCGCGAACGGCACGCTGCGCACGCTCGGCAGCGGGTTCGTGCGCGTCCAGATCCAGCGGTACTGGAGCATGCCTTCGCGATTGCCGGTGGTGTCGAGCCAGTTCTGAATGCCCGGGTCGCGGTGCGCGATCACGCAGCGGAAGCGGCCGTCGCTCGAGATCTGCGACTGCAAGTGATTCAGGCTCGTCTGCCGTGAGGCGAACTCGAGCGTCTTGAACCACGGATCGCACAGTTCGATCTGCCAGTAGCGCGCGTCGGGCAGCTCGCTCTCGAAGATCAGCGCCTCCTCGGCGCCTAGCTTGTACCAGTCGTTGCCGTAATAAATGTCCGGCGCACCGCCCACGAAGCGCCGCGCGGGAGCCAGCGCGCCGGGCTGCCACGCGCGTCGCAGGCTCTCCACCCACTCCATCCAGAAGCGCGTCGTCGTGTGCGTCCACTCGCCCGCGAGATCGAGGCGATCGGCCATCGCCGCAGCGCTCGGCGGCTTGGGCGCTTCACCGCCGATGCGCTCGATCGCGAAGCTCGCGGGTGACTCGCGCTCCCAGTCGAGCAGGTACTGCCGCACTTGCAGATAGTGCGCTTCCGCGTGGAGTGGCAGGAAGTCGCCCGCGTAGCCCGGAGGTCTCTCTGCTGCGAGCAACACGGAGAAGCGCCCGTGCGCGTCGAAGTGCAGATCTCTCGCGGTGACGGCCACGAACACGCGGTCGTCGCCGAACTGCATGTGGCCTTCCTTCACTTCGAGCAGGAAGTCGTAAACGTTTCGGCGCTCGCCGAAGACGCGATACGCGCCGGTCGGTTCGATGCGCGCCCACAGGTACTGGTTATCAGGGTTCTCGGCGCCCCATTTGGCTTGCGAATCGGGGTTGCGAATCCAACGCGGCGCCGCGGGCTCGGCGAGTTCGAGCGCGTTGTAGAGCCCCGAGCGCACGAGCCCGAGCAAGTACTTGAAGCCCTCGGCGCGGAGCTGTTCGCTCTCGGCGCTCTCGAGCGGGAAATCGAGCACGAGTTTGCCTGCCGCGGCGAGATCGCGGCAGAAATCTTGCCACGCGCGGCCGTCGAGCAGGCGTGCGCGCTGCTCCGCTTCGGGCCGCTGCGGGCGCCGCAGCTTCTTGAGCGCCTCACCGCGCAGCCCGCTGCCGCCGCTCACAACCGCGTCGTCGTTCGTCATGTCGGCTCCTCGCTTCGCACGTGCGGGGACGGCGGGCTTGCATCAACCCTCGGAGAGAACGCCAAAGCGTTCCTGATAACTGCGGAAGCGCTCGCGCTCTTCGCCGGCATCGCGGCCGAGCGTCTCGAACGCGTAGCGATGTGCGCCGTGCTTGCCGCGGGGCTTGCCCGCGACGTAGGCGCGAATGCGCTCCGCGAGCTCGGGCGCGAACGCGAGGCCGAAGCGCTCGTAGACGCGCTGCACCGCGCCCGCCGGGTCGCGCATTACGTCGGCGTAAAGCACGTCACAGAATTGCGCTCCGGGCACGTGGCCCGAATCGCGGAACGCGCTCATGCCATCCAGCAATGCGCGGCACGTTTCGGGCGAGAACCAGCCCTTGAACATTTCCGCGTCCACGGCGTCGGAGCGCACGAACGCGGTCGAGTAGAGAATGCTCACCACCGAAGGCAGCACTTTCAGTGGATCGCGGTGAGTGATTACGACGCGCGCGTCCGGGTACTCGCCGAACAGCACCGGCAAAAGCCCGAGCCACGACGGCGACTTCAGCACCCAGCGCTTGCCCGCGTGGCGCGCTTGCAGGTGCTGCAGGAAGCGGCGATGAAAAGCGAAGCCGATGCGCTTGTCCGCGCTCGCGAACCACGCGGCATAGCTCGGCACCATGTGCCGGCCCATCAGCTCGTCGCTCACGAAGGTGTGCGCGGTGATCTGGATGTCTTCGACCGGGATGCGCGCACCGAGCTCGTGCATCGCGGAGTACTCGGGCACGATCTGGTTCCAGAGCTGCAGCTCGTCCTCGGCATGCGCGATGCGCGGATCGGTCGCGTAGCTCGCGGTCTCCGGCGCGGGGCAGGGGAAGCGCACCTCCCAGTGCTGCGGCACACGGTTATCAGGGTCTTGCGCGAACAGCTCGTGCAGAATCGTGGTGCCAGTGCGCGGCAAGCCGGTAATGAAGACTGGCGCGTCGATGCGCTGCGCCGCGATCGCCGGCTCGCGCTTGCGGGCGTCCGCCAGGCGCAACCGGTTCTCCAGCCAGTTCAGCACGTCGCCGCGCACGAGTAGGCGGCCGAGCGCGTGCAGTCTCGCCTCGCTCTCGCAGGCGCGAACGAAGATTCGATACGGCAGGAGAAACTCGTCGCCGCCGAAATCCGCGAGCCCGGTGTTGCGCTGCGCAACTTCGAGCAACTCGTCGGCGTCGAGTCTCACCCACGCAGGGTCGACTGCCGCGTGCAGCGATCGCACCCACGCGGGACGCGGCCCCGGCCGCCAGACATCTTCACTCATCCATTCCTCCGCCGCGGTCGCGCAGTGTATGCGGGCTGCGCCACGCTGCGCTGCGCGAAGTCGCAAAGCGAGGAGGCGCGATGACGGGACGCATCGATGGAAAAGTGGCAGTCGTTACGGGCGCCGGTTCCGGAATCGGGCGCGCGATCGCGACGCGCTTCGCGGCCGAGGGGGCTGCGGTCGTCGCGAACGACATCGCCGCGAGCGGCCTCGCGACGCTCGCGAGCGAATTGCGCGCGCGCGCTGCGCGAATTGAGTTGCACGTCGGCGACATGAGCGTTGCTGCCAACGCCGACGCAGCTGCACAGCTCGCCGTCGCGCGCTTCGGGCGCCTCGACATCTGGGTGAACAACGCGGGCGGCGGCATGCCGACCGCGTTCGCCGCGACCGACGAGGCGCACTACCGCGCGGCCCTCGCGATGAATCTCGACACCGCGTGGTTCGGTTGCCAGGCCGCCCTGCGCGTGATGGCGGAGCAGCGCAGCGGCGCGATCGTGAACCTCTCCTCGGGCGGCGCGCTGCTCGCCTCCGATGGCCTACACGCATACTCGGCCGCCAAGGCCGCGATCCTTTCGCTCACGCGCAATCTCGCGCTCGAATACGGCTCGCGCGGCGTTCGCGTCAACGCGATCGCGCCGGGGCCGATCCTCACGCCAGTGTTCGCGGAGTACCTGAAGACGTTCCCCGATGGCGGCGCGAGTCAAGGCAGCCACGTGCCGCTCGGCAGGCTCGGCAAGCCCGAGGAGATCGCGGCTGCGGCGCTGTTCCTCGTCTCGGACGACGCGAGCTACGTCAGCGGCGCGACGCTGGCGGTGGACGGAGCGATTACGGCGGTGCTGACGACGCCGCGGAGCTGAGCGCGTCTTCGCGGCGCTGCGCCGTGTTAGAGCGAATGCTCGAGTACGTAGTCCCCGGCGTCATCCATGCGCGCGCTCCAGCCCGGATGCACGACGATCGTGGTGAAGCGCTCCTCGATCACGGCAGGCGCGTTCACGAAGTTCCCGGGCGTGAGCGCCGCGCCGTCCACGATCGCGACGTCCTCGAAGCCGCGGCCGAGATTCGCGTGGCGACGCCTCGCAACTGGCGCTTCGAGTGCGGGCGCGCTCGCGGCACTACTGGCGGTCGTCAGCGCCGGCTTCGCAACCTCACCCCAAGCGATCAGCCGCACGCCCGTGAGCTCGGGCTCCTCGCTTTCGCGCCGATGCCCGTACTCCCCCTCGTGGCGCGCATGGAATTGCTCGCGCAGCGCAGGCAGAAGGGCCGCGGTCGCGAACTCGCGAGTTCCCAACAACCCAGCCGGCGTGGCGTCGATCGCGAGCGACCAGTTCTGGCCCGGGTAGCGCAGGCTTGCGCAGTAGCGGGCGTGAATTCGAGCGGGCGCGAAGCCCGCAGCGCCGAGGTAACGCTCCGCGCGCGCTGCGAGTTCGCCCCAGAGTCGCGCGAGTTCGCGTACATCCGCCGCGCTAAGACTTCTCAGGTACGCGCGCTCCTCATCGAGCGCGGGCTGCGCTGCGAGCGCACCGAGCGCCGAGAACGCCGGCGAAGCCTTGGGCACGAGCACGCGCGCGATGCTCAACTCCTGAGCCTGGATCGCTGCGAACGCCGGGCCGTTACCGCCGTACGCGAGCAACGTGAGTTCGCGCGGATCGATGCCGCGAGCGGCGGTCGCCCGGCGCACCGCCTGGGTCATGTTGGCGTTGACCACGCGCCAGCAGTCGAAGGCGGCCTGCTCGATCGTGATGCCGAGGGGGCTCGCGACGTGCTTCGCGAACGCCTCGTCGACGCCGCGGCGCGTGAGGCGCATGCGTCCGTCCGCAAACGCGCGCTCCTCGGACAAGATGCCGAGCACGAGCAGGGCGTCGGTGATGGTGGGCCGCTCGCCGCCGCGCCCGTAACAAACTGGTCCCGGTTCGGCGCCCGCGCTCTCGGGGCCGACGCGCAGCACGCCGTGCGCAGCCTGGCAGAGCGAGCCACCGCCCGCGCCCAGCGTTTCGACGCGAATCATCGGCAGGCCGATCACGGCGCGGTGGTGCCAGCTCCAGCCGGTGTCTGCGGGCGCGACGCCACCGCGCACCACCGAAACGTCGTAGCTCGTGCCGCCCATGTCCACGCACAACAAGTCCGGCTCGCGCTTCGTGAGTGCGAGCTGCGCTGCCCCGACTACGCCGGCAGCGGGTCCCGACGCGAGCACGCGCACCGGCGCGGCTCTCAGGTACTCGCGCGTCATTACGCCGCCGCTCGCCTGCATCACGAGCAGCTCGCGCGCGTAGCCTGCTTCGCGGAGGCGCTCGGCGAGCCGATCGAGGTACGCGCTCACGCGCGGGCCGATGTATGCGTTCACCACAGTCGTGCTGGTGCGCTCGTACTCGGGCGACTTCGGCATCACCTCATGCGAGAGCGAGAGCGGTACGCCCGGCAGTTCCTCGCGCGCGAGTTCAGCGAGGCGCAGCTCATGCCCAGGGTTCACGAATGAGAACAGCGTCGCGATCGCGAGCGATTCGACGCCCTGCGCGCGCAGCCGCCGCAGCGCACCGCGCGCGGCTTCCTCGTCGAGCGGAGTGTGCACGCTGCCGTCGAAGCGAATGCGTTCGGGCACGCTCAGCCGGCGACGGCGCGGGACGAGCGGACGGGGCGCGGGCAGGCGCACATCCCAAATGTCCTCCTTGAAACCGCGCCGCAGCTCGAGTTCGTCGCGAAAACCGGCGGTCGTAATCAGTCCTGTGACCGCACCGTTGCCTTCGATCAGCGTGTTGTCCGCCACCGTGGTGCCGTGGACGATCGCGTCGACGCGTGCAAGGAAGTCTGCGAGCGCGAGAGCCTCCCGCGCCGCGAGGCGTTCGAGGCCGTCCATTACGCCGAGCGAGTGATCTGCGGGCGTCGAGAGAGTCTTCTCGACGATCAGTGGCGCTCCGGCGCCGCGGTCGAACGCGAAGTCCGTGAAGGTGCCGCCGATGTCCACGCCAATGCGCCAGCCGCGCGCGCGCTCGGCGCTCATGCGCGCACTCGTTTCGTGCGCCGTTTCGCACGGAGCGAGGCTCGCGCCGCGCGCGTGGCGCTCTCGTCGACGGCGAGATCGTTCACTTGTGCGCTGCCGGAGAGCACGACGCCATAGCGTTCGTACGCCGCGGCCACGCTCACGTACTCGTCGAGCACGTCCTCGCGCACCGCCTCGGGCTCGCGCAGCAGCGGATCGCCGAAGCCCGCGCCGCCGCCGTATTGGTAGGCCGTAACAGCTCCCGCCGGGAGCTGCGCCTGCACGGCGTTCTCGATCTCGTACTCAGCCGGCGTGCCCACGCGAAAGCGATTCCGGTACGGGCCCGCGTCGTCGCCGCCAGCCAGGCCGCGCAGCGGGTGGCGCTTCGACACCATCCACGACACCGCGGTGACGGGCGCGAGCACCTGCTTCACGTTCTCCGTGCCGAGTTGACCGCGCCATTGGCCTGCGCCGCCTGTGTCGCGAGTCAGCTCGCGCGACAAGTTCAGCACGGGGAAGCGGCTCTCGGCCTCCTCGGCGCTCGCGAGTATTAGGTTCCCGAGCCCCGCGCACAGCGCACCCCAACCATCGAGCCCTCGAGTCGCGCTCGCATCGGAGGCGCGCACGTCGACGCCTTGGTCCATCCACATCGCCCCGTTCGCGTCGAAGCCCACCACCGCGTTCGGCATGCCGAGCTTGTAGACCTGCGGCGCGGCTCGTTCGGGCAGAATGGGTGCGAGCGCGACGCAGATCGCTTCGCCCACTTCGACGGCGGGGTGGAAGGCGCCGAGCGCGGCGGGCTTACCCGGCGGCGGCTGCAAGATCGAGCCTTCTGGGAAGCGCATCTCGACCGCGTCGAACAGCCCCTCGTTCTTGGGGATGCTCGGATCGACCATCGAAGCGAGCTGCGCGATCGCGTAGCTGCGGGAGTTACCGAAGGTGTTCCAGACGCAGACGAGCTCGGGGCGCGCGTCGGTCCCTGCGAAGTCGAGCGAGAGCTGGTCGCCGCGCACGTCGCAGGCGAGCTGTACGCGCACATCGCGATTGCCGACCGTGTCGTGGTCGATCAGCACGACGGCCTCGTAGCGGCCGTCCGGCCAGCGCGAGACCTCCTCGCGAAACCGGCGCTCGGTCTCCGCGATGTTCCAGTCGATCGTTCTGCGCACCACGTCTGCGCCGTAGCGAATGGCCAGCTCGCCGATCGAGCGCACGCCGAGCTCGACTGCCGAGATCATCGCGGCGAGATCGCCCGCAAACGACGGCAGCCGGTTGTTACGCGTGAGCAGCTCGATGGCGTCGCGCCGGCGCCTGCCGCGCTGCGCGAGCTTTAGGCACGGCACGATCAGCCCCTCGGCTTGCAGCTCGCGCGCGTCCACCGAGAACCCGCCTGCGTCTTTACCGCCGGTGTCGCCCTGGTGCGTTTGCAGCGCCTGAATCGCGAGCAGTTCCCCCCGCGCATCGAAGACGGGCGCGTAGACGTTGTAGTCGGGCAGGTGGCCGCCGCCGTGCTCGGGGTCGTTGCCCACGAACACGTCGCCGGGTCCCCAGTCGTCGGCGACGAACTGCTCGAGCCCGTAGCGCACGGGCATTGGCGAGATGAAGAGCAGCTGCGGGATGCCGACCGAGATGGCCGCGAGCCGCCCGTGCGCGTCGATCACGCTCGCGTTGCGCTCGTTCGACTGATTGATGATCGCCGAAGAGGCGCAGCGCCCGAGTTGGGTCGCCACTTCGTAACAAATCGTCTCGAGCGCGCCGCGGATGATCTCGGCGCTGACGGCATCGACGCGCGCGCCGCTCGCGAGCGGGGGCCTGCGCGCGGCGAGCCGGCGATTCGTCTCGTAGGACAACAGCAGCCTCCGCGTCAGCGGCGCCAGCTTATTCGCGCGCCGGGGAGCCGGTCAATGCGCGAACGCTGAACACGGCGTGAATCCGACTGGACCGCGACACCCGCCGAGCCGGTGAAGCAACCCGCCCGCGGCGGCGGCGAGTACTCGTTCTGCCGCGCGCTGCGCTCAGCGGGCTGCGCGGAGCCGCGCGAGGGCGTCGCGTGCAGGCGTGAGTTCTGGATCGAGGGCGAGGGCGCGCGTTAGGTGGCGCTCGGCGCCCGCGCGGTCGCCGCTTGCCGCGAGTAGGTCGCCCAGGTTTGCGTGCGCGTCCGCGAAGTTCGGCGCGATCTCGAGCGCCAACTCGAAGCGCTCCCGGGCGCCAGCGCTGTCGCCGCGTGCGCGCAGCGCCAAGCCCAGGTTGTTGTGCGCAGACGCGAGCCGCGGGCGCAGCGCGAGGGCGCGCTCGTAATTCTCGATCGCGCCCGCGAGGTCGCCGCGGCGAGCGCGGATGCCACCGAGGTTGCTCCAGCTCTCCGCGTCGCGCGGATCGAGCGCGAGCGCGCGGCGGGCGTGCCGTTCTGCCGGCGCGAGTTGGCCTTGCTTCGCGAGCGCGACGGCGAGCGAGGCGTGCGCCAGCGCGGTGTCGGGATGGAACGCGAGCACGCGGCGGTAAGCGCGCACCGCCTCGCCATAATCACCGCGGCGTTCGTGCGCCTCGCCGAGGCTGATCCAAGGCTGCGCCGCGCTGGGGTCGCTGCGCAGCCACTGCGCGAGGAAGGCTTCGTTGTCGCGGTAGCTGGCGCCGCGAGTCACTGCGAGCCACGAGAATGCGATCAGCGGGATCAGGCTCGCGAGTCTCCAGCGCGAACCGATCCGGCCGCGGGCTTCGGCGGACGTGATCACGACGCCTGCGAGGCCGGCCCAACCGGCGAGCGCAGCAAAGCCCCAGCGCTCCGCGAAACGCGTTTCCTGAACAAGCACGTTCGCCGTAGGAGCCAGCGCGAGCACGATCATCGCCGCGAACCAGAGGCTGCGCCGCGCATCGATTCGCGTGGCGGCCACGAACAGCGCGCTCGCGCTCAGCGCCGCAAGCGCGACGCGCGGCCACGACCACCAGATTTCGAGGCGCGGCTCGTACACGACTTCCGAGAACGGAGCGAAGCTCGTTTGCAGGTCGTACAGGAACGAGAGCAGGGGGCCATCCGGCGCCGCGAAGAGCGCGAGGCCCGCGCCCATGCCGCTCGGGATCACGGCGGCGCGCAGTGCGGCGTATGCCGCGATCACGGCCGCGTATGGCGCATAGCGGAGCGCCCAGGTCCGCACGCTCCGCGGAGCCTCCGGTGCGATGCGCATCGCGTCGGCGAACCCGAGCAACGCGGGCGTCACGATGGCCTGTTCCTTCGAGAGCAGGCCGAGCGTGAAGCAAACGACCGCGGTTGCGCGGCCGCCCACGCTCCCCCGCAAGTACGCACCAAGCGCGAGCAGCGTGAAGAGCGTCGGCAGCATCGTCTCGCGGCCTGACGTGACTGGGTAAATGCACTCCGAGGCGATCGGGTGGAGCGCGAACAGCAGCGCTGCGTACGCGGCGGCGCTCGCGGAGGCGCCGATCGCGCGCGTCAATAACAGTCCGCGCAGCGCCCAGGCGCAGGCGAAGGCGAGCGCGAGGTTCAGCAGATGAAACGGCAGCGGCGACGCGCCGTGCAGCCACTTCTGCCCGACATTCAGCAGCCGCGCGAGCGGCCGGTAGTACGGCACCAGCGGTGACATCGGCTCCGCGAAGATCTGCGCGAACTGCGCGAAGTTCTCGGGCACCGGCTCGTCGACGACGTGCAGCAGGTCGTCGTAGACGAAGCCGTTGCCGAGCGAGCGCGCGTAGACGAGCAACAGCAACGCCGCGATCGCGAGAGCGGCGCGCGACGGCTGACTCACACGCTCGCCGCGCGGAAGCGCACCGGCATGCGCCGCGGGCCATTGATGAACCACGAATGCAGGCGTTCCACCGGGCCGTTCGGCGCGAGCCCGTGAACGCGATCGAGCAACTCGTCGAACATGCAGCGGATCTCGAGGCGCGCGAGGCTCGCGCCGAGGCAGAAGTGCGAGCCGCCGCCGCCGAACGCGACGTGCGGGTTCGGGTCGCGGCGAATCTCGAACTTGTCAGGCTCGACGAAGACTTCCTCATCGCGGTTCGCGGATGGGTAGAAGACCACCACGGGTTCACCGGCGCGAATCGCGACGCCGCTGAGTTCGGTATCGCGCACCGCCGTGCGCTGGAATTGCACGACCGGCGTGGTGAAGCGCAGCATCTCTTCGATCGCGCTGCCGAGCAGCGAGCGATCCTTGCGCAGCGCAGCGAACTGCTCGGGGTGATCCATTAGGGCCTGCGTGCCGGCGGCGACGAGATTGCGCGTGGTGTCGCCGCCGGCGTTGATCAGCAGCAAGAAAAACAAGTCGAACTCGAGGTCGCTGAGGCGCTCGCCATCGAGCTCGGCGCCGAGCAGCACGCTCGCGAGGTCTTCGCCCGGATGCGCGCGTTTGTCGCGACGAACGCCGGCGGAGTACGCAAACATTTCCGCGAACGCTCGCTGCGCAGCCTGCGGCTGGTCGGCGCTGTGCATCGCCTCGGTCAGCGCGTAGAGCTTGCGGCCGTCCGCGAGCGGGATGCCGACCAGCTCGGCAATTAGGTACGACGGGAGTTCGCCGGCCACGTCTGTCACGAAGTCGCATTCGCCGCGCGGCAGCACGTTGTCCACGATCAGTTTGCAGAGTTCGCGGATGCGCGGCTCTAGCCGCGTCACACGGCGCGGCGTGAAGCCCTTGTTCACGAGGCCGCGCAGGCGAGTGTGCGCGGGCGGGTCCATGCCGAGCAGCATCCGGCGCGCGAGTTCGAGCCCGCCCAGGTCGGCGGTCGGCGATGGCATGTAGCCGTTCAGCGTTGAAGAGAAGAGGCCCGAGTCGCGCGATACCGCGAGTACGTCGGCGTGCTTCGTAATTGCCCAGAAGCCGCCGCCGCTCGCGTAGGGATGCCAGGCCACCGGCGCCTCGCGGCGCAGCGCGCGGAAGACCTCGTAGGGCGGGCCTGCCGAGAAGTTCGCGGCATCGAGCAAGTTCGGGATTTCCATCCCGCGCATCCTACGAAATCGCACCCGCGGCCGACCCGCCGATCGCGCAAAAAGGCAACAACGTCCCCGATTGCCTTTTTCTGAAAAGGCAATCGGGGACGTTGTTGCCTTTTTAGGGGAGCGCGTAGGCGAGGAGGTAGTCGCCGCGCTCGCTCGGGAGGCTGGTGTGACCGCCGGCGGCGATCACCACGAACTGCCGGCCACCCGCGCGAATGCGGTAGGTCATCGGGTTTGCGTGCGCGCCGGCGGGCAGGTGATCCCGCCAGAGTTCGGCGCCGTTCGTGGCGTCGTACGCGCGCAAGTAGCCGTCCATCGCGGCGCCGATGAACACGAGCCCGCCCTTCGTCGCGAGCGCGCCGCCCATGCTCGGCGTGCCGAGTTCGAGCCAGAACGGCCAGGGCGCTTGGCCGCGCGTCGAGCCAAACGGCACGCGCCACGCGACCCGGCGCTTGCCGAGGTCGATCGCGATCAACTCGCTCCATGGCGGCTTGGTGCAGGGCACGCCGAGTGGCGAGACGAACACGCGCTGCTCGATCGCGTACGGCGCGCCTTCCATCGGCACGAGCCACTGCTCGCGCGAACGCGGCCCCGCGCGGGCGGCCTCGGCGCGCGGCACGAGCCGCTCGATCATCGCGAGCCGCGCCTGCGTCACGAATAACAAGCCGCGCTCTGGGTCGAGCGCGGCGCCGCCCCAGTTCACGCCGCCCGCGACGCCGGGGTATTGCACGGAACCCGCGAGGCTCGGCGGCGTGAAGGCGCCCTCGTTGCGCAGCGTGGCGAGCTGCTCGGCGCACGCGCCGCGGTCCCACGGTGTGAAGCCGAATAGGTCCGCCGCGCGCAGGCCGTGTGGATGTAGCGGCGGCGGGAAGCTCGGGATCGGCTGCGTCGGAGCCGCGAGCTCGCCCGGCGCGTCGCTGGGCGGAGCGGCGCGCTCCTCGACCGGGAACAGCGGTACGCCTGTTTCGCGGTTGAGCAGAAAGATGTGCCCGACCTTGGTGGAGACGGCGAGGACGGGGACGCGCGCGCCGGCCAGCTCGAGCTCGAACAACGTCGGCTGCGCGCCGACGTCGTAGTCCCACAGATCGTGGTGCACGGTCTGAAAGCGCCAGACCACTTCGCCCGTCGCGCCGCGCAGCGCGACGACCGAGCTGCCGTAATAATCGATCTCACCGCGCTCGGTGCCGCGATAGAAGTCGTTGCTCGGGTTCCCGGTCGGAACGAACAGCAGGTCGCGCGTGGGATCGGCGGAGAAGACTCCCCAGGCGTTCGGGGTGCCCCGATGGAATTGCGGCGAGCCGTCGGCCGCAGGCGGCAGCGGCGGCGTGCCGGGCGGCACCGGATCGAAGGCCCAACGCAGTGCGCCGGTGCGCGCGTCGAAGCCGCGCACCACGCCGCCGGGCATGTCGATTCGGCGGTTGTCGGAGATCAGCGCGCCCGTGGCGACGACGTCACCGATCACGGTGGGTGGCGAGGTGACGCGCACATCGCCCGGCTCCACGGTCCCGAGGCCGCGCTCGAGGTCGACCTCACCGTTCGCGCCGAAGTCTGCGCAGGGCCTGCCGTTTTCCGCGTCGACGGCCAGCAGGCGCGCGTCGTTGGTGGCGCTGAACACGCGCGCGGCGCACGCACCGCCCACTGGCGCGAGCGGGTCTTCCCAAAGCGCCACGCCGCGGCAGACGAGCCCGTGCTCCGTCTTCTCGATCTTCGGGTCGAACACCCAGCGCTCCGCGCCGGATTCCGCGTCGAGAGCGAACACGCGGTTGAACGGTGAGCAGAAGTAAAGCGTGTCGCCGCGCAGCACGGGCGTCGCTTGAAAGGCCGTGCGAACGGCGCCGCTCGGGTCCCAGTCGCCGGTGCGAAACGTCCAGGCGACCCCGAGTTCGCCGACGTTCGCGGGCGTGAGTTCGTCGAGCGGCGAGAAGCGCGTGCCCGCGGCGTCGCCGCCCCAATGACTCCAGCCCGCGGCCGGCGCTCCGGGTGCGCGCGCTGGCGCCGAGTCGCCGCAGCCCAGCGCCAGCGCGGCGAGCGCCAGCATCCCCCAACAACTCGCACGCGCGGCGCTCACTTCGCGGCGAGGCCCGCAGCGCGCGCGTTCGGATCCGGGTCGAGGCGCAGCACGATCGGCTGGCCGCGCTCGATCTGCCACGCGGGCGAGTTCGAGTCGCTCGTCCAGACGCGGCCCTCGGCGTCGAAGTCGAGCTCGCGCGTGTACGTCACGCGGGTCGGCAGCGGGTACACCGTAAAGCGTCGCGCCTCGGGCTCGTAGCGCATCAACGTGTCGCTGTTCGTTCCGCACACCCAGACCTGTTGGGTGCGCGGCTCCACCGCGAGCGCGTAAGGCGTTTCGCCCGCGAGCGGCACGATCGGCAGCGCGATGTCGTCGATGAACGCGCGCGTCTTCACGTCGAACAGCGCGATGTGGCCGGTCGTGAAGCTCGGGATCCAGAGCCTGCCGCGCGCGTCGAAGCGCAGCCGGCGCGGCGCGGGGAAGGGCGTATCGATTAGGTCGACCGCGAACGTCTCCGGATCGATGCGCCCAATGCGGTTCTCGTTCAGCTGGCTGAACCAGACGCCGCCGTCCGGCGCGATGTCGATGCCGTAGGGCACCGGCATGTTGAAGCCGTCGCTCGATTCGGCGGCGCCCCCGCGCAGGTCGAAATAATCATCGAGCCAGAAGAACACCGGCATGAAGCGCAGTGCGAACTCCTGCGCCCAAGTGCGCGCAGGCAGGCGAATGTGCGTTTGCTTACCGGTCGCGGGATCGAAGCGGCCCACGTGGTTCGAGGCCGACATCGTGTACCAGAGCACGCCCTTGCGATCGAAGCGCAGCGTGTGCGGATAGAAGCCGGCGGCAACCTCGTGGATTTGGAACGTCTCGGTTGTTGGGTCGAAGCGGGCGAGGCGGTTGCCGATCGCGAGTGTGATCCAAACTGCGCCGTCCGGCGCGACTTGCAGCGAGTGCGGCCCGACGTGCGCGCTCGACGCCTGAGACTGCGGCCGGTCCTCGCCCGCGAAGATGCCGCCCGCGGGCACGCCCGGAACTTCGATCTGCCAGGATTTGCGCGCGCCGCCCGGCACGCGCGGATCGAGGCGGAAGAGCGCGTCCTGCGCGCCGTCCACCGAGTAGAGCCTGCCGTCGGGGTGCACGACCACGTCGTGCTGCATCGAAGCGCGCCCGCCGAGATCCCACTCCTCGATGATGGCGCGCCTCACTTCGGCGCTCGGCGGCGGCGCGAATGCCTCTGCGTTCTCCCAGCCGGCCGTCAGTCTCGGCACCGCGGCTCGCGGGTCGTATGCGCGATTGAAGAGCTCTGGCAGCCGCGCGCGCAGCGCCATCGGCAACATCGCTCCGCGGCGACCCATTAAGGCGAGGATCTTCTCCCAGTCTTCTGCCGTGCGAACGCGCCGCGTCCAGGGCGCGCCTTGCTGGTGGCAGTAGGTGCACTCGCGCTTGAGCATGTGCGCATCCGCGGGTGCGAGGCCGTCCATGACGAGCGCATACCAATGATTCGCCGGCAGCTGCGCAGCGACTTCCGCGGGATCCGTGTGGCGGCGCGCGCGCAGCTCGAGCGGCGTCGAGGCATCGACGCCGTCGACGCGCACATCTCCCCAGCCGATGCGCCGCGCGCGTACGATCCAAACGCCAGCGCCGGCACTTAGTGGCAGCCGGAAGCTGCCATCGTCCGCGCTGAACGCCGTCACGCGATAGGCAGGCTCGCCGCGCTCGGCCGTAATACGTGCGCCCACGAGCGGCGCGCCGCTCGCGGCATCGAGAACGCGGCCCGCGAGCGTGCCCTCCGCACGCGCAGCGAGCGGCATGGCGATGCAGAGCGCGAACAGCGCGGCGAATGAGCGTCTCACGCCGCGCATGCTACCGCCGTGCGCGCACGACCCGAGGACTGATTGCACCGCGAACGATACGCTGCGGCGCTGCCTGAGGAGTCTTCAGCCGAGTGAGTGACGCCGCGCCGCCGATCCCAGACGACGAGCGCGTCCAAGCGCCTCGCTGGGCGCGCTTCGTGCCGCGCGCCGCACGCATGCCGAAGCTGCCCGCGAAGCACTGGAAGCTGCTCGGGCTGCTCGGCGCCGCGGAGTTCGTCGACCATTACGACGTCGGCTTGCTCTCGAACT
Organism: Deltaproteobacteria bacterium; assembly: GCA_031387905.1. Lineage (GTDB taxonomy): Bacteria > Myxococcota_A > UBA9160 > UBA9160 > UBA6930 > VGRF01. The sequence goes on from JANNDT010000502.1 coordinate 23,784, forward strand.
TGCTCATCTACATCCAAGCCGGCCTCGGCGTCGCAGAAGGCGAGATCGGATTTTTCTCGGCGGCGATTCGCGCCGGAGTGTTTCTCTCATTCGTTGCCGGTTTTCTTGCGGATCGCTTCGGACGCAGGCGGCTCTTGCTCGCGACCGTGATCGGCTACACGACCGCCACCTTCCTGACTGCCTTCGCGCGCACACCGATCGAGTTCGCGATTCTGCAATGCCTCGGGCGCGGCTTCCTCTACGCCGAGACCGCGATCGCGATCGTGGTGATTACGGAAGAGCTCGCCGCGAAAGACCGCGGCTTCGGTCTCGGCCTGCTCGGAGCGCTTGGCGCCTGCGGCCACGGCGTATCCGCGCTCGCGCTGCCACTCGTCGCACACGCGCCGTTCGGCTGGCGCGCGTTCTACGCGCTCGGCGCGCTGCCCTTGCTCTGGCTTGCCGTGCTGCGGCGCAGCCTGCCGGAAACCTCTCGCTTCAGCTCGGCAAACGTCGTGCGCACGCCGTGGTGGCATCCCGCGCACGCGCTCTTCACCGCGTATCCGCGGCGTCTCATCTCTTTGTTGGCGGTGGTATTCGCGATCGACTTCGCCGCGAGCGCCGCGGGCGGCTTCATGGTGAAGACGCTGCTCGAGGAGCACGCTTATCGGCCAGGGCAAGTGACGCTGCTTTACTTCGTCGGCGGCGCGATCGCGGTCGTCGGGAATCAGCTCAGCGGGCAGCTGAGCGACCGCGTCGGGCGCCGGCCGATCCTCGTCGCGCTGCTCGGCTTGATGGGACTCGCCTTCGCAGGCTTCTACGGCCTCAGCGGTTTCATCATCGCGCCGCTCTGGGTCGTGCAAGTTTTCGCGATTCAAGGGGTCTCGGTGCTCGTGCGTGCGCTGGGCAGCGAGCTGTTCCCGACGTCCTATCGAAGCACGGCGTCTTCGCTGCGCATGGTGTTCGCGACGCTCGGCGGCTCGGCGGGCCTCGTGCTCGAATCCGTGATGTATCGCGAGCTCGGTTCGCACGGCGCTGCGATCACGGCGCTGTTGCCTGCGCTGCTCGTCGCGCTCGCGCTGGTTTGGTTCGCGTTGCCAGAATCCGCCGCACGCGAACTCGAAGAGGTTTCGCCCGAGCGCGCGAGTTCGTAGAGTGCGCGCCGTTTCGGGGGAGCCGCGTGACTGAGAGCGTGCGCGCGAGAGAAGAGGACCGCTTCGCCGGCGCGCGCCGCCGGCTCAGCGAACGCCTCGCGAAGGACGGCATTCGCGACGCGCGCGTGCTCGCGGCCATCGCGAGCGTCCCGCGCCACGCGCTGGTTGCCGACGCGCTGAGTCATCAGGCTTACGAAGACGCCCCGCTGCCGATCGGCGAGGGCCAGACGATCTCGGCGCCGGGCATCGTGGCCGCGATGAGCGAAGCGCTCGAACTCACGGGTTCCGAGCGCGTGCTCGAAATCGGGACGGGCTCGGCTTATCAGGCCGCCGTGCTTTCGCGGCTCGCCGAGCGCGTGATCTCGATCGAACGCATTCCCGCACTCGCCTCGCGCGCACGCAGCGCGCTCGACCGGCTAGGCGTCACCAACGTGGTCGTCTACCTCGGCGACGGCACGCGCGGCTGGCCAAGCGAAGCCCCCTTCGACGCGATCGTCGTGACCGCGGGCGGGCCCGACGTGCCCGCGCCGCTGCTCGAGCAGTTAGCGCCCGGCGGGCGGCTGGTCGGCCCATTCGGCAAGCGCGGCGCCCAACGGCTTCTGCGTGTGCGCAGAACTGCGGACGGGCAGTTCTTGCGCGAGACGCTCGGGCAGTGCCGCTTCGTGGACCTGATCGGCGAGCACGGATACTCGGCGTGACGGGCGCGTGTCGCCCACGCGCCGCACGCCTCGTCGCTCTCGCCGCCGCGCTGCTGATCGCGTGCGCCACCCAGAGCCGCGAGAGCACCACGCACGTCGTGCAGCGCGGCGAGAACCTCTATCGCATCGCGCTGCACTACGGCGTGAGCGTCGATGCACTGATGGACGCGAACGGCATCCGCGACCCGCGCGCGCTCGAAGTGGGCGCGCGGCTCCTAATCCCTGGCTCGCGGCGCAGCGCGCCCACGCTGCCGCTCGAGCGTGAACTCGACGCCGATGCGGCGCGGCTCGCGCTCGGTTGGCCCGTGCACGGAGTGCTCACCTCGCGCTTCGGTGCGCGCGACGGCCGCCCGCACGAGGGCATCGACATCAGCGCCCACGTCGGCGCGCCGATTTGGGCGGCGGCCCCCGGAGTGGTGGCGTTCTCGGGCCGCCTCGGCGATTACGGCAACCTGATCGTGATTGCGCACGACGAGCGCTATTCGACCGCCTACGCGCATAACAAGACGAACTACGTTCGGAAGGGCGAACGCGTCGAACGCGGCGAGCACATCGCGGACGTGGGCAAGAGCGGTAATGCGCGCGGCAATCACCCGCACCTGCACTTCGAGGTGCGCCGCGGCGAGACGCCGCGCGACCCGCTGCGCTACCTGCCGTAATCGAAGCGAGGGCGCCGTGACTGCCGACGAGTTGAAAAGCCTGGTGCGCGACATCCCCGATTTCCCGAAGCGGGGCATCTTGTTTCGCGACGTCACGCCGCTCTTGCTGAACCCGAGCGCACTGCGCGCGGCAGTCGACGCGATCGCAGCGCCGTTCCGCGGCGCCGGCATCGAGCGCGTGCTCGGCATCGAGTCGCGCGGCTTCATCTTCGGCGCGCCCGTCGCGCTCGCACTCGGCGCGGGCTTCGCGCTCGTGCGCAAAGCGGGCAAGCTGCCGTTCGAAACTTTCGCCGCGAGCTATGCGCTCGAGTACGGCGAGGACCGCGTCGAGATGCACGTCGACGCCGTCGCGCGCGGCCAACGCGTGCTCGTGGTGGACGACCTGATCGCGACCGGCGGCACCGCCGCCGCCGCCGTGAGGCTCGCACGCATGGCGGGCGGCGAAGTGGCGGGCGTGAGCTGCCTGATCGAACTCAGCGCGCTCGCCGGGGCGCATGCGCTCGACGTGCCGTGCCACGCGGTGCTGCGGTACTGAGCCGCGCGCGCATTCCTGTTGGCTTCGCCCGCTCGCGCGCCCGTAGCTCAGGCGGATAGAGCAGCGGTTACCTAATGAGATCGGGCGAGTCGGGCTTTAGCCTGCGATCTCGCGAACTTGTGAAGTGACGCGGCGTTAGGCTCCCACCAGCGTGGGCGCGGATGGTGCGCGATGGCGGGCTTCGGACAGATAGGGATGTTGCGGGACGGGCACTTACCGATGCCTGTCTCGCGGTGACCGCGGCGCACGCTGTGCGTCAAAACGCTGCGGGTGGTGTGATTCCGTGGGCGGCGTAAAGCCAGAACGCCGAGCCCGCCAACGGATGTCGTGACAACTTCAGGTCCTCTCGACCGATGCCGCACGCGCTAGGGCAGAAGATGCGCCGATTGGCCGGCGAGGATCTCATAATCCCTCGGTCCCCGGTTCGATTCCGGGTGCCGTCGCTCAATTTCCCCATCCCGTAGCCGACTGGCCCGACGGCCCGCGCCGCCGTCTACGCGGTCTGCACTGGTGGCACTTGGCCCCCAGGCTGAGCCGCCGGACCGCGTCGAGTTGGTGCTGTGGGTTGAGATGCGCCGACCACCATCCGGGAATTATTACTCCCGGCAGCGAGTTTGGTTGAGCAGGCGAAAATGGCAGCAGAACTCTGGGCAGTTAGGCGTCGTGTTTTCGTGGTTATGCCCTTCGGCGATAAGCAGGTGCCTCGGAAGCCCCGCGTGGATCATTCCGTCGAGCCGGGCACGCAGGACGAGCCGCTCGAGGTCGATTTCAACGGCGTCTATCAACTCCTCTTCAAGCCCGCCCTCGAGGCCGCGGGCCTGCAGCCCTTTCGGGCCGACGACGAGGAAGCCGCCGGGGACATTCTCAAGGACATGTTCGCGGAGTTGGTCACCGCCGACTTCGTCCTCGCCGACATTTCGATTCTGAACGCGAACGTCTTTTATGAACTCGGTATCCGCCACACCGTCGGGCCGCGCGGCGTCATCTGCGTCCACGCCGGCTGGGCCGATCGACCCTTCGACGTCGCGCCGGGCCGCGCCTTCAAATACGACGGCCAACTCTTCCAAGTCGGGGTCGCGCGTGACGACGCGTGGAAAGTGTTGGTCGAAGCCGAGGCCAAACGCCTCGGGGAAACGCTGCGCAAGGCGGTCTCCGCCGATCGGACCAATGAAGCCAGCCCCGTCTATGGCAATCTGCCTAAGCTCGTGCCGCCCGATGCCAGCCGTATCGAAACCGCACGCTTCAAACACTACCAGGCGCAGGCCGACGAGTGGAACCAACGGGTCATCATCGCGGGAAGGGACGGACGGGCCGAGGACATCTTGACTCTCGCCGGCGACGCGCCTTTGCCCTACTACCGCCGCAAGCTCCTGCGACAGTGCGGCGACGCGCTGCTCGCGCTCGGTCGCTTCGCGCAGTCGGAGCAGGTCTTCGGGGAATTAGCCAGCGACCTCGATGGCAGCGGTTCGGTCGAGGAGTTTCGCGTCAAATGCCAACTCGCCCTGCTCGCGAACCGGCTCGGGCGCACACGGGAAGCGGAGCAAAAGCTCAGCGATCTCGCGAGGCAAATGCCCGGCGACACCGAGGCGCAGGGTCTCCTCGGTCGGGTTTACAAAGACATGTGGCGCACCGCTTGGGCGTCCGGCGCGACGCTCGAAGAACGTCTCGCACTCGCCTGGCGAAATGCGGCCGTGGCGCGCAAGTCCGTCGCTGCCTACGAGGTCGCCGTGCGACACAATCTCGCCAGCTATTTCAATGGCATCAACGTGATCACCCTCACCGCGTTGCTCGACCACGCCGCGCGTGCGGCCAAGCGCATCGCGAAGCCTGACGTCGTCGACGTAGATGACATCAAGACAGTCGTGCGCGTCGCCGCGACCGCGAAGCTGGAAGACAAAGAAGAAGGAGTCTGGGCCCGCGCCACGCTGGGCGAGTGGCACCTCGTCGGAGGGCATGCGCAGGAAGCGTTCGACGATTACGAACAGGCCACCGCGGACCCGAGCCTGACCCAGTTCAATATCCGCTCGATGCTTGAACAGGTGCAGCTTTTCCAACTTCTCGGCCTCCACGCGAATTCGGTCGAACCGGTCGCCGCGTTGCTCATGCAAAAAACAAGCGAGATGCCCCAGCCGGGCGCGCGCTTCAACCGGATTGCGATTTGCAGCGGGCATATGATCGACGCGCCCGATCGCGAGATGCCGCGCTTCCCCGCGGCGAAAGAGGAAGCCATTCGCTCCGAGATGGCGCAGCGCCTCGCGCATTGGAGCATCGGCCCCGGCGACGTTGCCATCTGCGGCGGCGCCTGCGGAGCGGACATCCTTTTCGCCGAAGAGTGCCTGCGCTGCGGCGCGCACCTCCGGCTGCTGCTCGCGCAGGATGTGGGGAGCTTCATCCGCGACTCCGTGCAGCACGGCGGGAACGACTGGGTGCAGCGCTTTCACGCGCTTCGCGAAAAGGCAGAAGTGGCAACCCAGCCCGATCGCCTCGGCAAAGCTCCGAACGATGTATCGATCTACGCGCGCACCAATCTCTGGATGAGCAACGCGACCCGCGTCGAAGCCGCCGACAGCTCCAAGATCCACGCGCTCCTCGTCTGGGACGAGAAGCCGACCGGCGACGGCCCCGGTGGCACCTCGGATTTTGAATCCAGAGTCCGCGGCCTGGGCGGCCTCATCGAAATCATCAACCCCACCACCCTGCCGTGACCATGTCCGAACCCGACTACCTCACCCGCCGACTCGACGCGCAAAAGGCGTGGCACTCGAAAAAGGCGATATCGAACAAGCTTTGGTATCTCGCGTTGGAGATCACCACCATGACTGCGGGCGCGTGCATCCCGATCATCAACGTGCTCCCGGCGGATGCCGGAGCGACCTGGCAGCGCGTCGGCTCCGCCATGCTTGCCGCAGTCGTGGTCTTCGCCGCGGGCATCAGCAAGCTCGACAAGCTCCAGGAAACCTGGCTGCGGTATCGCGCCATCGCTGAGAACCTCGAACGCGAACGCGAGCTTTTCGTCGCGGGCCTCGGCGACTACAGCAACGCCGATGCGCAAAAGCGCCTCGCCGCGTTGGTCGATCGCGTCGAGTTACTCCTCGCCGATCAGACCGCACGGTTCCTCGCCAGCCAGCGCATCGCCCGCGAAGCGCCAGGCACGGCGGGCACGGAAACAGAGTAGGCCGCGCGATCGGGGTGGCGACGTCTCTGGCTTATTCAATTCCTGCCGTTGCACTCAGCGGATGGAATCGGCCTCGTTCACCCGATTACCTGCAGGCGCTGAATCTGCGGCGCGCCTGCCATCAACCCTTTGAAGGAACGGCCGGACGCCTTGAAGTGTTCGCTCTGTCCGTGCGCGGCCAGCGCGGCGTCGTCCTGATACAACTCGAGCATCAGGTACTTGCCGTCGGCGTCCTTGCAGAGGGTGTACATCTCGTTGCCGGGCTCATTGGCGCGAACTTGGCTGGCAAGGGCCAGCATCGCTTTCTCGAACTCTGGGCCCTTGCCTTCGGCGACATTCAGTTTTGCGATGACTGCGATCATCTTCATCCTCCCGTGGTGTTTGATAAAGCGAGTCTGCCCAAGCGCATGCACCGGACTCTATCACTCGATGAGAGCCGCTCTTTGTTCTGGCTCCATGCCCAGTGCCTCCGGTCGCGAACAGAAGGCCTAGAACGGGCGCAAATCGCGGCTCCGTCTTCCGCGCGATGGCGAGGAGCGTCTCGACCTCGCAGCGCGTCCAGAACTCAACCTCCTGCGTCTCGGTGGCCCGCCGCGGCCGCCGTGGGCGAACTGCGGCGTAGGCGCAAAGCTCGCGGAGTTCGCCGCGCGAGCGGACCGCGAGCGCCGGTACTCAACGGGTGCGGCCCGCATGAGATGCGAGAGTCCGCTACAGATCGCATTCTGCTGCCGTGCCGGCATATGCTTTGCCGTCACCGCTCCGGCCGCGCCGGGAAGGGATCAGTCATGAGGACCGTATTGCGCACCCTCGGAGCCGTGCTCGCCGTGCTGTTGATCGCGATCGCTGGCCTGGGGGTAGGGGCCCGCTTCCATGATGGGCCCGTCGCCATCGTCGCCGGCGGGCCGTTCGAGAGCGGCCAGCTCGTCACCGGGCCCGAGCCCGACTGGACCTTCGTCCGGGAGATCCAGGAGGTGGAGTTCCAGCTACTCGAGCCGCCCCGCTCGCGCACCACCTGGATCCTCGACCACGAGGGCAAGGCCTATATCCCCTGCGGCTACATGACTACCTGGTGGGGCCGGATCTGGAAGCGTTGGCCCCACGAAGCCGCAAAGGATCCGCGCATCCTTCTGCGCATCGGCGGGAAGGTCTACGAGCGCCAGTTAGTGCGGATCCAGGAGGGCCCCGTGTTGGAGCCGCTGCTGGCAGAGCTGAGTCGCAAGTACGCCGGCGGGAAGGAGATCCCGATGGACGCCGTGACGTCCGGCTACCTCTGGCTGTACGAATTGGCGCCGCGGCGCTGACGCGGCCGGGCGGCAGCGCCGGCTCTGGTCGTTCTTTCGACCTGGGCACTATACGAACGTTCGCTGGCTCTGCTGGTTCGGATATTAGGGACCCGGTGCGGGTGCCCCAGGGCATGGCGGGGGTGGTTGGGCAGAATCCCCCTACGCGGACGCACATCAGGAACTCTCTCTCATACGCAGGGGCTGGGAACTGCGCCACCATCCCCATCAGGTAATCAGGCCGTGAGCACGCTGCAAACGACCACCGCCGCCACGCTGCTGCAGGCCTACGACGAAGCCCACTGCGTGCCGCTGCCTTCCGCCCGCGACGGCGGCCTCACCCTGGCCCAGGCCTTCGAGGTGGGCGAGCAGCTGCGCCAACTGCGCCTGGCGCGCGGCGAGCGGCAGTTAGGTTGGAAGATCGGCTTCACCAACCGCAGCATCTGGCCGCGCTACGGCGTCTTCGCGCCCATCTGGGGCCCGGTGTACGACACCACCACTACGCTATTGGATGGTGCCAAGGCCACCGTGAGCCTGGCCGGCCTGAGCCAGCCGCGCTTGGAGCCGGAGGTGGCCTTCGGCTTTGCCCAGGCGCCGCGCGCCGGCATGAGCCTGGACGAATTACGGGGCTGCCTGCAGTGGGTGGCGCATTCGTTCGAGATCGTTCACACGCACTACGCCGACTGGAAGTTCACCGCCCCCGATTGCGAGGCGGACTTTGCGTTGCACGGGCGCCTCTACATCGGCCGGAGGCGGCCGGTGAGCGACTGGCCGACGCTGGCCGCGGACCTGGCTGCAATGCGCGTGGAACTACACCGCGACGGCGTGTGCCAAGACATTGGTGTGGGTGCGGCGGTGCTCGACGGCCCCCTCTCGGCACTCAAGACCTGGATCGACGCGATGCCTGCGAACAGCCCGTTCTGGAAAGTGCAATCGGGCGACGTGGTGACCACCGGCACCATCACCGACGCCCAGCCCATGGCGCCGGGGCAGACCTGGCACAGCTTGCTGTCCGACGCCCGCCTGGCCTCGCTGACACTGCGCACCACAACCTAACCGGCGCTGCCCGTTACCCCGGCGGCGTGACGCTACGCGCAACTGCCTGAACGTGGACACGCTCCAGCGGACCGCGGAGCGGCTTTCGCGCCGCAGCGTGAGCATGGCGACAGATGGTGCGGGTAGCCGCGCAAAAGAAGCGTGTGTCTGCGCGATCGTCAGGGCCGCGCCTCAGCCGGCCTCGTGATTCCCTAATTGCCCTTCGGTTGTGCCCTTGGAGCTCAGCCTTCGGGGCTCGCATTCCAAGTGTGTTTCCACACCGCCCAGCCACCATCCGCACGCCTCCGCAGAACATCGAAGTAGCGCGCGGCCGTGCGGGATGCAGTGAGGGCGCCGGGCTCGGTGACTGCCTGTCCCGGATTCTTCAACTTCAGGTGGATGACGTACTCGTAGCGAGCCACGGCGATGTCGCCGAGCACTTCCACCGCGGGCGGCGAGACGACCTCGATGCGATAGGTCGCGCTATCGAACACCGGCCCGAGAAATCCGGCGTAGTGGGCGGCGCCCTTGATGTCCGCGGCACCTGGGGGCAACAAGGTCACGTCCGCATGCAGCGCGCGCACGTAGCCGGGGATATCGGCGGATTCCACGGCCTTGCGCCAATCCGCGTAGAGCTGCGCGATGCGATCGATGTCGCTCATGAGTGTTCCGGCAGCATGCTGGTGGTGGTCATCGTTTCTCCCAAATGATTCATGTCGTCTCTGATCGAGTGCCTGGTCGAGGCGCGGCGGAAGACTACGGGCACTGGCTGCGGCGCGGAAGCGTACGATCGGCAATTGCGTTCGGCGCCCGGATCTGACCGCGTCGCACGAGCGGGTGGGGGGGAGCAGGCCGGGGGCCTCGCCGCGCGCGCCCAAGCGATCAGCTCCGCCCGCAGCACCAGCGGAATCGGCTGGTTCCGCTTCGTCCGCCCCAGCGCCACCACCGCCGCCCGCAACCGCTCCGCTCTCGCGTCCATCCGTGCCTCCTCGTCCTCAGCAGGACCAGTGCACGATCACGGATTCCAATGCTGTTAGGAAGACGGGGCGCGGCGAGCTTGTACTCTTGAAAGAGCGCGGCATGGTCGCCTGGTCGGCGAACATGACGCCGGCGCAGATCGAGAACATCCGGCTCTACGTCATCAAGCGCGCCAATGAGGACAAGGCGCTGGAACTGCAAGCAGCAAAGACCGCCGCCCGCTGATCGCTAGACCGCCGGAGCCGCAGGAGACCGCGGATCAGCCGGCCTTCGTCGCCGTGTACTCGCAGAAAGCGCCGGGCACGATGACCTGGAAGCGCGGGCGTTCGAAGCCCGCCTTCTGCATCGCCTCGAGGATCCCCTCCGGCGGCACGCACTGCTCGACCGTGTCCCAGTAGTAATCCATCAGCTCCTTCGCCCGCCGGTCGCGGGTGAAGAGCAGCGTGAGCCCAGGGATCAGCGTCTTCCACGTGAAGCGCGTCACTGCGTGGCCGAGCGCCGACTTCGGCACGTGGCCCTCGAGGATCCACACCTTGCCGCCGGGGCGGAGCACCCGGTGGTACTCGGAGAACGCGCGCACGAGGTCCGACACGTGGCGGAGCGCGATCCCCATGGTGACGAAGTCGAACGTGTCCGAACGGAACGGGAGCGTCTGAGCCACTCCGCGCGTGAGGGGGCCGTGAAACACTCTCCGCGCCTCGCGCATCATGCCCATGCTCGGGTCGATACCGAAGACACGCCCGGTCGGTCCGACGAGGCGCACCGCTCCCTGCGCGACCGCAGCCGTCCCGATCGCGACGTCGAGCACGCGCATGCCAGGCCGGAGCCCCGCGCGCTTCAGCGAGAGTCTCCGATACAGGAGCCCGCCGTTCCCGAAGATCTTCTCGACGGTGTTGTAGTGCGGCGCCGTCTCGTTGAAGAGATCGAGGACGTAGCGGCTCCGCTCCGGATCCTCCGCGTAGTACGCGGTGAGCGGGGGGTGCGGCGGGACTCTCGGAGCGAGCGGCGACGGATCGGGCGCGGACATGCTGGCGACCTGCTCCTGGTGTTTCGGGCGCCGATCTCGGCGGTGCACTCGCTCCCGGCGGACCACCCGGGAAGTGCCTCGGCATCGGCTTTTGGGGCAAGATTGCATACGCCGGGTCCAGAGTCCCGAGGCCGCTGCGTGCGGAGGATCCCGCGGCGCGGAGCGTGGCGCGTGCATCAGCTCTCAGCTCAGGTGCCACGAGATCTCGCGGCTCGCAGCTGGCGTCCCTCGCGCCACCGGCGGACGACCGGCACTTACCGATAGCCGTGTGAGGGTGACCAAGACGCGACTCCGTCTCGGAACGCTTCAGGTGGACCGTTCCCGGAGCGGCGTAGTTGGACGGCACCGACGAGCGACGAGCGAGAAGCGCGCGGAAATCTACGGTGACCCGCTGAAACCCCGGCCATTGGTCGCTTGCCTCTCACCTAGGCGGCCGGGAGATCGGTCGAGCGGGAGCGCGGTCGACTCAACACCTGTTCGCGTGGCGCGCGACCCTGCCGTAGCCGGCTGTTGTGGAGTCGGTCCGGGAGCACGGCAGGCCTGGTGGGTGTGGTTGGGCAGCCATCCCCCTTACCGCCAGGGTCCGAGGGTCCCTAACACCTGATGCCAGCAACGCGCGCACGTGGGTGCGCGGGACCGGCGAACAGCCAGCGGCGGTCGGTATCCATACGCTCGCCGCTGTTCCTCAGGGCGTGCCGCGCACGATCACCTTGCCCACCGCGCGATTGCTGCCGACGCGATCGATCGCCTCCGGCGCCTGCTCGAACGCGAACACGCGATCGATCGGCGTGCGGATCTTCCCCGCCTCCGCCATCTGGCAGAGCGTCTCGTGCTGCGCCCGCGTCTCCTCCAGCGTGCGCGCACCGGGGAACGCACCGACCAGCGAATAGCTGCGCAGCACCGCGTTCAGCGGATCGACTCTCGCCCAGGTGCCGCTCGAGTAACCGATGAGGATCACGCGCCCGTGGCGCGCGATGCACTTCACCGCCTGATCGTAGGCGGCGCCGCCCACCGGATCGAAGATCATCTCGACGCCCTTGCGGCCGACGATCCGTTGCACGCCTTCGTGGATCGGCGTGTCGCGATAGTTGATGACATGGTCGGCGCCGAGCGCGCGACAGAACTCGACTTTCTCCTGCGAACTCACCGTGGCGATCACCGTCGCGCCGACTGCCTTGCCGAGCTGAATCGCCGCGGAGCCGGAGCTGCCGGCGCCCCCGAGCACGAGCAGGGTCTCGCCCGCCTTCAGCTGGCCGCGCTGGACCACGCCGACGTAGCCGGTGTGGAAGGGCACGAAGAAACCCGCAGCCTCCTCGGCCGACACGCCGCGCGGGCGCCGCAGCGTCGCCGCTTCGTGAACCTGGCAGCGCTCGGCGAAGCCGCCCATGCCTTCGGCGAAGCGCGTCGAACTGATTACGGAGTCGCCCACCTCGAGCGTGCACTTCGCGCCGACGCGCACGACGGTGCCCACGATCTCCTGCCCGGGCGTGACCGGTGGCTGCCGCACCGCGGGATTGTTGCCGCGCAGCATCAGCACGTCGGGCAGGCCGACGCCGGTCGCCTCCACGCGCAACTCGACGATGCCGTCGCCGGGCTCGGGGAGTTCGCGCTGCTCGAGCCGTAACACGTCCTTCGCTTCACCGAACTCGCGCGCTCGCCAGTACTTCATCGTCAGGTCTCCTCGGCTACTGCTCGCGCGCGAACTGCGCGTAGGCGGCCGCCGTGCCCGTCGCCATCTTGTCGCCATCGAAGGGAATCGACATCTCCGGCGTGAACTCGAGCACCACGCGTTCGGGCGTATCGAGGAACTTCACGAACAGGTCGGGCGCGAGGCCCTTCGTGAAGGCATTGCCGTCATCCTTCGCGCTCGCCATGCCGTGGGCCAGCAACCCGTAGAACCACTGCTTCGTTTTGGCGTCGTCATGGATCACGCTGTGGCCCTTGTAGGTGACGGTCTTGCCGGCGCCCATCGGTGTGCCCTTGCTCGTAATCACGACCGCCGAGCGGCCGTCGCGGGCGATCGCCTTGATGCGTACGCGCTCGCGCGTGGCGGTCATCCAGATCTTGCCGTTCACGGGCACGTAGGCGGTGATCACGCCGAGGGGATGCCCCGATTTGTTCGCCCAGCAGAACACGCACTCGCCGGCGGTCTGCACGAGCCGCTTTTCACGCTCCGGGTCGAGCCGGTACTGCTTCACGTCGTCGTAGTTCGCGGCCTGGTCCGACATCGCGGGTCTCCTGTCCTAAGTAAGTCGCGATGCTCGCACGGCGTCGCGAAAGCCGCTCCGCGGTCCGCTCTGGCGTGTCCACGATCACAAGACGAGAAAAGCTGATTCCAATCGTGACACTTTGTCGACTGCCGCCTAACGAGCGGGAGGCCGCGAGACGACCACGCGAACGCTTCGCCTCATCCGTTAGGCGCGAGAGCGGCGAAGCGAACCTGCGGCGTGGGCGCTGCAGATTGAGCTCGAGTTCGAAGGCGCGTCGACTGGGAAGATCTAGGCCGCGAAGCCCGGATGGACGAGGAACGCGATCCCAAGGCGAATGCGAATTCGAGCCAACTCGAGATTGAGAACGAGACTGAGAAGCACTGCGGAGACCGGCGCGCCTCGCGTGCAGGACCTAGGGCCGCTGCTCCCCGCAAGTCTTCCCCGCTTGAATGGCCGCCACCGTCAGCAGCCCGCAGCGTTGCTCTGCCGGCTTGGACGCGATCACCTGGATCAGCTTGGCATCGCTCACTCTTTGGGCTCGGCCGATCGTTCGGAGCGGGAAGCCTGCTTTGACGAACGCGATGGCGATCGCGACTTGGTCGGCCTCTGAGACCTCGCTTCCATAAGCGAGCGCGCTGGGTTTGCTGTCGATCAGTGGCGAGGTCCCAAGCTCGGATGTGAGCTGCAGCTCCTTCGCGACTCCTTGGACGAGGCTGCGATCAGATTCGCGGTAGAAGCGAAGGCGGATGCCAGCGAGATCTCGGTAGCGGGCGAGGTCTTCCTGCTTGACGGCGATCTCCCGCTCGAGCTCTTGCTTGCGTGCTTCCAGGACATCGACCGCGCTCTCCGTCTTCATCAACTCAGCGCGCGAGTTCGCGACCTCTTGTCTGGACGAGGCCACTTCTTTGCGAAGCCCGTACGTCTGCCACGAGAAAAAGAAGAATGCGGCGAGCGGAGCCATGGTCGAGGCCCAAGCGATCGTGAGTAAAATCTTCTGTCGTCGATCCAGGCTCTCTTGTGTGCCGAACATCGATCGACTCCCTAGCGAAGGCGCTGCGTGTCGCGCGCAAAACAGAACAGAAGGAACGCGAACGCGGTGAACAGCATGCATCCCGGTAGCACCCAAAATGTCGCCGGCAACGCCGGGTAGCGAACCGGTGCGATCGCCGAGGCGACTGTTGCGACGAAGAGCAGCCCGACGATCAACAGGAGATGGAGCAGAACTCGGCTCACTTGCGTGCCCGCCGTTCCGGTGGGAGCGCTCAGCTGATCGAGCTTCCGGCAAAGCTCGTCCGCATCGCGGTTGAAGTAATTCCCATTGATCGGGTAGCCCTGCAGCCCTCGCAGAGAACGAGCCACGGCCGGGAGGTCGCTGCCTTCGAGCGACACCGCTGCATCGAAGAACACCGGGATGATTCGCTTGTTCATCGCAATCGCGAGCTCGATCTCGCGGCGAACCCAATCAGTTGGCTGATCGAGTCGCCGGTGCCCTCTGGCATCGGCCGCATCGAGCCAAGCAGGCCCGATCAACACGAGTACCACAGCACACTCGGCGATCGCGCTTCGAATCTCGTCGGAGAAGGTGTCCCCGAGAGCGATGTCTTCTCGGTCCTGGAAGACGGACTCGAACTGAAAGGCGTTGAGGCGCTCGACAATTCTGTCGGCGTAAGCGCCGGTGTCGTTTCTGCGGTAGCTGATGAAGATCTTCGCCACTCGGCGGCCTCGTCGTGCCCGGCCGCACTATTACACATCATAAGCTTCGAATGGCCTCCGGCCCCGCTCCGCTCCGGGCATTCGCTCGAGGATCGGGAGCAATCGCACTGCGGTCTCGATCTTGCGCGGGCGCGCAACGGAGCGCGCCGCGTCGGCTAGCAACTCCTCTCCAAGCTTTTCGCGCAGCCGAATCGCCAAGAGCGCAAGACATCCGTGTCGCGCTTCGCAAAGGAACCTCAGACGCGGATGTAGGTTTCCGCGAACTCGGCGATGAACTCGAGGATCTGCGCGCGCGGCGCGGTCGGACGGTTCACGATCATCCAAGTGAAGCCGGCCGCTTCAAAACCAGCGAGCGCCTGGCGATGGCGATCGACCTCGCTCCGAGGATGCGTGATCGAGGGGTCCGTGTAAGCCATCGCGAAATCGAGCTTCGCGCTGCGTGCGGCCGCGCTGCGCTTGATTTCCTCGACGCTGGCTTTCAGCTCGGCCAGCGTGCCGGGCGCGGGCGTTCGGGTCGTCGCGAACATCTCGGCCGGGCCTACCAGCGGCATCCAGCCCTGGCAGCGCTCCGCAACGCGCCGCCGCGTGAGCTTGGAGTTTCCGCCGACCCAAATCGGAATCGGGTTCTGCGCAGGCCGCGGCAGCGACTGGATGTTACGGGCGCTGAAGTGCTTGCCTTGGAAATCGAAGGGCTCGCCGCTCCAGTGGAGCGGTAGCACCGCGAGCGCCTCATCGAAGAGTTCGTTCCGCTCGTCGAAGTTGACGCCGAGGGCCGCAAACTCGCCCTTCGAATAGCCGGCGCCCGCTCCCAGGATGAAGCGGCCGTTCGAGAGGCGATCGACCGTCATCGCGGCTTTCGCCAGCAACAACGGATTGCGATACGGGAGCACCGCGAGGTAGCTCAGCAAGCGCAGCCGCGTTGTTACGGTCGCGACCCCGCCGAGGGCGACGAGCGGGTCGAGCGTTTGGTGGCCGCCGCTTGCGAGCCAGCGCGCGCCTGTCGCGGGGTGCTCGGTGAACGCGAAGCCGTGCCAGCCCGCGCGTTCGGCGGCCACAGCCAACTCGGCGACCGGACCGGCGTCGAGCAAGTCCGCCGTGGAACCCTGCGCGTCCGGGTACTGAAACATGAACCGCATTCGGCTTCGGCTCCCTAAGCGTTGGCTCGCCGCCCGCGCTCTGAACAGAGTAGGCTGGTGCGCGTGCGAACGAGAGGAGATTCCAATGCTCGACGTGATGAAGGGCGTGCGCGTGCTCGAGGTCGCGCAGTTCTGGTTCGTGCCGTCGGCGGGCGCGGTGCTCGCGGACTGGGGTGCGGACGTAATCAAGATCGAGCATCCGGTGCGCGGTGACGGCCAGCGCGGCCTCGCATCGAGCGGCGTCGCTTCGGACGTCGGGGGCGTCGACTACCTCGTGCAGCAGCCGAACCGCGGCAAGCGCAGCGTCGGCATCGACATCGCCACCGCCGCGGGCCTCGAACTCCTCTACAAGCTGGTCGATCAATGTGACGTGTTCCTGACGAACTTCTTGCCGGACTCGCGGCAAAGGCTGCGCATCGACGTCGAGCACATTCGCGCGCGCAATCCGCGCGCCATCTATGTGCGTGGCCACGGCCAAGGCGACCTCGGCCCCGAGCGCGAGATGGGCGGCTACGACGCCACCGCGTTCTGGAACCGCAGCGGAATTGCGGCCGCGCTCACGACGTCCGAAATGAACGAGCCGATCTCCCAGCGCGCCGCATTTGGAGATGGCATCGGCGGCATGACGATCGCGGGCGGCATCGCTGCAGCGCTGTTTCATCGCGAGCGCACCGGCGAAGCGAAGCTGGTCGACGTCTCGCTGCTCTCGACCGCGATGTGGGTGCTCTCGCCGGACATCGTGGCGAGCAAATTGCTCGAGCCCGGCAGCCAGCAGCTTCCGTTCGCGCCGCGCACGACCCGCTTCAACCCGGTCGTGAATAATTACAAGACCAAGGATGGCCGCTGGCTGATGCTCGTTCATTTGCAACCGGATCGTTATTGGACGGATTTCTGCACGCGTCTCGGCCGAGCGGACATGATCGCCGACCCGCGCTTCAAGGACGCGCGGGTGCGCTTCGAGCACCGCGCGGCATGCATTACGGAACTCGACGCGACGTTCGCGCAGCGCACGCTCGCGGAGTGGCGCGAGGCGTTCGATGGCATGGAGGGACCCTGGGCGCCGACGCAGACTGCGCGGGAGTTGCACGAGGATCGGCAGGCGCTGGCGAACGGCTATCTGCAAGAAGTGGACGGCGGGGCGCGCGGGCGCTTTGCCTTGGTGCAGAGCCCGGTGCAATTCGACGGTCAGCGCGCAGACCTTCGACGCGGGCCGGAGATGGGCGAGCACACGGACGAGGTGCTGACGGAGAAACTGGGACTCACGCTCGAGGAGTTGCTCGCGCACAAGGCGAGTGGCGCGATTCTCTAGCCCTCGTCGACGCGCGCTCTTCCGGCGGCAACACATGAGCAGGCCTGCGCGAAGCGCGGCATGTATTCACGCGTTCACGCCCTGAGCTTGTGACGGCACGCACGCGGATCGGGCGGGGCGCCGCCGATCCATCCCTCACGCCGCAGCCGCGGCTCGAGGGAGATTCGCATGCGCGCTTTGCGTCTTGCATGGATCGGCTGCGTTCTGGCTCTCGCGCTGCCCGCGGCGGCGTTTCCCAGTTACGGGAATTATGTCGATACGACCTGTACAGCCAATGGCTGGGTGCCGGCGCGCCCGTACAACCCGAACCGGCTGAACACGACCAACCCGAGCAAGGTCAACTGCGGGCTGTGCCATGCGAATGCCGCGAGTCCCGGTAAAACGCTCAGCGTGGCGGGTAAGACGTTCAAATCCTCGGGCTTCACGAATGTGTCGCCCTTCTGCGCGCCCCCTGCGCCGATGAATCACGCACCTGTCTTTTTCGCGATCGCGCCCCAACAAGCGATGCTTGGGCGGCTCTTCCAGCTCGCGGTGGCCGCGACCGACGCGGACCGCGACGCCATCGCACTCTCGGTCTCCAACAGCCCTGCTGGCGCTTCGTTCAGCGATGCGGGAAACGGGACGGGCACGTTCCAATGGACGCCCGGAATGGCGCAGGCCGGGAATCTCACCGTGACGTTTCACGCGACGGACGGCGGCTCGCCGATGGCGAGCGCGACGCTCGACGTGGCCATCTCGGTCGGCGCTGTCAGCAACCGGCCGCCAACCCTCGCTGCCGTGGGCGATCAGCGAGTCGAACCTGGCGTGCAGCTGACGGTGACTTTCTCCGCAACCGATCCCGACGGGAACGCATTGACGTTCGCGGTTCAGCCGCTTCCTAGCGGCGCAACGTTATCAGGGAATCTGCTCGCCTGGATGCCCAGCGCGGGGCAGGTGGGCAGCTACCCGGTGACAGTGCGCGTCACCGATGACGGTACACCTTCCGCCAGCGACTCCGAGGCGATCGTGATTACGGTCGGGCGCGTGAATCGCCCGCCGCTGTTGTCACCCATCGGTAATCGCACGGTCGACCTCGGCCAATCCGCGCGAATCGCGATCATGGCGACGGATCCCGACCTCGACGCGCTCGTGCTCGCGTGCAGCGGGCTGCCAACCGGCGCTTCCTTCACGGACATGCGGAACGGGACCGGCGAGATCCTGTTTGCGCCGACCGTGGCGAGCGCCAATTCCGCCACCTGCAGCGCAACCGACAATGGGCTCCCGCCCGGAGCCGCGCAGGAGACGTTCATGCTCACGGCTCGCGATCCCGCGCCTCCCGCCGGCGCGCCTGTGATCGACGAGGCTGCGTGGGACGACGCGCATGGCGGCAGCTTGAGCGTGCACGGCAATGTGCCGGCGTCTGCGCTGCCGACCAAGGGCCCGAAACTCAGGGTGGACGTGTTTGCCGTGCTCGCCGACGGCACGCTCGTGAATCTCGGCCGACGAATTGTCGGGCACGACGGCAGCTTCCAAGCGACGCTGCCGACCTTCATCGCGCCCTGTCAGATCGCCGCTGGTGCAAATGGCGCAATCAGTTCCCCGCTCGCAGTGAGCGATGCGCCGGCGTCTTGCAACACGGAGTTGTTGATGGACATCCGCGTGCAAAGCAGCTGCAGCGGCTTTCAGCTCCGTGCAAAAGGCCGCCACGCAGCGCCAGGCGGCGTCGTGCTCGCGACCGAATTGGCGACAGGCGACGCGCTGTTCCAAGAAACCGTGACGCCGCGCGGAACCTTCGCTGCCAAGACGCGAGTCGGCGCCTTCGTCCACGCGCTGGACGTGCGAGTGCAGGCTGCGGGGCATGAATGGGCGCTGCCCGCGCCGCTCGCCGTGACCAGCGCCTGCGGGAATTAGGGCTCGAGCCCATAGCGATCGGCGATCTCGCCATGCCGCGGATCGCCCGGCGCGCGCGCGTAATCCCAATGCCAGCGCTGCACTTCCAGCGCCGCGATGTGCGCACCCGGCGCTGCGTTCGCGTTGTGCACCCGGGCGAAGGCGGCGAGGAACTCGAGCGCGAGCGCCTGCTGCTCCGGCTCGAAGCCTTGGCGCAGCACGCGGCGGTAGCGCGAATCTCGGAACGCCGGGATCGCGCGTTCGATCGGCGCGCGCCCCTGCTCCCCCGATTCGAAGGTTGCGACCACAGCGAGCCAATCGATCTCGCCGCTGAGATTCGGCTTCGAGTACATCTGCATCGCGCTGAACGGGTATTCCTCGATACGCAGCGCCCAACAAGTGATCAGCAGCGCGGCTAACGCGCGCAGGCGGCGCGGCCAGTTCGCCTCTCGCACGGCTGTCGCGGGGGCCGGCGCGGGCGCCGCGGAGTCGCGCGAGGGGCGCCAGTCGATGAACACGGCCTGCAGCAGAATCAGATCGAAGAACAGCACGTTCTGCAGGAACCAGATGCCGACGTGCATGCCGAGCATGATCGCCGGTAGCACGAGGCGTGCGCGCTTCGAGAACAGCACGAGCCCGTAGCCGATCTCGCCTAACAGCGTGGCGATGCCGATCGCCCAGAACAGCGCGTCGGGTGCGCGGAGGAGATGCAGCGTCACGCCCCAGTCGAACTGCATCGGGTTCAGTGTGTCGGTCAGCAGGATGCTCTTCAGGTTCGCGGCGTGCGCCCAATCGAAGCCGCCGCGGCGCAGCTTGCTGAGGCCAGCTTCGACGTAGGGAAGGGCGAGGGCGGTCCAGACGAGGAAGCGCGCCCAGCCGTAACGAAACGCCGGCGTGTTCGCGTCCGGCACGGGCTCGCGGCGTCGCATCCGCAGCCAACGGTCGAGCGAGAAGCCGTCGCCGCAGGGCGTGAACGCCAGCACGATCAGCAGGTAGAGCGGCACGAGGCCCGTGTGATAGAACCACGCGTATTGCCGAAGGCTGCCGCCGAGTATTAGGTACGCGCCCGCGGCGAGCGGCACCGAAACGCGCGTGCGGAAGCCGAGCGCGGCGCACGCGAGCAAGAGCGCGCAAGCGGCTTGAAACACTGCCAGGGCGGAGGCGCTTGCGACGAAACGGTCGAAGCCAATTGGCAGCGCGTAGAGCAGAGCGAGCACGGGGCCCTCGCCGTGGATCAGCCCGCGCGGAAGCAGCGCGCTGCTCGGGAGATGCTCCCAGAGAGTGCTCGCAAGCAGCGTGCCCGCGACGAGCGCACGGATCGCCCCGAGCGCGCCTGGCGTTCCGGGCGGCACGAAGCGCACGGCGAAGCTGGGTTGGCGCGTTGCGAGCGCGAACGCCTGATAAGCGAGCAGTGCAAACACCGCCCAGCGCCCGTCCTTGCTCCACGAGGCAACGTAATACTCGAGCGAGTGCCGCGTCTGAGCGCGCTCGACGACGCGCGCAAGCGGCGCCCACCAGTTTGCGGCGTCGGCAGTGTGAAGCCACGCGATCAGGGCGGGTACGAGGAACTCGCCGAGCACGAGCCAGGCGAGTGCGATCCCGGCGAGGCGGCACAGCGGGGCACGCGTGGAGGCGCGCTCGCTCATGCCAGAAAACGCGCGCGCAGCTCGGGCGTCGGGATCCAGCACTCTGCTTGTTTGCCGAACCAGGCGTAGCGGTTCCGTGCGACCCAGTCGTAAACGCTGTCGCGCAGCGGGCGCGGCAGGAGGCGGAACACCGAGGCGAGCGCCCAGGCGCCGCCGAGACGCCGTAACACTCCGAGCGCTGCGCCGCTCTTTTGCCAGTGTGCGTCGTCCTCTATGAGCACGACCGTGTCGAGAGCGTCCGGCGGGAGCGCGTGCGCGGCGAGCAGCGCGCGGCCGGCGTCGGACTGAAGTGACGCGAAGTGGAAGCGCGCGGCGGGATCGTGCGCGATCACCCACTGCACCGTCCCGTGACACAGGTTGCACACGCCGTCGAACAACAAGATCGGGCCGCTGGCGGAACTCACGGCGCGCAGGTTAACGCCGGAAGAACTTCTTGCGCGTCGTCGAGATCGCGCGCTCTTCGCGAAAGCCGTGGCTCGCGAGCAGCGCGACGAGTTCACGCGCGGGGCTTTCGCCGATCTGCTGTGGGTGCAGTTCGAGGATCAGCTTGCGGATGCCGTGCCATTCGATGACGGGCAACAGTTCGGCTTCGCCGCCCTCGATGTCCATCACCAAACAAGTCGGCGCGACGCGGCGGATCTCGTCGTTCACTGCGAACTGCGGCACGCGCACTGCGAGCGCGCTCGCGCTGGGTCGCCGCAGAGACGACGACACGAACTCCTCGTCGACGAAGAACTCCGCGCTGCCCGCTTCGCGCGCGAGCACGCCGTGAACGAGCGCAGGGGCGACGCCGTTGGCCGCGTGCGTGGCGCGAATTCTCGCGAGCAGCGCCGGGTTCGCCTCATAGGAGGTGACGCGCTCGCCGCCAACGCGCAGCGCGCAGAGCGTGCCGATGAAGCCGGCGCCGGCGCCGATTTCGAGCACGACGTCGTCGGCTGCGAGCCGTAGCAGCACGCAGCGCGCCTCGCCGCGCTCGTAACGCTCGGCGTAAAGAGCGCGGCGCATGGCGGGCGTGGTGTCGGCGTCGAGTTCGAGCCAGACGCCGTGGAGGCGCACGCGGCCCGGGCGCGTGAGCAAACGCCACGCGTAGCGCGGATAGCGCGCGAGCGAGTCGAGCCACCAGTGGAGCCGCGCTGCGAGTTCGCGCAGGTTCATGCGCGGCGAAGATCGCTTAGCGTTCTCAGCTGCGCCGCAAGCGAAGGAGCAGTGAGATGGGCATGCTCGAGGGTCGAATCGGATTGATTACGGGCGCCGCCAGCGGAATCGGGCGCGCGACAGCACTGCTCGCCGCGCGCGAGGGCTCGGCGCTCGTGCTCGGGGACATCCAAGCCGCCGCGGGCGAAGCGGTCGCCGCGGAAGTGCGGGCAGCCGGTGGGCGCGCGCTGTTCGTGCGCGCGGACGTGACCAGTGCCGCGCAGGTCGAGGCGTTGGTGGCAGCGGCGACGCGCGAGTTCGGAGCGCTGCACTGGGCCAGTAACAACGCAGCCGGCGGCGGCGGCGATTTCGCGCCGCTGATCGCGACCGACGAGCCCACCTGGGAGCGCACGCTGGCGGTGTGCCTGACGGGCGTGTTCTACGCGATGAAGTACGAGGTGCCGGCCATGCTGGCGGGGGGCGGCGGCTCGATCGTGAACATCAGCTCCGCGTCCACGCTGAAGGGCCACGCGTTCCTCGCGGCCTACACCGCGGCGAAAGGCGGCGTCGAGGCGCTCACCAGGACGGCGGCCGCGGAGCTCGCGACGCAGGGCGTGCGGGTGAATGCGATCTCGCCCGGCGGTATCGAGACGCCCGCGATCGCCCGCTACTTCAAGCGCTTTCCCGACGTGCGCGACGCCACCGTGAAAGCCCATGCGATGCGCCGCCTCGGAAAACCCGAAGAACTCGCAGAAGCCGTCGTGTGGCTCGCTTCCGAGCGTGCGTCCTACATCACCGGCGCGAACTTGTTAGTGGATGGCGGCTCCGCCGTGAACTCGCACATGCTCTGAGCCGATTCGGAGCGGCGGCTACGCGGGAACGGCCTCGGCTTTGCGGCTCTGAGCGTGCGCGTGGCTGCTTCTGCTGACGATGCCGGTGGCGTCGTCGAGGCCCGCCAGCATGCGGCCGTAGAGCCTGATCTTCAGCGACTCGAGCACGATGAAGCCGAACAGCGCGCAGATCGATTTCGAGACGGCGCCAGCGAGGCCGACCATCGCGAGCATCTCGTCGCCGTTGCCCTTCGAGAGCACCAGCACGACCAAGCCGAACAGCGTGCCGATGAAGCCGATCGGCGGCAGGATGTTCGAGTACATCGTGACGGGCTTGGCGTAGTTCGCCTCGTACTCGTTCGAGACGTACTGGCGCGACGCGTCGATCAGGAAGGCCAGCGGCATGCGCTCGGCGTTGTCCTTCTGCGAGCTGCGCAGCACGCGCAACACCTGAATCGCGATCGGCTCGTTGGGCGCAGGCACGTCGCGCTCGAGGCCCTTCTGGATCTCGGCGGGCGTCACGCGACGGGTCACGGCGAAGGCGCGCATGCAGGCGCGCAGCCCCCACCAGAATGGGAACCAGACCGCGATCAGAGCCATTACGGTGACAGTGAGGGCGGCGAGTGAGCCGGCGCTCCAGGTTGCTTCGGTCATTGGGGGATTCTCCTGCTACGGGATCTGTCGAGCGGCGCGCTCCAAGCGAGGCCGCTTTGTGAACATTCAGCGCTAGCCGCGCCAGTACTGCTCTTCGACCATCTCGAGTGCATCGACCAAAGGCGTGCGCTTGCCGACCGGGTAGTCGACCAAAAGGTCGTCGCGGCCGCGGTATCGCAGCTTGAGATCGTCGATCAGCGCCTCGGCACGGTGCGGCGACTTCAGCTTCGAGAGGATCTCGATCGAGACGAAGCGAATGCCTGCGTCGAGGCCGCCCAGTTCGGCGTGGTGGCTCGTCCAGTCTCTGGCGAGCAGCGGTTCGACGTGATCGTCCATGTAGCCGTAGAAGAAGGTCTTGAAGAGCACGATGCCGCTGCCGTCGCCGCGCAGCGCCATCGAGTCGAGCGTCTTCAGGTGGCGCACGAGATCGTCCTGCGTGCGCTGCATTTCGCGGACCTTCTCCGCGAGCGTTTCGCCGCCGAGCGGCTTGCTGATGCGCACCCGCTCGGAGTCTTCGAGCGGCACGGGCTCGTAGCTCGCGCAGCCGCCGAGCGCGCCCGCGAGCGCGAGCGCCAACAGCGTATTCACCTGTTTGGACATAATGACTCTCCTCGAGTTCCGCGCGTTATTCGCTGTCGCTGTCGTACTCGGCTTCGGTCACGTCGACGTCGTGTTCGTGGTACATGCGGCGGAGTAGGGCGTGCAGCGGGTGATCGCGGCGCGCGCGCAGGTCGCTGGAGAGGCCGTCCGTATCGAGCGTCGCCTTGTAGAGCGGCAGCGTTCGGCCGCGCGCGTCGATCTGATTCTCGAGCCGCTCGAGCAGCGCGCTGGCCTCGGAGATGTCCTTGTTGAGCTGCGTGAGCTGTGCGGCGTCGAGCCGCTCGCCGGAACCGATCGCGCCCACCGACTCGCCGTCTTCGGACATCGCCGCCGGCGCTGCGGTCTGCGATCCGCCCGCGAGCTGCGTCTGCAGCGCGGTCATCCGGCTCTTTGCTTCGTCGCGCTGCAGCTTGAGACGCGTGAGCCCCGCCTCGAGATCCTCGATGCCCTTACCCTCGGCGTAGCCGAGGTACACGAGCACCAGACTGTCTGAGAACGCGTTGAGAAGAGTCTTCAGGCGCGGGGACTCGGGCTGCTGGCTCGCGATCCAACTCGCCAGCGCGCGCGAGTGCGTGGCGCCTTCCGCCGCGGGTCGCACGAGGTCGAGATACTCGCTCTCGCGGCCCTGGCGCTGCAGCGCCGCCGTAATGCCCGGCCAGACCTGCCGATCGAACGGGAAGATCTTGAGCGCCGCGCGGTACTGGCGGATCGCGACGTCCACTTCTTCGGCCGTCGGGTGCTTCGCGTACACGAGGTAGGCGTCGCCGACGCCGCGCGCGGCTTCATGCGCCGCGAAGTACGCGGAGTCCGGAACGCCGTCTTTGTTTTCGGACGTGGCGTAATAGAGAAAGAGCGAGAGGTAACGCGTGTAGAGGCGCGCCGCGTTGCGCGCGTGGTCGTCGGC
>JANNDT010000517.1:0-1696 GCA_031387905.1 Deltaproteobacteria bacterium
AATCAGCGGCGGTGAGGTTGAGCCCGAGGCCGCCCGCTTTCAGGCTGATTAGGAACAGCGGGCAGGCAGGATCCTCTTGGAAGCGCCGCACCCGTGCGGCGCGGTCGCGCGTCTTGCCGTCGAGGTACTCGTACGTGACGCCGCGGGCGTCGAGGCGCGCGCGCACGATCGCGAGCAGGCTCGTGAACTGCGAGAAGACGAGCGCCTTGTGGCCTTCGTCGAGGGTCTCCTCGAGCTGCTCGAGCAAGAGGTCGAGCTTGGCGGAGCCCTCGCCCGCGCGCGCCTTGTCGATCAGGCCCGGATGGCAGGCTGCCTGGCGCAGCCGTAACAACGCCTCCAGCACGTGGATCTTCGAGCGCGCGATGCCTCTCGTGTCGACCTCGGTGAGCACGCGCGCGCGGTAGTGGCGGAGCAGCTCGTCGTAGAGCCGGCGCTGCGCGCCGTCGAGCTCGCAGACGAGCGTCTGCTCGGTCTTCGCGGGCAGCTCGGTGAGGACTTGCTGTTTCGTGCGCCGCAGGATGAACGGGCGCAGCGCGCGGGCGAGCGCGCCGACTCCGGCTTCAGCGAAGTCGTCGAGCACTCTCACCGAGCGCGCCGACGCGCCCAATAAGCCCGGGTTCAAGAAGTCGAACAGCGACCACAGCTCGCCGAGGTGGTTCTCGACCGGCGTGCCCGAGAGCGCGATGCGGCGGTCGGCGCGCAATAGGCGCGCAGCTCTCGCTGTCTTCGCGGCGGCGTTCTTGATCGTCTGCGCCTCGTCGAGCACCACTGCGTGGAAGCGCGTGCTCGCGAGGTTCGCGATCTCTGCGCGCAGCGTGCCGTAGCTCGTGATTACGAGGTCGTGCTCGGCGAGCCGGTCGTGCAGCGCTCCGCGCGCGCTGCCAGTGAAATCGAGCACGCGCAGCTCGGGCGCAAAGCGCGCTGTCTCGGCGAGCCAGTTCGGGACGACGCTGCTCGGCGCCACCACCAGAGACGGCGCGTGTTCGCTCGCAGGCCGCTCGCCGCCATAATGCTCCGCGAGTAGCGCGAGCACCTGCACCGTCTTGCCGAGCCCCATGTCGTCGGCGAGGCACGCGCCGAGCCCGGCTTCGCCGAGGTAGTGCAGCCAGCCGAGGCCGGCCTCCTGATAAGTGCGCAGTTCGCCCGCGAAGCCGCGTGGCGCACGCATGGCGCGCGGCTCGCCGGCTCGCGCGAGCCGCCCACACGCGTCGCGAAAGGCGCTGTCCGCATCGACCTCCGGCTCGCTCGCGAGCATCGCGTCGAGCAGCAGCGCCTGGCTCGCGCGAAAGCGCACGCCGCCCTTGGTAGCCTCGCCGAGCCCCGCGAGCGGCGCGACGCGCGCGAGCCATTCTGCGGGCAACAGGCCGAGCGAGCCGTCGCCGAGTGTTACGGTGCTCTCGCCGCGATCCAGCGCTGCGAGCAGCTGCGGCAGGCTCGCGCTCTCGCCGTCGAAGTCGATCTCCGCTGAGAGATCGAACCAGTCGATGCCCGAGCGCACCGAGAGCCGCGGCGCGCTCGCGCGCCGAACCCGCACGCCCTGCGCGGCGACGCGCCCGCCGCGGGTGGTTAGGGCCGCGACCAGCTCCGGCATCCGCTTGCGGGGGAGCTGCACGTCGCCGAGCTCGGGGTAGCCCGTGGGCGGCAGCCGCGAGAAGCCCAGCGCGAGCGGCTCCTCCGCGAGCGCGGCTTCGAGAAC
>JANNDT010000012.1:0-1804 GCA_031387905.1 Deltaproteobacteria bacterium
CTCGAAGAGTGCGCCGAACGTGCGCTCGAGCCCGTAGAAGAACGGCGTCTTGAAGGCGAAGCCGGCGACCACATCGACGCCCGTCATCGGGAACGCGCCCGGGAGCGCCTCGGCCGGGTGCAGCGCGGCGTAATAATTGACGCCCGCCGCGTAGCCCTCCGCGAGCGCGCGCACGTCGGCGGGAACCTCGCGCTCGTAGCGGCGCGCGACGTCCTCGTAGGCGCCGAGTAGCTGCGCGAGATAGTCGATCGGCGCGGCGTCGGGCCCGTTCACGCTCGCGAGTCGACCGCGCGTCGCCAGCGCGACTTCCTGAATCGTGCGGAAGTCGTCCTCGCAGTGCGCCCAGGCGAGCCCGTAAGCGACGTCGGCGTCGCGCACGCCGCGAATGTGCGGCACGCCGAACGGGTCGCGCGCGATGCGCGCTTCATAATGCTTCGCGGCGGCGATCAGCGGCGCGGGGTCGAAGTCCGGCGGCTGCGGCCAAAGCGCCCAAGCGAAGACAGCGAGTAACGCGGACGCGACGAAGAATGAGAACCACGCGAGCGGCGCGGCCGCAGCCCGAAGTCTCACTGCGCGCCGCCCGGTCGATCGTGGAGCGGCCCCTTCGGCAAGCGCCCATCCACGTCCGTGAAGCCGTACACGTCCGCGAGTTCTCGCGACGCGATGGCGCGCCCGCTGAAGCGCAGCGCTTCGGCATCGCAGGCCAACGCCGCCACCGCGCGGCCCGTGAAGCGCTGCGATTCGGCGCCCGCGAAGTCGAGCTGCGGCATCGCGGCTTGCGCGCCCTGCAGCCGCTCCGTCAGCACGAGCCCCGGCCAGAGCGAGACCACCGCGACGCCGTGCGCGCGCAGCTCGTGCGCGGCGTCCGCTGTTAGGCGATCGAGCGCGCACTTGCCGACGCCATAGGCGACGTGCCACGCGTACTCGCGCGCGCCCGACGACGAGATGTTCACGATTAGGCCACGCTGCGCGGCGACCATGCGCTTCGCCGCGAGCGCGCTCGCGACGTAGGCCGAGCGCGTGCCGACATCGACCATGTCGTCCCAGTTCGAGAGCGGCACCTCCCAGAACGGTTTCCCGCTGGTCAGCTCCTTCGGAATGATGAACGCGTTGTTGACGAGTATGTCGAGCCGGCCACGCTCGGCGTCGACTTGCTCGAAAAGGCGCAGCACCTGCGCATCCTCGCGGTGATCGCAGGCCACCGCGATGCCGAGCCCGCCCGCAGCTGTTACTGCCGCCGCCGTCTCCGCGACCGTGCCGCCGAGCGCATGCGCGCCGGGGAGCGTGCTGCGTCCCGTGACGTAGACCGTCGCGCCCAGCGCGCCGAGTTCGAGCGCGCAGCCTTTGCCGATGCCGCGCGAAGCGCCGGTGACGATTGCTACGCGGCCAGAAAGGATCCCGCTCATCGCTTCTTCCTCCGCGGCGCGGGCGCCAGCAGCTTCGCCGCATCCGCCTCCACGCGCGTGCCGACGAAGAAATCCGGATTCAGGCGCGTGTAGAAGCGCACCGGGTTCGCGAATACGAAATCGCGGAACGCGCGCGCGTCGATCAGGCCGTGCTCCACCAGCTCGAACGCCTCACCGAGGATGCCCGTCATGTCGGGCACATCCCAATGCCCGAGGTCCGAGCTGAACATCGCGTTCAGCTTTGCGCCGAGCGGGTTGATGCGCGCGTCGAAGGCGAGCGCGACTCCCGCGTCGTCGGCCTCGCAGCCGAAGAAGAAACTCGGCACGAACTTGTCGCGGATGTCTTCTGCGCGCTGGATGCCGCAGGCCTCCCACTCATCGAGGAACGGCGGCGCCGG
>JANNDT010000013.1:0-8593 GCA_031387905.1 Deltaproteobacteria bacterium
CTCTTCGAAGTGCTCCTCGACGATGTCGAGCAAAACGGGCGGACGTCCCAGCGGCGGCATGCGCGCACTATACGCTCACGTCGATGCGGCTTCGCTCGCGATTGCGGGCCCGGGCTCCCTGCTGCACAAGCGCGCTACCGCCGCGGGTCAGCGCAGCACCATCCGCATCGCACACAGCCCCGCGATCCGGCTCCGTAACTCCTCGTCATTCCCGACAGCGCCCTCCGCCAACGCCGGATCCGCTTGCGCCCCCATCTTCGCTAACACCTCCCGCGTCTCCGCCCCCTCGATCCGCACCCGCTCGTGCGCCAGCGTCGTCACGTATTCCCCGCGCGCGGCCTGCCAGCGCACGACTGCGCTCAGTCTCGGCCGCGCGCCGACCTCGTTCGCGACCGGCAGCGGCTCCGTGCGCAGCTCGATCAGGTCCGCGGCGTAGAGCGCGAGCAGCGATTCGCAGAGCACGTGCTCGTCTTCGCCCTGCGCGAAGCCGCGGCGGGCTCTCGCGCGAGCGAGCAGCTCGGGAGTGGCGAGGTTGCACGGCCACTCGCGCCCCAATTCGACGAGCGCGAGCTTGGCGATCGGGTGCCAAATCTCGGCGTTGCCGCTGAGAATGCGAAAGGGCACCGGGGCGTCGCTCAGCAGCGCGGCCTCGTCGGCTTCGCAGGAGACGAACGCGGCAGGGTGGAGATCGCGCAGCGCGCTGGGCTGGGCCGCGGGCGCGAGCGCATGTCGAGCCCGGCATAACAACGACGCGCGAAATTTACGGCCG
Source organism: Deltaproteobacteria bacterium (assembly GCA_031387905.1). Lineage (GTDB taxonomy): Bacteria > Myxococcota_A > UBA9160 > UBA9160 > UBA6930 > VGRF01. The sequence continues at coordinate 770 of JANNDT010000013.1, forward strand.
CGCGCGAGGTCTCCGTATTGTTCGCGCTCGAGGCGCGAGGCGCCGCGCGTGTCGAGCTGGTTGCGCAGCGCCGCGGGCAAGAGGGCTTCGTTCATCGCGACCATCTCGGCCTCGGCGAGGTATTGGAGGCCGTGGGCGCAAGCGCGCGCGATGAACTCGTGGAAGTAGAGGCTGAGGTGCGCGTCGCACAGGTCGTCGTGCAGGAGTGCGCCGTCGGCGCGCCGGAGCAGCGTCTCGATCTCGTCGCGTAGGGCGTAGCTGTATCCGCTCTTGCCGTCGCCGGCGTTTGCGAGCAGGGGAAGCAGCTCGCGGGCTGCGTCGATGCGCGCGCGGTCGGTCGCTGCGGCGCGCCCATGGAAGCGCAGCATGTCGCGCGTGATCTGACGCAGGTGGCCGCCGGGTAGCGTGTCGTAGCTGATGTAGGCGACACCGTTCGGCGTCAGGCGGTCGCGGCAGATTTCGAGGACGCGGGCGCGCACGGGCTCGGGCACCCAGGAGTAGAGGCCGTGCGCGATCACGTAATCGAAGTCGCCCCAGCTCGCGTCGATCGCGCACAGGTCGCCGGCGTGCAGCGTGACGTTGCCTGCGCCGACGCCGCGCGCGAACTCGCGCGCCTGATCGATCGCACGCCTCGAGAGATCCACGCCAACGAACTCGCTCTCGGGCAGCCCGTAGGCCATCGGCACCAGATTCTCGCCGTCGCCGCAACCGAGTTCGAGCACCCGGCAACGGCTCGGCAGCGGAGACGCCAGCCCAAACAGGCGCGCGTGGGTTGCGAGGCGGTCCGGGTGGGTCTGCTGGAACGGTCCGCCGGGATAGGGGATGTCGTCGTACGGGTCTACCGCGATCTCCTCCGCTGCTGGTGGCGCGCCAAGCAGCGCGGCGCCTGATGATCCGGGCCAGGCGTGGCTGTGCTCGCGCGTTAGCCCAGCAGCCGTGCCAAGTCGCTCCGCATCGGGTCGACCAGCGCCGACAGCGGCTCTCGCGGGAGCAGCTCGATAAAGGCAGCCACGCCGGAGACACCCGTGATGCCGAGGATCACGTCATCGGGCGGCCGGACGGACTGAAGCTCGGCGGAGACCGTCACGAGCGGGAGCTTGCCGAGGCCATCCCGCATCCCGGTCGCCACCTGGAAGCGCAGATCACCAAGGAGTTGAGCGAGGGCGGGGAAGCGCTCGAACATCGCTCCAAGGGCGAGCGCGTTCACCAGAAACTGCCGCATGTCCTTTTCGCGCCGGTCCTCCTGCTTCGCGAGCACGCGGTCGAGCTGGCCAAGCGTGTAGCCGGATGCGTAGGAAACGACCCAGCGCAGCGGCGAAGTGATCCGGATCGGCTTCCCCTCGCCGCCGCCTTGGGCGACGTGGAAGTACTCGAGCGGGTAGAGCTCGAGGTTGGCGTCGATCGCGCCGACGACCTCGGGCGGCAGCTCGTTGCGCAGGGAGAAGGGCGCCCCGACGACGGCCTGGAAGCGCTGCGTGAGTTGTGCGAGCGCGGCGTCGGAGCCGCTGACGTCTGCGGCGCGGGCGATCGGAGTTCCCGAGTGCCGGCCGTACAGCCGTCGCGGATCGAAGGCGGGGCGGAGGGAGTCGAGCTGCCGCTCGAGCCGCTGCCGCATCCAATTCGAAACCGCCTCGGTCTTGGCGCGCCGCTCGGTGAACTCGGAGATGGAGAGAGTCTCGCTCGTCGCGGCTGTCATCGATGCCTCCGCCTCGCGTGGCCGACCGGTCTCGAGTCGCCAGAGCCCAGTCGTTAGGCCGGCCACGCTACGACCGTCGCGCGCGCATTGTCAACCCGAACGCTCGTTTGAGGGGTGCGGCCAACCGGCCGCTGCGAAAGCTTTTCCCTATTCCTTATGGGATGCGCGTCGGGCTAGAATCGCGCGTCTCGCCAACCGGTGAGAAGGCTTTGTTTGAAGCCGTCACAGGCGGGCGCCCGGACGGCACGTACCCAGGCGACTCGCGCACGACTTGTTGCGGCCAGGAATGGAGTGGCGGATGTCCTCCGGCAAGCTGAACCCAGTGGCCTGGATGGAGGGCATGTTCCTCCGGCCCCAACATCTCCAGCAGCACGATCTATTCGCGGACGCCCGGCTCCGGCACCACCTCCAAACCCTCGACCCGTTTCATTGGGGGATCCGCGAGGTGGCCTTCGACGAGGAGGCTTTGGCCGAGAACCGGATCGTCGTGACGCGCCTCGACGCGGTGTTGCGAGACGGCACGGTCGTGACGGTGCCCGGCAGCGCCCGGATCGAGGACCGTGCATTTCCCAAGGGTCAGGACCGCATCGACGTCCATTTGGCGCTCCGGTCCTGGAGCCAGCAGGACCCCAATCTCGCCGGGGACGAGGGCCAGACGCGGCTCGCCCGTTACCGGCTCGCTCGCACCGACCTGCCGGATCTGACTCGCGGCGGTCCACCGGCCACGATCGACGTGCTCGAGCCGAACCTGCGCCTCTTGCTCTCGGCCGATGCGAACGAACTCGGCCTTTACGACGCGTTCAAGCTCGCGGAGATCGAGGCGAGCGACGACAGCCAGCGTCCCTACGTGCTCGCCAAGGGATTCGTCCCGCCGCTCCTCGCCATGCAGGCGAGCGCGGTGCTGATGGAGGAGATCACGAAGGTCACGAGCCAGGTTTCGGCGCGCGTGCGCGCGGCCTCGGCGATGGCGAAGACCGTCTCGGCCGACACGATGCCGCGCCTCTTCATGCGCTACACGCTCGCGCGCATGGCGCCCTTGCTGCGGCACCTTACGTCGACGGGGGCCACGCCGCCGTTTCCGCTTTATACGACGCTGGTCGAGCTCGCCGGCTCGCTGGCGTCTTACTCGCACGACGATGCGGTCGAGCTCCCGATCTACGACCACGAGAATCTGTATCCGAGCTTCAAGGTGCTGCTCGACTTCATCTCCACTGAACTCGACAAGCTCGCGCCTGATAACTACCAGAAGCTGCCGATGGCTTTCGAGCCGGCGGCGCAGGCCTATGTGACGAAGGGCCTGAACATGCAGCTGGTAGATCCGCGCAACGGGTTCTATCTCGCGGTGCGCGCGCCCATCGAGGCGAAGGAACTGAACGAACTGGTCGGCCATCACGGCAAGGCGAGTTCGGCGAAGGGCGTGACACCGCTGATCCGCTTCAACCTGCCGGGCCTTTCGCTCGAGCATTTGCCTGGCGCACCAACCGAGATCGAGTCGATGGCGGGCTACAGCTACTTCAAGATCGATTCGCGTGGCAAAGAATGGCCCAAGGTGCGCGACGACTTCAGCTTCGCGCTGCACCTCGGGAAGCTCACGAACGCGAACGTCGTGCTCTATGTCGCGACGACGGCTGGCGCGCCGTGAAGGGCGGCTCCCTCGCGCGCGCGGCAGGCGATCTGTTCGCGGCCGCGCTGCTGTTCCGAGACGCGCCGGAGGGCGAGCGTGCGTCGCCTGGCGAGCTGCGCTCGCAGATGATCGGACTGCTCGACGCCTTCGCGAAGCATCCAAACGCCGCCGCGGCGCCGCCGCTCGACGTCGAGGAGGCGCGCTTCGCGTTGGTGGCCTTCGTTGACGAGATCGTCACGACGTCCGGCTGGCGCGGCTCGGCCGAGTGGGAGCGCGAGCCGCTCCAATCGCAACTCTTCGGCACACGCCAGGCGGGCGTCGAGTTCTTCGCCCGACTCGAGAAATTGCGCAAGGACAATGCGGCCGCCCTCGAGGTGTTCTTTCATTGCCTCGCGCTCGGCTTCCAGGGCGAGTTCGCGGGCCGCGAGGGCGATCACGCGGCGCTCGTGCAGCGCACGCTCGACAAGCTGCGCAAGGTCGAGCGCTCGCTCGACCTCGGGCGCGAGAAACGCCTCGCGCCCGCTGCTTATCAGGTCGACATCCAACTTTCGCCCAAGGGGAGCCGCCTGATTCCGATCCTGCTCGGCGGGGCAGGGGCGGTGCTGCTCTTGTTTGGCGCGCTTTGCCTCTCACTCTACCTAATGGCAGGAAGAGTCCCCCTCCCGGCTGCGGGCTGAGGAGTCGCGCATTGGCTGATCCGCGCAGAATCATCGAGACCGTGAAGAACCCGCGCGTCGCAATTCCGGCCAGCTTGATCACGCTCACCGCGACGGGCGCGGGCGCCCTCGGCTTCTTCCTCAACAACTGGCTCTACTTCGCGATCCCGCTGTTCATCTCACTCATCACGCTGATCGCCTACATCGTCTACGGGCTGTTCGCGAAGGAACGCGAGGAGCGCGGAGCACGCGGCACCGGCGCCGCTGACGACGCGACGATCATCCAGCGCCAGGGCGAGGTCCGCAGCGTCGCCGCCGGGGCGAGTCTCGAGGATCGCTTCCGCAAGGCATTTGCGGTCGTACAGGCGCGAAAGCTCGACAGCCTGCCGTGGTATCTGGTGATCGGTACACCGGGCGCCGGCAAGACGGCGCTGCTTCGTGCGAGCGGCCTCGAGCTTCCATCTGCAGTCGAGTCGTTGGTCGAAGCCGGCCCCACCTCGAGCGTCAGCTTCTGGCTCACCAATCAAGCCGTGCTCGTCGATACGGCCGGGCGCCTCACGGCTGGACATGTGGGAGACGACGACAAGGACTGGAAGTCCTTGCTCGCGCTCCTCAGAAAGCACTGCTCGCGGCCAGCAATTCAGGGCGTACTCGTCGCGCGTTCTGCGGGCGAGTTGCTTTCGGCGGATACGCCCGGGCTCGAGGCGGAGGCCTCGGAGCTCCGCCGCCATTTGAACGACATCGTCGATCAGCTCGGCGTCGATCCGCCCGTCTACCTCATCGTGACGCAAGCGGACCGCATCCAAGGGGTGATCGAGGCCGCGAGCGGTTTTGGCGGGAGCAGGCTCGCCGAGATGCTCGGTTGGACGCATCGCGAGCGCTATCCGCACGACATTTCGCAAACGGTCCGCGATGCGTTTCAGCGCCTGCGCGATCGCATCGAGAGTGGACTCCCCGAACTTCTAGTGCGCGAGCCGGACGCGCAGCGCCGCCGTCGGCTCGTGCTGCTGCCCCAAGAGGTCAGTCAGCTCGCGCGCGCACTCGCGAGCTTCGCGAGTCGCGCCTTCCAGCCCACGCGCTACGACGAAGTGCCGTTCCTGCGCGGGATCTACCTGACAAGTGCGCTTCGCCAGGGCGCGCTCGTCTCGCCACTCCTCGAGCGGCTGGGACAGCGTTGGGCGACTGCCGTAACGGACAGCGGCGGCTCGCCCGGTGGCTGGTTCACGCGGGATCTCTTCCGCAAGCTGCTGCTCGATCCCGAGGAGCAGTCGCTTTCGGTGGCGACGGAAACTCTCGGCCCGCGCACGCGCGGCGTGGTACTCGGGCTCGCCGCCGCGGCAGCGCTCGCCTGCGTCGGTGTTTGGGGCACCTCGTTCTGGAACAACTGGAGCCTGATCTCTGGTCTTCGCGATGCGGCGACTCGAGTCGATGAGCAACGGCATTCGCTCGAAGCCCAGGACGATCTGCGAACCGCGATCGCCGAATCCGAGGGGCTCGCCGAAACGCCCAGCCACTCCTTCGGTTTGGGCCTACCGACGGGGCGCGCGATTCGCCGCGCGCAGCAGGCCTTCGTGCTCGCGTTCGGCGCGGAGTTCGAGCGCCCGGCGAAGGCGGACCTCGTCGGGCGCGTTCGTTCGAGCGACCCCAGCGCATTCGCCGCGCTGCTCGATCTGGTCGCCGATGTGAGCTTCATGGCGGCGCGCGGAGGCGAAGGCAACGTGCGGCCGGGCATCGAGCACTACGGCAAAGTGCGAGACGATCAGGCGGAGAAGGAAGCGTTCGCAGCGGGTTACGCCGCGTTCGTGCGGTGGGCGCCGGAGGTCGAGCTCGAGTCGCGGATCGAGGAGGAGCAGAAGCGTTTCGAGGACGACGCGGCCGGTCTGCTCGAGATCGCGCGTTTGGAGGCCTGGTGCGCCGAGCGCTCCGACGTAGGTGAGCCGGTGCGCGCCTCTGATCTGCGTTTACCGTCTTCGGAATTCGCCGCCAGCGCGCAGGTGCCCGCTTGCTACACGCGAGACTTTTTCGAGCACTGGCTCGCCAACGTGTTTGCGAAAGTCGACCGGGCCAGCGCCCAGACGGAGTCGACCGTCGCGCGCTTCCGAGATGACTACGAGGCGAACTTCGCGGAGGCCTGGCTCGGATTCCTTGCCGCTGTCCCGCGGCCAATCGTGGCGGAGCCCGATGTGCTCGGCTCGCCGTATCTCGCGCTGCTGAAGACCGCCGACGAAAACCTCCAAGTCGAGGGCCTCTGGCGCGGGGACGCGCCTGGGTGGGTCCGTGCACTCCACGAAGTGCGGCGCTCCGAAGCCCCCGAGGCGGACGAAGGGGAGGACGAGGACGCGGAGGACGAAGCGAAGAAAGCCGATTCGGAGGAGGGCGCGGCTGACGAGGATGCGCCGCGCCGGGAGAAGAAGGCTCTCGCGCCCTGGGACCGCTACTCGCGTGCACTTGAAGCGGTCGCGGAGGACGTGGAGAAGGCGTCGGACGTTTCGAGCCTGGCGCTCGAAACTGCGAAGCAGGTCGGCGAGAAGGGCGACACGCCGTACAAGCGGGCGATCGACGAGATCAAGAAGCTCGTGCCGATCGAGCCCGACGATGGCGACGCGAACTCGAAAGAGATCCTGCGCAACTTGCTGCAGCTGCCGATCTTGAACGGCTTCTCGGCGGTGCTCGATCGAGCGTCCAAGGAGATCGACCTGCGCTGGCGAAGTCGAATCGTCAGTCGCTTTCCGCCGCCTTTATCGCCCGAGCAGTACGAGCGCCTGTGCGGCCAGGGTGGCGCCATCGACATCTTCCGTCAGGAGACGCTCGGGCCGTTCTGGGACGGGACACAACCCCGGCCGCTGCTCGAGGATCGCGTGCTTCCGGTTTCCGACACGTTTGTCGCATACCTCGAGCAAGGTTGCTCGGGCGGAGGTGGCGGCGGCGGTGGCGGCGGTGGCGGCGGTGGCCTCCCCAGCGGCGTCCTGCGCGTGCGCCTCGAGGGCAAGCCTTCGACAACGAGCGGCGGGAACGTCTTCGTGTTGAGTCAGACGCTTTCACTCGCTTGCGCGACTCGCGAGCTTCAGACCTTCGAGTACAGCGATGGCGTGGGCCAGCAAGCATTCTCGTGGACGCCGGACTGTGATCTCGTGGCGCTGACGGTGCGCGTGCGCAGCTCCGACGGGGTCGAGGACGAACTCACACGCGAGTGGAGTGGGCAGTTCGCGCTCGCGAACTTCCTGCTCGACGGCCAGAGCGTCGACGGCGGCGGGACGCATCAATGGAATCTGAAGGACTCGGCGGGTTCGGGCTTGAGCGTCGGCGTTCGCTACCGCAGGCGCGGCGGCGAGGAGATCATCCGCTTCAAGGGTGTCGCCTCGCGCTCGCTTCCCGCAACGATTCAATGACTCGGGAGAAAACTCGATGAGCGCGCGCGTGTGTTGGCAGGTGGTCGCGTTTCTCGCTGCGCTGGGCGTAGCGGCCTGCGCGGGCAAGAAGGATCCGGATCTGGCGGAAGCGAGCAAGGCAGCGCCGCTTCCGTTGGCTTCGCCCGTAATGGGTGACCTCGCTTGTGACGGCGGCGAGGGCGACTGTCACGAGTGGTATCGCGCGACGGTCGCGGAGGCGGGCAATCTCGAGGTGATCGTCACCTCGGCTGCCGGCCAGGGAATCGGGACGCCGCTTGGCCTCACGCTCGGAGACAGTAATCAGCTGCCACTTGCCGAATCGCAGAACGAGGGGCGCTCTCGCTTTGGCGTGCGCTCGCCAGTGAAGCCAGGGGAATACTACGTGTGGCTTCACGCCGACGGCTCGACGCGCGGGAGCCTCTCGTATCAAATCCAGGCGGACCTCAAGCAGGGCGAAGT
>JANNDT010000046.1:0-5407 GCA_031387905.1 Deltaproteobacteria bacterium
CGTGGCGATGCCGCTCGCTGAGAATCAGAACGCGACGGTCTCGATGCAGCTCACCGGAACGGGCGACGCGATTCGCGGCTCCGGGCCGGTGACGGTCGGCGGCCAGCAGATCGCACTCGAGCTGGGTGTTACGAATCTCGCGCGCGAGATGCAGCTCGCGCTCGGCGCACACGCCGATGATCTCGACAGCAGCGCGCTGGCGGTCGCGTTCGGCGCGCCAGACGGCGCGATCAGCGGCCCGCTCGACATCGACGCGAGGCTCGCGGCGCCGCTCGGCGGCGAGGCTGCGCTGGTGGATTCGCTCGCGGGTCCGCTCACGTTCTCGATCGCGCCGGGGCGAATGCCGGGCGTCTCGCTGCTGCGCGGCGGGATCGAAGCGCTCGGCGGCATCGCTAGCGCCGCCTCGTTATTCGGAAAGCTCGGCGACGGCGGCACGCTGCAGAAGTTCTACGACGACGAGTTCGAGAGACTCGGCGGCGAGTTCACGCTCGGTGGCGGCAGAGCGCGCACCGAAGACCTCGCGCTGCTCTACCGCGACTACCGCGTCGACCTAACAGGCGAGATCGCGCTCGCCGACAGCGCGCTCGATCTCGAAGGCACGCTCACGATCTACGACGCGATCGATCAAGCGATCGCGGGAGTAGCGGGGGCACCGGGCGCAGCGCCCCCCGCGCGCAGCACCAAGCGCGAGCTGCCGCTCGCGCACGTGGGCGGCACCGCGAGCGATCCCAGCGTGGTGATCTCGCCGAAGGGCGCGCTGAAGTTCACCGCCGCCTATCTGAGCGGGGGCAAGCTGCGCGACACGCTCGATCAGACAGTCGGCCCGGGCGCCGGCGAGCTGATCGATTCGCTTGGCGGCTTGTTCGGCGGCAAGAAACAGCAGCAGCCGGACCCCCAATGACTTGGCGCACGCTGCGCTGGGACGACGGCGCGGTCGTACTGCTCGACCAGCGTGCGCTGCCGGAGCGCGAGAGCGAACTTGCGTGTCGAAGCGTCGAAGAGGTGGCGCGCGCGATCGAGGAACTCGTCGTGCGCGGCGCGCCCGCGATCGGCTGCACGGCCGCGCTCGGGGTTGCGCTCGCGGCGCAGTGCAGCAGCGCGCGCGATCTCGCCGCGCTCGCGCGCGATCTCGCCCACGCGCGCGCGCGCTTGCTGCGCACGCGCCCGACCGCGGTGAACCTGAGCTGGGCGCTCGCGCGCATGCAAGCTTGCGAGCTGCGCGCGGCGCGCGAGCCCGGCGCGAGCGTCGCGTCCCTCCGCACTGCGCTGCTCGCGGAAGCGCGAGCGATCGTCGCCGAGGACGAGCGCATCTGCCGCGCGCTCGGGCGCAACGGCGCAGAACTGGTGCCCGACCCGGCGCGCGTGCTCACGCACTGCAACGCCGGCGCGCTGGCGACCGCCGGCTACGGCACCGCGCTCGGCGTGGTGCGCGCGGCGGTGGCGCAGGGCAAGCGCGTCTCGGTGCTCGCCGGCGAGACGCGCCCGTTCTTGCAGGGCGCACGCCTAACAGCCTGGGAGTTGCAGCGCGACGGCATCCCCGTGACGGTGATCGCCGATTCGATGGCGGCGCACCTGATGCGTGCGGGCGATGTCGACCTCGTGATCGTCGGCGCGGATCGCATCGCTGCGAACGGCGATGTCGCCAACAAGATCGGCACCTACGCAGTCGCGCTCGCCGCGCGCGCGCATGGCCTCCCGTTCTACGTGGCGGCGCCGCTCTCGACGCTCGATCTGGCGACCGCGAATGGCGCGGCGATCCCGATCGAGGAGCGCGGGCGCGAGGAGATGGCGCAGATCGCGGGGCGCAAAGTCGTGCCGGACGGTGTGCCGGTACGTCACCCGGCTTTCGATGTGACGCCCGCCGAACTCGTGAGCGCCGTCATTACGGAGGCGGGCGTCGCCCGGGCGCCGTACTCCGCGAGCCTTCCCGGTTTGTTGCGCACGAAGCGCAGCTGAGCTGCGTGCGCTCGATGTGACGCCACCCACGCACTGAATCGGCAGGCTGCCGATTCAAGTAGGCGAGGGGGCTCCCCAATGCCGGCAACGATCCTGTGTGCGGACGACGACCGCGGCTTCTGCCAGATCCTGACCCGCGCCTTCACGCAGGCCGGTTATCGAGTGGAGACCGCGCACGACGGGCTCGCCGCAATCGAGCGCGCGAAAGTGCTGAAGCCAGCGCTGCTGACGCTCGACGTGATGCTGCCGGGGCTCGACGGCTTCGGCGTGCTCGAAGCGATTCGCAATGAGAAGTCGCTCGCGGCGACGCCGGCAGTCTTCCTGTCGGGCTGCACCTTTACGCCTGATTATACGAAGCGCGCCCAAACGCTGGCCGCGGTGGCGGTGCTGAAGAAGCCGGTGCCGCTCGACCAGTTGCTCGCCTGCGTGCAGCAGGCGATGGCGGCTGCGCCGGCCAAGCCGCGCAGCGCGCTCGCCCTCGAAGGCAAGCTCGAAGAACTCCCGGTCGCGGAGTTGTTGCACCACCTTCACGGCCTGCGCGAGAGCGGCGTGCTCGAAGTGCGCCACGGCAAGAAGAAGAAGCAGGTGCAGCTGCGCGAGGGCGTGCCCGAAGCGGTGCGCTCGAACCTGATGACCGAGACGCTCGGGAACCTGCTCGTCGCGAGCGGAACCATCAGCGAGGACGTGCTCGCTGGCTGCGTTCATACGATGAAACGTGGCGGCGGGCTGGCCGGGCAGATTTTGCTCGCGGCCCAGATGCTCGATGAAGAGGCGCTCACTCGCGCGCTGCGCCGCCAGGCAGACGAGAAGTTCTTCGAGTTGTTTGGTTGGCGCACAGGCACGTATCAGTTTCATCGCCGCACGCGGCTGAAGAGCGCCAATGCGCTGTACCTGAACCGCAGCCCCGCGGATTTGCTCGTGCACGGCGTGCTCGAGCGCATGCCCCTCGAAGTGATCGAGGAGCGACTCGCGCAGCGGGGGCACTGCGTGCCGGTGCCTGGCGGCAGCCGTTTCTACCAGTTTCAAAGCGCGAACCTCGACGTGCAGGGGCGAGCGCTGCTCGCGCGCGTCGACGGCGTGCGTTCGCTCGCCGAGTTCGGCGCTGAAAGCGAGCGTTCGCGCCGGCTGCTGTATGCGCTGGTGGCGCTCGAGATCGTGGAGTTGTCGGAGCCGAACGCGAACGCAGCGCCTGCAGCGCGCGCCGCTCGCGCGCAGGAGGCGCCCGGCCGCGCGGCTCTGCGCGAAGTGCGGCGCAGCGCCCAGAGCTCCGAGCAGCGTGTGCGCGAACCCGAGAGCGCACTGCGCGGCGAACTCTCCGCACTCAGCGAGCGCGTGCGCAGCGCGGACCCGTGGAGGGCATTAGGCGTTTCCGCCGGCACGAGCGACGACGCCATTCGCGCCGCGTACGCAGAGCTGGCCAAGCGCACGCACCCGGATCGATTCATCGGCGCGAGCGACGCCGTGCGCCGGATCGCCGAGGAATTATTCGGCTGCGTGTCGAGGGCCTTCGACGCGATCCGCGATGGCGAAGCGCGCGCAGCCTGGGCGCGTCAGTCGAAGCAGGCCGAGCTCGACGCCGAGGCGCGCGAGGAGAGCGAACGCGCGGTGTTCGCCGAGCGTGAATTCACGCGCGGTGAAGGGCTGCTGCGCGCCCGCCGCGTGAGCGAAGCGCTGCAAGCGTTCCGCACCGCCGTCGAGGCCTACCCCGAGGAGTGCGACTACCACGTCTACCTCGGCTGGGCGCACTATTTGGCTTCGCCCGAGGCGCCCGGGCGCGTCGATCAGGCCATCCAGTTGGTGATGAAGGGCCGCAGGCTCGCGCCGGACCGGCGCACGCCATATCTGTTCCTAGGCCGCCTCTGCCAAGCGGCCGGCCGGTTCGATCAAGCCGAGAAGATGTTCGCGCGGGCGATTCAGCTCGACCCCGATTGCGTCGAGGCCATGCGCGAGCTGCGGCTCGTGCGCATGCGCCAAGACAAAGCCAAGGGCATCGTCGGCCGCATGTTGCGCCGCTGATCCGCGCCGAGAGCAGTGCCACCGCGTACCGCGCGGAGCGCCTATGCTCGCCGCTCTAGCAAGCGGCCAGCGCGCGCAGCGTGCAGGCCGTGCGCAGTGAGCCGAAGGCGAACGGAGTGGAAACGAAATGGTCAGTGGCGAGAAGATCTGGCTCGACGGCCAAATGGTCGATTGGGACGCGGCGCGCGTTCACATCCTGACGCACACGCTGCACTACGGGCTCGGCGTCTTCGAAGGCATCCGTTGTTATCGCACCGATGACGGGCGCTCGGCGGTGTTTCGCCTGCCCGAGCACGTGCGGCGGCTCTACGAATCGGCGCAGATCAACTTGATGGAGATTCCGTTCTCACGTGAGACGCTGACCGAGGCGATCCTCGCGACGCTGCGCGCGAACCACCTGCCCGAGGGTTACATCCGCCCGCTGGTGTTCATCGGCGACGGCGTGATGGGCCTCAACCCAGCCGACAATCCGATCCGCGTCTCCGTAATCACTTGGGCGTGGGGCAAGTATCTCGGCGAGGAAGGCATGCAGCGCGGTATTCGCGCGCGCATCTCGTCGTTCCAGCGCCACCACGTGAACTCCAAGATGACCAAGGGCAAGACCTGCGGTGATTACGTGAACTCGATCCTCGCCAAGCGCGAGGCGCTGCTCGACGGTTACGACGAGGCGATCCTGCTCGATACGAGCGGCTTCGTCTCCGAGGCGAGCGGAGAGAACATCTTCCTCGTGCGCGACGGCGTGCTGAAGACGCCGCCCATCGAGACTGTGCTCGACGGCATCACGCGCGCCTCGATTCTCGAACTGGCGCGCGACCGGGGCATCCCCACGCAGGAGTGCACGATCACGCGCGACGAGCTCTACATCGCAGACGAGGTGTTCATGACGGGCACCGCGGCGGAACTCACGCCGGTGCGCGAGATCGACCACCGCAAAATCGGCGCCGGCAAACGCGGCCCGCTGACGAAGCGGCTTCAAGACGCGTTCTTCGACGTGGTGACCGGCCGCGACCGAAAGCACGAGAGCTGGCTCAGCTTCGTGTGACCGCAGCGTTCACACGAAGCTGAGCCAGCGATCTTCTTTGTTGACTCCGCTCGCCTGCGGCTCGCTGCGCGCTTCGCTTGCGGCCTCGCGCCATGGAGCGAGGTGTTGCGTCATCGAGGTCGGCGCGGGCGGCGCGCCGGCTCGCGGCTAGCGCAGCTCGATGCGGCGGAAGGCGGCGGCGAGCGAGGCGAGGGCGAGCGCGGCCCACAGCGTGCTGCGCGCGAACACGGCGGCGAAATCTGCGGGCAAGGTCGCGCCGGGCAGCCAAGGAGCGAGTGCGCGCAGCATGGCGCTCGCGATCGCGGCGGCATCGCTGCTCTCGCTGCTCGTGCTCAATAGTTGCACGAGCTGCGTGCCCGCGATCCAGGTGAACGGCGCGCCCCAAAATTCAGC
>JANNDT010000053.1:0-22622 GCA_031387905.1 Deltaproteobacteria bacterium
CCGTGAGAGTTCGCGCCGTCGTGGGCGAGCGCAGTGTCGAGGCGAATGTGACGTCGTTGGCCGCGAGTACGGTGTCGGCGCCGAGCGTGACGGCGTCGTTGTAGGTCTGGTCGCCGGTTGTGGTGATCGTGCCGCCGTTGATTTGCGTCGTGCCGTCGGCGTTGGTGGTGACCGAGGCGAGCGCCTGGCCGCCGTCTCCCACCGCGCCGTCGAAGCGCGTGATGCCCGTGCCCGCGGTGTTCACCGTGAGAGTTCGCGCCGTGGTGGGCGAGCGCAGCGTCGAGGCGAAGGTGACGTCGTTGGCCGCGAGCACGGTGTTGGCGCCGAGCGTGACAGCGTCGTTGTAGGTCTGGTCGCCGGTTGTGGTGACCGTGCCGCCGTTGATCTGCGTCGTGCCGTCGGCGTTCGTCGTGACCGAGTCAAGCGCTTGGCCGCCGTCTCCCACCGCGCCGTCGAAGCGCGTGATGCCGCTGCCAGTGGTGTTCACGATCAGGGAGCGCGGCGTCCCGGCGGTGTCGGATCTCACGCTCGAAACGAAGCGGATGTCGTTACCCGCCAGCACGACATCGCCATTCAGCTGCACCGCGCTGTTGTAGGTCTGGTCGTTCGTGGTCGAGACATCGCTGTTGAGCTCGATGTCGTTCGTCGTCGCGGTCGCCGCGAGAGACGCGAGGCTGTAGCCGCCCGCGTCGGTCAGCTTCACGCCGGTTTGACCGACCAGGGTCAGGTTCGAGCCTGCCACGCGGCTCGCTGTCGCGACTTCAACGTCGAAGTCGTCGGACTGGAGTCGGTAGTTCGTCGGCACGCCGCCAGCGAACAGCGCGGTGTCGTCGGGCGCGTCCGTGATCGCAGCGTCTTGCTGGAGCGCGAACGAAGTCGGCGAGATCGCACCTCCCTGGCTGCCGCGCAGGGTGAGATCTGCGAGGTCATTGACGAAGGCAGTTGCGCTGGCACCCGCCGGACCGTCGCCTGCTTGTAGCGTGACGTTCGTCGCCCAGATCTCCGTCGGACCGACGAAGGCGAACAGACCGTCGCCGTCAGCCGCCGCGTGCAACGCCACGTCGAGTGTCTCAGGCGTCAGGACTTCGTCCGAATCCCGAACATCCCCGTCGATCTCGATGTCATCGTCCGCAACCACCGCGAAGCTCGTCGTCGCCGGGCCTCCTTCGTGGTCGACCCCTGCGAGCAGGCGGACACTGCCGCCCGCCGTGAGCGTGATACTCGCCGCGCCGAGAACGACCGCGTCGTTGTAGACCTGGTCGCCGGTCGTCGTGACGCCCGTCCCGTTGAGCTCGGTCGTGCCGTCGGCGTTCGTCGTGACCGAGGCAAGCGCTTGGCCGCCGTCTCCTACCGCGCCGGCGAAGCGCGTGATGCCCGTGCCGGCGGTGTTCACCGTGAGGGTTCGCGCCGTGGTGGGCGAGCGCAGCGTCGAGCCGAAGGTGACGTCGTTGGCCGCGAGCACGGTGTTGGCGCCGAGCGTGACGGCGTCGTTGTAGGTCTGGTCGCCGGTCGTCGTGACGCCCGTCCCGTTGATCTGCGTCGTGCCGTCGGCGTTCGTCGTGACCGAGGCAAGCGCCTGGCCGCCGTCTCCCACCGCGCCGTCGAAGCGCGTGATGCCAGCGGCATTCGTATCCACCAGCAGACTGCGCGCGGTCGTCGGCGATCGCACCGTCGATCCGAACAGCACGTTGCCGCCATCCAGATGGGTGTCCTCTGCGAGCGTGACAGCTCCCTGATAATCCTGGTCGCCCGTCGTCAGCACGTCAGTGCCAGCTGCCGCGATCGCCAAGACCGCCGCATCCGTCGTCAGCGTGCCGAGCTCGCCGTTCGGCAGGCCTCCGACCTCACCGCGGAGCGTCGTCGTTCCGACAGCCGACGCATCGAGCGAGTACTCCTGATTGGCCGCCGAATCGAGCGTCGACTGGAACTCGGCCGTACTGGCGGCGAGAGCGACATCCGCATTCAGCGTGACTGCGCTTTCGTAGACCTGGGTGCCGCTCGTCGTCACGTCGCCGTTGAGCTCGATGTCGTTGGTCACAGCCGTCGCATCGAGCGAGGCCGCAACGAGACCCGCAGCGATCGAGACTCCCGCGCCTCCGGAAAGCGTGAGATCCGATGTCGAACTCACATCCCCGGCGGCAGCAACGGTGACGGTGCCGTCGTCCGACTGGAGCGAGTAGGTATCGGGGGTGGTTGCGCCGACGAAGATCGCGGGCGCGATGTCGGCCGTCGTCAGGTTCGCGTCTTGGCGGAGCGTGAACGAATTGCCCACATCCAGGGTCGCATTGAAGAGCCCGGCGACCGCTGCGTTGTTGCCGGCGCCCGGCGCATCCGCGCCTGCCTTCAAGGTGAGAACCGGGGTCGTGATGCTCGAACCCGGATCGAAGTTCATGTTGTCGCCGTCGCCATCCGCGTCGGCCTGCAACGTGACGCTCGTGCTCCCGGTGACTGCGTCGTCGACCGCAAGCGCTGCGTCCGTGACGATGTTGATCACGCCGCCTGTGATGGCTCCCGAGAGCAGCACGGTGCCCGTGTGCGTCGATGTGATGGCCCCCGCGCTGGCGTTCACAGCTGCGTTGATCGCGAGCGAGGTGCCGTTGGTGGTGACGGACCCGCCGGTCGTGGCGATCGCTGCACCGATGCTGACCGCGCCGGTGTGGTCGATCAGAACGTCGCCGCCTCCGGTTGTTACGGTTCCGCCGGCGTTCGACGTGAAGTCGCCGCCCTCGCTGTTGAACGCGCCGCCGTTGGTCGCGACTGCCGCGTTGAGCGTCACGTCGCCAGTCGCGAACGGTGTCGGCGAGTTGGCGTCGTGCGCTTTCAACGTTACGTCGCCGGCCTGCGTCGTCACACTGGCGTTGATCTCGATGTTCCGGCCCGCGTTGATCTCGAGGCCAACTCCGCTGTTCGTCATCGCGATCGAGTCTTCGACGAAAGCGTCGCGCGACGCCTGGAGCAGCACATTGGCATTCGCCGCGTCGATTGTGGTCGGGTCGATCGAGAGATCGTCGGCGACGCCGTCCGCTGCACTGTCGGGGTCCAAGAACGCGATCGGCAGACTCGAAGTGTCCGCGACCCCGTTCGGCGTGTTGGCGGCGCTGATGACTCTTAGATCCGTCGGGTCGAGCAACCATGTGCCGGCCTGCGCGCCGGAGGCGTCGACGCTCGCAGTCCCCGTAATGCCGAGTTGGTGGCCCGACGTTTCGACGAGCCCGCCGTTTCCACCGCCCACGCCGCGCGCCGAGATCGTGCCCTCGACCAGGGTCGCGCCGTCGGACCACGCGACGACCTTGCCGCCGTCCCCGGCGACGGTGGCATCCGCTCGCAGCAAAGCATCCGCTCCGAGATACGTCGCCCGCGCCGTCCTGACTCCATTTCCGCCCTGGTAGTCGCCGCCCACCAGGATCTCACCGCCGCCCGCAGCGCCGGAGGCATCGATCGTTGCATTCGTGAGCGCGACCCGGCCCCCCAGCACCGCGACCGAGCCGCCGACGCCGCTCGCGGAACGCGCGTCGATGCCGCCCGAGACGTGAACCAATCCGCCGCCTTGGCCCTCGATCGTCACCTGGCTTGCGCGAATCGTTCCGTCGGGCCCTTGGCGCACGGCGAGCGAATAAAGATCTCCCGCCGCGAGATCGACCTGACCAGCACCCGCATCGAGCACGCCGTGGTTCTCGACTCCGGCGATGGAGGGGTCGCCTCCGCCCCCAGAGACGCGCACGCGAACCCGCTCGCCGACGGGAACCAGCACGACCTCGTTGCCCGCAACGAGTGCGATCAGGCCGGAGCGCGACGTGATCGAGCCGCGATTTGCAACTTGTTGCCCGATCAGGCCGACGACGTCGCCGCGAATCTCACCCAGATTCACGACGCTGCCACCGAGTTCCGTGAAATGGTCGCGGCGAGCGAGGAAGTCGGCGTCATTCATGGCGCCGGCGGCCGCAAAGATCCCCGCGACGTCGACGACCGCCTTGCCCCCGAAGTAGACGCCGGCAGGATTTACCAAGTACACGATGCCGTTCGCTTGGAGCGTTCCGTCGATCTGGGTGGGGTGGAGGTTCCCGATGCGGTTCAAGACGCGTGAGGCTGCGTCGGGCTGAAGGAATTGAACGGTCTCCTGCGTGGCGATGTCGAAGCTCGAGTAATTAATGATCGCGCCGTCGCTCGCGGTGATTTGGGTGAGATCTCCTTGCCGCGAAAAGCTCGCGTCCCCGCTGACGACTTGCTCGCCCTGTGGCGCGGCGAGCGCAGCAGGCGCGGTCGCCCATGTCGTCACGCCCGCCAGGAAGGCCGCGAGGATTCGTCGCCCGGGCGCGAGGCCGCTGTTCGTCCGCTGCATCGCTGACTCCGTTCAGTGGTTCAGTAGAGGAGGGTGGCGGTGAAGTGCACCTGGTCGTCGCCGCGATCGACGCTGTCGGTGTTGCTCAGGGTGATGCCCTTCACCGCAACTCCGTAATCGACGCGAGCACTCAGGAAGCGCTTGAAGCGCACCTCCGCTCCGACGCCGGCTCCGAGCAGGTCTGCCTGGAACTCTTGGATTGAGTCGCGGTCGATGAAATCGACGTGCGCATAATCCACGAAAGCGCGCAGGATCAGATCCCAATCGGGGAAGGTGTAGTCGTACTTGGGACGGGCGTGGAAGTCGCCAACGCCCGGAAGCCGCATCGGCCGGATGTCGGGATCGAGCAACCGCGGCACATGCACGCGGTATTCGAAGCTGTATGTCTGCACTCGGTCGCCTGCGGTCGCCGATTCGGGATAGCCGCGAACGGAAAGGAAGCCGCCGGCGACGTATTCCTGTTGCGGGATCAATCGGTCAAGGGCGTGTTGTCCGCGCAGAGCAAAGGCGACCTCGTGCGCCAAAGACTTCGCGGCCAACACCTTCGGATCTCGCCAGGAACGGAAGGAAAGCGCGGGCACGACGAAGAAGCTCACGTCGGCGTTCCAGCGCAAAAGCGTGAAGTCCGGCTCATCCACATTTAGGCGTCCGAGACCATCTAGGTCGGAGCCGTTGGTTCCAGCCAAGCCCGCGAAGTTGTGGAGGACGCTGAACTCCCCACGGATCGTCGAGGCAGGGCTACTCCGCTCGCCTCGCAGGGCGAACAGGCCCAGCGTGAAATCCTCCGTCTCTCGAGTCGCGTTGATGGAGTTCTCGACCTTGACCCGCTCGTACTGCAAACCGAGGATCGCATCGAGAAAGAACTCGTCGTGCTGGAAGAGATTCCCGATCAGCTGAGCGCCCGCGTCGACCTGGTCCGACTTGAACTGATCGTTTCCGATGACGGCCTGAACCGTTGCGTTGTAGTTGCTCCAAATCCCGAAGATCCGGGCCTTCAAGCGTTGGGTCCGATCGAATGGAATCTCGTAAGAAGTCGCAACGGCTTGGACTTCGTCGAAGTTCCCGGTGATGTAGTCGAACTGCGCGATGTCGTCGCGACCCGAGACGTTCGAGTGAACGAAGCCGAACCGTTCCCGCAACTCCGTCGTCTGCGTAGTCCCGGTGTCGTCGATCTGCGCATAGCCCCACCACGGCTTCGTCTCGGCGACGAAGTAGTCGACGACAAGCCCGCCCGGAACGCCCGCAGGCCGAAGCTCCACATCGACCCTGCGCGTCGGATGACGGTTCAACTGCGCGAGGTAGGCGTCCAGCAAATCCTTGCGGACGAGATCCTTCGGCGCGTCGGGCTGGAGCGGCGATTTTTCACGGATCCAGCTGTGTTCGGGGCGGTCGATTCGCTCTTCCGGCGCCACCTCGCCGTCGCCACTGGCGTTGGTGTGGACATCCTTGACGCGGCCGGCATACACGCCCAGCCGCATCTTCGTCACGCCGGGCGGCCGCAGATCGCGACCGGTTCGCTTCTCGACGTCCTCGGGAAGGGGCGAAACGACGATCGCGTGGAAGTCGCGCCGGTTGAACTCGAACACGAGCTGCTGGTCGATTGCGCGCAGCGCGCTCTCGTACAGGTTCGGCGTCCCCAAACTCGGGAGATCGCCAATCCGGAGGCGCGTAATCGGCGAGCCGGCACGCGGCTGAACGAAGCCGTCGGAGACGCGCATCAACTCGACTTCCGTATTGGCCATTACCTCGGGCGGCGGGAAGACCGGGTTGGGATCGACATACGAGAGCAGCAACTCGCTGACTGGGAACGCGGGCCCATCCTTGGGTAGGGCAGTCGCGCTCGGCGCTGCGTCGTCAGCGATCGCGGCAAGCGGCAGGGCTCCAAGGAGGAGCAGGACAATTTGCGGTGCGAGGCGGTTGCTGCGCCGTTCGCGGGACCCAAACAATTTCGGCAAGGGGGGCTCTCCGGTGTAACAAGCCGCGCACGCGGTGAGTGGCCACCCTGAACGCTGTACCAACGCAGGTCAAGAAGAAAACGGCCGAGTCTTTCGTTTGTTCTTTGGCGGGAAGCGCGGAGTCCGCGAGGGCCCTGCGGCGGCTCTCGATCGAGGCGGGCCGCCGCGTCGAACAGGGCGCCGCGAAGCCGACCGCAAACCCGTGCCATCGGCCGTTCAGAAAGCCGAGGCTCCGCTCGTCGATGAAGCACCAGGACCGAGACCGGCTGCACGGCCTTCCACCGGTCGGCTGGGCCGCCGCCGGCGAAGATCGCGGCCGGTGTCTCATCGAACCCAACAACCCCGCCGATCGCCGGCTTCAGCGTTCTCCATGCCAGCAGCGAGTCGCGCCGCCTCCGGGAGATCTATGCTCGGAGGAACCGCTTCCCATCGGGCGCGACCCCAACCGCGAGGAGCAGCTCGGTGCAGTTCAGCTTCGCCGGCGAGCAGGACGAGTTTCGGCGCGTGATCCGCCGCTTCATGAAGGAAACGTGGCCTCCGGCGGAAATGAGTCGGCTGAACGCAAACTGGCTGGGACCCCGTGCTGTGGAAGGAGCTGACGCAGGGCCCCGGGCTTGCTGGTTACGTCGAGTTCGGGATCGCGCTCTGTGATGATGGGTCGCGTTTTCCTGTGCGCTCCCAGTTTCGCGCCCGCCGTGTTTGCGACGAACCAATCCGCCTTCGCGCTGTACGAACGAGCGCGCGCATCGCTTCCCGCGTCCGCAGTGTTCGACCTTCCTCTAGCGACGCCGAGTCTCGTGGCACCGCCCGCCGCGGCCACGATTCGGTTCGGCTACGCGCTCGTGTGAACCCAGCGCTCAGCGCCCCGAAGTCAGTACTGGCTCTTGTTACGGAGCCGCCGGCGATTCGCCCGAGATTGCTGGCGCGATGTGCTCGCTCGCGAGCTCGGTCGCAGTTCTCACGGGGTCGTCCGCGAGGTGCGCATAGCGGGCAGTCGTCATTGGCGTCGCGAGCCCGAGAATGCGCCCAATCACCAGCAGCGGGACCCCAGCGCCCGCGAGCACGCTCGCCTGCGAGTGCCGAAGGTCATGAAGCCGAAGATCGAGCAATCCGGCGCGCTCGCGGATTCCTTCCCAAGGTCGCGAGAGATCGACTGGCTGACTCCCTTCCTCGGTTGGGAAGACCCAGGGCTAGCGAACCGCTTCAGGAACGGAGCGAGCCGCTCGAGGAAGTGGCCAACTATTGATGAACGCGAGCGTTCGACGCCTTCCCTCCGCGCAGCCTCGAGGAGGACAGCGACCTCGGGCTTTGACTTGGCGAGGCAGAGCGCGCGCTTAGTGGCGTCGCGCTCGATCTGCTCTCGTAGACGGGCGACATCTCGTTCCGCCGCATCAAGTGCGATCATGCGGTTACGTAATCCAGCGGTCGCTGATTCGAGCTCGCTCCGCCCAAGTGCAAGCGCCTTCTGGTCGCGCTCTACACGACTCAACCAATCGCGTGGCGGCTTGTCGCCGTAGGTGATTCGGGCGTCCGGCAGTCGGAAGAGCCGTTCGCAATACGGGCAGCGACCCCAGAAGTGGCGAGCAACCTTGTAGAAGTCCGAGAGCTGCGTGAGAAGACCATCGCGCGACACGGACGAATCTCCTTAGCGGCCCCGCGACCAGGGACGGCGGAGAGAACCGGAGGATTCATCCACCATTATAGGTGCCCCAGGCGTTAGGCTGGCGCCTTGGAGGAGCCGAATGGAGGCGAACGTGCGACGGGCGGCGATCGGCTTCCTCACCCTGGTGGGCGCTCTCGCGATTGTTGGGGTCGCGGCCTTCGCGTTGTACCGGGTGCTCGCGAAGCCGGTGATGCCAGTAACGGTGACGTTCGACCGCGCTACTGCGACAGAGTTTCTGCCGGATATGGGCTACGTCGCGAGGCTCGCAAACACGTCTGGTCGCTTTCTTGCGATGAAGGCGACGATGGAAAACAAGACGGTCCAGCAGACGATGACGAGCGTTGTCGAGTTGCCCCCCGAGGCCAACGCGACGAATCTGGTGCCGGCCGGGCCGGCGCAGGGCTGGAACTTAGTATTAGGGGAGACGCTCAAACTCTCGCACGAGGATTATCAGGACCTCGCGGTGGGGTGCCGTGAGGGCGGTCGATGCGTGCGCGTGTGCGCTTCGCAGGTCGTGGTCACCACGATCGCCGGGGCGGCGCGCGCGAGTGGCGCTTGAACGGCGCGATCAGCCGCCTTTGCGATCACCAGATGTTTCCGGCCTGTTTCCGGGGCCGGTAGTGACCAGGATGTGACGACCCGGAAGTCCGCGAATTTGCTGGAGCCGATGGCCGGATTCGAACCGGCGACCTGCTGATTACGAATCAGCTGCTCTACCAGCTGAGCTACATCGGCTCGAGATCGCGGAGACCGCGAAAAGGCGGCGCAATCTAGCCGCAGGCTCGGGCGCGAGCGAGTGGGGCGGACGCAGTTGCAGGTCCGAGGCTTGCAGGATCCTCGAGCCCGGCAGGCACGATTGCCGACTCGCGCGCCACGCACGGCACGCTGTGCGTGCACTGCGCTGGAGCTGAGGCGCCGCAGCACGCGAGCATGGCGACGATCAAGGCGAAGGCGTGGGAGCGCATGAAAATCTCCTCGGGGCAGTCGCAGCGGGAGTGGCCGGCACGGGCAGCCGCGGTCGCGCCAAAGAGCGACGAAGGCAGGCGAAAAGCGGGAAGGGACCGTAGGCGCACGCACTCACCTGGCAGGAGGAGGCGAGTTTGCGTCGTGCGTTGCCACGGCCTCGCGCTCGCACGCCGCTACGTTGCTCCCTCATGCCTGACGCGAATGCCTCCGCCCCGAACCGCACGCTCTGGCTCGACGGCGCGCTTGTGCCCTGGGAGGCGGCGCGGGTGCACGTGCTCTCGCACTCGCTCGCGCGCGGCTCGCTGATCTTCGACTACATGAGCGTGCACGAGACGCCGCGCGGCACGGCGATCTTCCGGCTGACGGAGCACATCGAGCGCCTAATCACCAGCGCGCGACTCGTGGGCCTGCCGCTCGCGCAGGATGCGGCGACGCTGCGCGCGGCGTGCAAGGCGGTGGTGCGCGCGAACCCTGGCGCGAGAGTGGTGAAGATCAACGCGTACCTGCCTTCCGAAGAGGTGGACGTGGTGCCGGCGGACGATCACGTCGCGGTGGCGGCGCTGGCCTACGACCCGTGGGCGGATGTGTTGTTACGGAAGCAAAACCCGCCGGCGCGGCCACCGAAAACCGTCCGGCTCTGGATCGAGAAGGAACGCCGCCAGCGCCGCGCCGACATCCTGCACCCGCACGCGAAGGTGGCCGGCAACTACACGGCGCCGATGATCGCGAAGTGGCGCGCGCGCAAGGCGGGCTACGACGAGATCGTGCTGGTCGATGAACACGGCTGCCTCGCGGAGACGCCCACCGCGAACTTCTTCCTGGTGGACGCGGAGGGCACGCTCCGCACCGCGCCGGATGACTCGGTGTTGCTCGGCATCACGCGCCGCTCGATTCTCGAACTCGCGCGCGCGGAGAGCATCAAGGTCAGCGAGGAGCCGATCCCGGTGGACGCGCTGTTCGCGGCGCCGGAGGCGTTCCTCTCCGGCACGAGCGCGGGGGTGTGGCCGATCGAGAGCGTCGACGGCCGCCCGCTCGGGCGCGTTTGCCCGGGCCCCATCACGCGCGCGCTGCAGGCGCGTTATCAGGGCGTCGTGAGCGGTTCGGATGCAGCGTTCGCGCACTGGCTAGAACTGGCGAACGAATGAGCCCGCAACAACGCGTGCTGACGCAGCGCTTCGCTGCGGACTTCAGCGCGCGAACGTGTCGCAGGCTCGCGGGTCTCCGTCCTGATAACCGCGCTGGAACCACTCCATGCGCTGCTCCGCGGAGCCGTGCGTGAAGCTCTCGGGATGCACGCCGCCGCCGGACATCTGCTGGATGCGGTCGTCGCCCACCGCCGCCGCAGCGCCGAGGCTCTCCTGGAGATCGCCTTGTTCGAGCAGCTCCCGCCGCGCAGTCGAGTGCGCCCAGACGCCTGCATAACAATCCGCCTGTAGCTCCATGCGCACCGAGAGCGCGTTCTCTTGCGCTGGGTTCGCGCGCTGCAGCTCGCGCACTTTCGGCTCCGTGCCCGTCACCTTCTGCACGTGGTGGCCGATCTCGTGAGCGAGCACGTAGGCCTCTGCAAAATCGCCGGGCGCGCCCAAGCGCCGCGCGAGTTCGTCGTAGAAGGCGAGGTCGATGTAGACCTTCTCGTCCGCGGGGCAATAGAACGGACCCAGCGCGGCCTCGGCATCGCCGCAACCCGAACGGACGGCGCCGCGGAACAGCACGAGCTTGGCGTCGCGGTAGTCAGGCAGGAGGCGCCTCCAGGTGGTCTGCGCGTCGTTGAGCACGAAGGTCATGAAGTCGGCCTGCTCGTCCTCGGCGGGTGAACTCTCGAGCGGCGCGTTGGCGGCGGGCGAATCGAAGCCGCCCGAGTCGCCGGGCATCTGCACGCCACCGCCGCCGGCGAGCAGCGTGAGCGGATCCATCCCGGTGAACCACGCGATCGCGAGCACCAGCACGATTCCGCCGAGGCTCATGCGCCCGCCGCGTCCGCCCGGAAGCGGAAACCGCATGCCTCCGCCTGCTCGTTGGCCGCGGCGATCTTCGACGTTCTCGCTGCGGTTGCCGCGCGTCCACTTCATGGCAGTGTCCTCCCGCGCGCCAGCCTACGCGACGCGCGCAGCGCCAGTGCCCGCAATTGCGGGCCGCAACGCGCGCGGCAATCCTGCGCGCCATGCGAATCCTCTCAGGCATCCAGCCCTCCGGCGAGGCTCACTTCGGCAACTACTTCGGAGCGATGCGCCAACACGTCGACCAGCAGACACGTGGCGACGCGATCATTTTCATCGCCGACTACCACTCGATGACTTCGATTCGCGACAGCGCCCAGCGCCGCGTGCTGGTTCGCGACCTCGTGCTCGACTACCTCGCCTGCGGGCTCGACCCCAAGCGCGCGGTGCTCTACCGGCAGTCGGACCTGCCGGAGACGTGCGAGCTCGCCTGGCTGCTCACCACGGTGACGCCGATGGGGCTGCTCGAGCGCGCGACCTCTTACAAGGACAAGACTTCTCAGGGAATCGCCCCGGACCACGGGCTCTTCGCGTACCCCGTGCTGCAAGCCGCCGACATCCTGCAGTTTCGAGCGGACCTCGTGCCGGTCGGGCAGGATCAGAAGCAGCACATCGAGATGGCGCGCGACATCGCCGCGAAGTTCAATAACACCTACGGGCGCGAGGTCTTCAGACTGCCCGAGCCGATGATCGTCGAAGACGTCGCGGTGGTGCCCGGCGTCGACGGCCGCAAGATGTCGAAGTCCTACGGCAACGTGCTGTGCATGTTCTGGCCGGAGCAGCAGCTGCGCAAAGCGATCATGGCGATCGTGACGGATTCCTCGCCGGTAGAGGCGCCGAAGAACACCGAGCAGACGCTGTTCCAACTCTGGTCGCTGTTCGCGACGCGAGCCGAACGCGAGGCGTTGTTCGCGCGCGCCGCTGCGGGCGGCATGGGTTACGGCGAGCTGAAGATGGACCTCGCCGCGCGCGCGCTCGCGTACTTCGCGCCGCTGCGCGCGCTGCGCGCCGAACTCGCGCAACAGAAAGACCTGATCGAGGACGTGCTCGCAGATGGCGTCGCGCGGGCGCGCGCACTTGCGACGCCCGTGTTCGAGGCGGCGCGCGAAGCCGCCGGGCTCGGCCGCGCGCGCTGACTGCGCCGGCGCGCGTTGGCGGCGTAAGATCGCGCCATGCTCTCGCGCATTCGCGTGCTCGATCTCACGGATGGCGGCGCCGCGCTGTGCGGGCAAATCCTCGGCGATCTCGGCGCCGACGTCGTGTTGGTCGAGCCGCCGGGCGGCGCTGCGAGCCGCGGCGAGAGCCCGTTCTGGCGCGATCGGCCCGGCCCTGACAACAGCCTCGCGTTCTGGTCGGTGCAGCGCGGCAAGCGCTCGCTCGTGCTCGACCTCGCGAGCGAGGCCGGGCGCGCAGAACTGCGCGCGCTCGCGACGCGCGCGGACGTGCTCGTCGAATCGCAACCGGTGGGCTCGCTCGCCGCGCTCGGGCTCGGGCACGAGGCGCTCGCGCGCGCGAACCGACGACTGATTACGGTCTCGGTCTCGCCGTTCGGGCAGAGCGGCCCGAAGGCTCACGGGGCGGCGACCGACCTCACTCTCACCGCCTCCTCGATGGCGGCCTTCATCACCGGCGACGAGGACCGCGCGCCGCTCGCGTGCAGCGTGCCGCAGGCGTTCCTGAACGCGGGCACGGACGCGGCGATCGGTGCGCTCGTCGCGCTGCACGAGCGCGAGCGCAGCGGGCGTGGGCAACACGTGGATGTGTCGGTGCAGGTGTCGGTCATGGCGATCACGCAGTCGCTGGTGCTCTCGCACGGCTGGGGAGATCAGCAGATCGGACGGATCGGCGGCGGCGTGCGCACCGGCGAGATCCGCCTGCGCTTCGTGTATGCGTGCAAGGACGGTCACGTGAACTTCACGTTCCTGTTCGGCGGCGCGATCGGCCCGTGCACGGCCCGCATGTTCGCGTGGCTGCACGAGGAGGGCTTTGCCGACGCCGCGCTGCGCGACAAGAACTGGATCGGTTACGGCGGGCTGCTCGCTTCCGGCGCGGAGCCGCTCAGCGAACTCGCGCGCGCGACCGACGCGATCGCGGCGTTCGTGCGCGGCCGCACGAAAGCGGAGCTCTATGCCGGCGCTTTCGCACGCCGCATTTTGCTCGTGCCGCTCTCGGATACCGCGGACCTGGCGGCCTCGCCGCAGCTCGCAGCCCGTAATTACTGGACGCCGATCGCGCACGCGGATCTCGACGAAGAGGTTCGCTACGCCGGCCCGTTCGCGAAGCTCTCTGCGACGCCGATTCGTTACAGCCGCCCGCCGCCGCGCCTGAACGAGCACGCCGCGGAGCTGCGCGCGGAGCTCGCGGCGAGCCCGCCCGAGCCGGCGGCCGCGGCTGGCGGAGCGAATGCCGGCGCGCTCCCCGAAGCGCGCCCGTTCTCGGAGCTGCGCGTGCTCGACTTGTCCTGGGCCTACGCCGGGCCCGCGATCGGGCGCATCCTCGCCGACTACGGCGCAAGCGTGGTGCGCGTCGAGAGCGCGACGCGCGTCGACGCGCTGCGTTCCGGCCAGCCGTTCAAGGACGGCATCGGCGGCTTCGAGCGCTCGGCCAACTACTCGAACGTGAACGTCGGCAAGCTCGGGCTCGGCCTCGACTTCAAACGACCCGGCGCGCTCGAGGTGTTACGGCGGCTCGTGCGCTGGGCAGACGTCGTGATCGAGAACTTCTCGCCCAAAGTGATGGCGTCGCTCGGGCTCGACTACGCGCGGGTGCGCGAACTGAACCCGGGCGTGATCATGCTCTCGACTTGCCTGAACGGGCAGACGGGCCCCGAGGCGCGGCTCGCGGGCTACGGCACGATGGGCGCGTCGCTCGCGGGCTTCGGCTCCTTAGTCGGCTGGCCGGATCGCGCCCCGTCGGCGCCCTTCATGGCGTACAGCGATTACATCGCGCCGCGTTTCAGCACCGCGGCGCTGCTCGCCGCGCTCGATCACCGCCGGCGCACGGGCGAGGGCCAACACATCGACGTGTCGCAGGCTGAGAGCTCGATGCATCTGCTCGGCGTCGCGCTGCTCGATTATCAGGTGAACGGGCGCGTGATGAAGGCGCGCGGCAACGACGCCGGCTTCGCGCCATCAGGCGTCTATCGCTGCGCGGGCGACGACGACTGGCTCGCGATCGCGGCGCCCGACGAGCCGAGTTGGCGCGCGCTTTGCGGCGCGATCGATGCGGCGCTCGCGACGGACGCGCGCTTCGCAACGCCGGCGCTGCGCGTCGCGAACCGCCGCGCACTCGATGCGCGCATCGAGGCTTGGAGCGCACCGCGCGAGGCCGCCGCCAGCGAGGCGGCGCTGCAAGCGTGCGGCGTACCCGCGCATCGCGTCGCGACCAGCGCCGATTGCTTCTCCGACCCACAGCTCGCCGCGCGGGGTCACTTCGTGTGGCTCGATCACCCGCAGCTCGGCGCCGTCGCGCTCGAGAGTTCGCGGCTGCGCTTCTCCCGCACGCCGCATTCCGCCGCGTGGCCAGGCCCATTGCTCGGGCAGCACAATTTCGGGGTGCTGTCCGAGTTATTGGGGATGAGCGACGACGAGATCGCCCAGCTCGCAGCGGGCGGCGCGCTCGAGTAGGCGCGCGCTCTGCCGCTCAGCGCTTCGGCGAGCCCAACACCGCGCGCAGGCGCAGCGCCACTTGCTCTGCGCTCGCCGGTCGGTCGGTCGGCGCCTTCGCCATCAGCTGCAGGATCAGCCCCGCGAGCGCTTCGGGCATCTCGACGCCCAGGCTGCGCGGATCCGGCGCGGGTGTGTGGCGGTGGTGGTAGGTCACGTCGCCCGTCTCGAACGGGCGTCGGCCGGTGGCGAGCTCGAAAAGTGTTACGCCGAATGCGTATAGGTCCGCGCGCGCGTCCACCGTTTCGCCCGCGGACTGCTCGGGCGCCATGTAGTAGGGCGTGCCGCCGATGATCGTGGTCGAACGCCGGACTTCTTCGAGCATTTTCGCGAGGCCGAAGTCCATCACTTTCACGATGCGGTCTTCGGTGAGGAACAGGTTCGAAGTCTTGATGTCGCGGTGCACGATGCGTTGGCTGTGCGCGTAACCGATGCCCGCGGCGGCTTGCAGACCGATGCGCACCACGTCGCGCAGCGCGAGCCGGCCGTGCGCTTTCAGCAACTGTGAAAGCGTGCTGCCGACCAGCAATTCCATCGTGATGAAGTAGACGCCGGCTTCTTCGTCGACGTCGTGCACCGTCACGATGTTCGGGTGGTTCAGCGACGCGGCCGCGCGCGCCTCGCGCAAGAAGAGATCCACCGCTTTCGGGTGGTCCTTCAAGTTCTCAGGCAGCCGCTTGAGCGCGACCACGCGGCCCAGCCGGAGATCCTGCGCGCGCAGCACGACGCCCATGCCGCCGCTGCCGATCTGTTCGCGGATCTCGTAGCGCGAGCCCGCGCCGAAGGCGCTGCGGAACGTCTGCGTCGCGCTCCCGTCGCGTCGAATCGAGGAAATCTCTTTGCGCAGTTCCTCGATACGGGTCGTTAGGCCGGGGTGTTCGGGCGTTCGCTCCGCGAGTTCCGTGAGAACTTGCAGCGCGCGCTCGGGGCGTCCAGCCCGCGCGAGCAGGTTGCCGTACCACACGAAGGTGTCGGCGCCGGCGTCCTCGGGGCGCGAGAAGGTCACCGCCTCTTCGGCTTTCTGCATCGCGAGTTCGTGCTTGCCTTGTTCGCTGTACGCAGCCGCGAGCAGGCGGCAGGCGGTCAAGTAACCAGGATGTCGCGAGTCGATCTGTTGGAGGTTGCGGATCGCGCGCGTGGCTTCGCCGAGTTTTAACGCGACCTCGCCAGCTTCGAAGAACTCGCCCTTCTTCTCGAGCGCGCCCAGCAGCCTCGCGCCATCGCCCGCCTCGCGAAAGCAGACGCACGCCGCCTCGTAGTCGCCGGCCGCTTCGTA
Organism: Deltaproteobacteria bacterium; assembly: GCA_031387905.1. Lineage (GTDB taxonomy): Bacteria > Myxococcota_A > UBA9160 > UBA9160 > UBA6930 > VGRF01. The sequence goes on from JANNDT010000053.1 coordinate 15,862, forward strand.
AGCGCTGCCCGCCTTCAACAAGTCTCCGCTCGCGTTGTACATCTCGCCAGCGCGCGCGAGGTCGCCCGCGCGCTCGAACAGCGCCGCCGCCTTCACGAACTCGCCGGCTCCGGCGCGCAGCTCCGCGGCCTCGATCCAGCGCCCCGCGGCCTCGAAGCGTTCAGCCGCGTTCGCAACCGAGCCGCGGCTCTGATAAAAGCGCCCGGCGAGAACGTCCGCGCATTCGCGTTGACCGCTGCGTTCGAGTGCGGCCGCGGCGACCGATAGATCGCCGCGCAAGAACGGCTCGACCGCGGGTTCGCAGCCGCTGAACGTGAGGCCACTCGCGTCGTCGAGGTCGACCTCGACCGTAATGGGTGCGATGCGCTCGATCTTCAGCTTGCGCTCGGCGACGCGATCGTCGGCGCCGATCAGGAGTGCGTGTTCGCCGAGCGGAAGTTCGAGGCGTGCGACGCCGTCGCGCGTGCGGCGCAGCGAGGTCGGATCGCCGCCAAGCGCGATGCGCGCGCTCGCGAGCGGCACGCCGGCGCGTACGACGCGAACCTCGACAGGGCACTCGTGCGGCCGCAGGTCGAACTCCGCGCGCGCTGCGCGCCCCTTCTCGACCAGGATCTCGCGGTCCTCGCGAACGTTTTCCCTCGCGCTGCCCACTTCGACGACGCCCTCGACCGTCACCCAATAACGCCTGGCCGGAACTGCGCGGAAGTGCGTCTCGCGCGCGACCATGTTGTGCTCGAAGCGGCTGGACGCGCGTGCCTCCTGCGCTGCGCTAGCGCGCGACGGCTGACGCTGCCGCTCGCGCTCGCGCGAGAGGCGCACTGTGAGCGTCGCGCGCGCATCGGGCGGAAGCTCGATCGAAATTGCGAGATCCCCCGTGCCGCGCTGCGGGGGGCGCGCCCAGCGCGCGCGCAGGGGGAGGGCGCGCGCGCCGCGCGCGGCGAAGATTGCGGTGGGGGCGACGCGCGGCGCACCAGCGGCACGCGCAGGCGGCGGCGCGGCGGCGCGTGCGCGCTCCGATGCGCGCGTTTCATCGGTGGGCGTGATCGCCGCGAAAGCTGGGTTCAGTTGCGCCGCCGACGCGTCGGCCGCGGCCCCGGCTCCATGAGAACTCGCAGAGGCGTCGGTCGCCTGGGAGCGTTCGGCAGCGCTCGCGGCCTCGGTGGCGGCAATGACTTCGGAGAGCTCGGCGTAAATCGCGCGATCGTTCGGAGCGAGTGCGAGAGCATCCTTCAGGGCTGTGCGCGCTGCGAGCGACTGGCCGCGCTTGCGGTAGAGGCGAGCCGAGGCGCGCAGCTCGCGCACCCAATCCGGGCCAGGCAGGCGCTTCGGGTTCAGCACGCGCAGCGAGCCGAGCGCGTCGCCCGAGCGCAGCAGTGCATCGCCGAACGCGCTGCGCGCGGCCTCGTCGTCGGGGTTCTCGCCGAGCGCCGTCTCGAGGCGCGCGAGCTCGTCCGCCGTCGGCTGAGAATCCGCAGTCGCGGGGTCGCCTAACAGCAGCGCGAGCGCGCTCGCGATCAGCAAGTGCGCGCAGCGAGTTCGCGTGTGGGAAGGCCGCGTCATCCGAAGCCACATCGGCCAGCCGACGCGCGCAGTTGAGGCTCAGGGCACGGCAACTCGTGCGCAACTCGAGCCGGACGCGTGCCCCCGGCGCTGCAAGCGCGGGCTACAACAACACGCCGAGTTGCCGCGAGTGCGCCAGCAGGCGGCCGTCGCGGCTCCAGATCTCGCCGTCCTCTTCGAGAAAGCCGCCCGCTACTTCGCGAGTGCGAAACGCGATCAGCACGAAATCGTCGGGCTCGGGGAGGGCGGCGCGAATGTGCACGCTGAGGTCGACGGTGGGGACACCGCCGAGTGTCATGGGCAACTCGCTCGACGCGAACACCGAAGGCGGCCAAGCATCGGCGTAGGCAGCGAGCAGTGGGGCGTCGAGTGGCCGTGTGCCTTCGGCGAGCCGAATCCAGCCGCCCGTAACAGCTTCGCGGCCACGCGCGCCTTCGAAATAGTGCGGCCCAATCGCCCAGCGTTGTTCGTAGCGCTCGTGAATGGGCACTCTCGCGTCGCGCCGCGCCGGCGTCGCTTCTGGCGGCGCGACCTCGGGCATTACGGCGTGATGGATCTCCGCCGAAACGCGCGGCTTCGAGAAGGCCGCGAGCGCGAGCGCTTGCAGCGAATCGCCCTGCAGTAGCCGCGCGCTCACGCTGGTGAGCGAGCCGCCCACGCGCTCGACGCGCGTCTCGACCCGCGCGGGGCCCTCCGCGGGCGCGCGCACGTAATGCACCGTGAGCGAACGCAGCTGCCGCGCGGAGTCGGCGACGGCCTGCTCGAGCGCGCGCACGAGCAGCGCGGCGACGAAGCCGCCGTTCGGACCGCGCGCCACCCACCAGCCGCGATCGATGCTCGCGTCGTAAACGCCCGGCGCGGTAAGCGTGACGTTCGTGTCGCGGTCGAAGCGAGTTTGCGCGGGGGGTGTCATTGGGGCGCGCAGGATAGGAGGCCAATGTTCGTTTGCGAGAGCAGATCCGCTGCGAAGCGACTTATGCTGCACGCCCTTCGGAGGCGAGGCTGTTGACGTCGCGATCGCGCGCCGAGTTCGTGCTGCTCGGCGTCACGCTGGCGTGGGGCGGCTCGTTCCTCGTCGTGAAGGACACGCTCGCGGCGCTGCCGCCGCTCTCGCTGATCGCGCTGCGCTTCACACTCGCCGCCGCAGCGCTCGCGCTCGCCTTTCGCCGGAATGCGTTCGCGCTCGGCCGCGATGCGCGCGGCGGCTCGCAGTGGAGTACCGCCGGCTGGATCGGCGCCCTGTTATGGGCAGGTTTCGCGTTCCAAACCGCGGGCCTCCTCTACACCACGCCCGCGCGTTCGGGATTCATTACGGCGACGTATGTCGCGCTAGTGCCGCTGCTCGGGCGCGTGTTCCTCGCGCGCGCGCTCGGAAAGCGCATGCTCGCGGCGGTTGGCGCCGCGCTCGCCGGGCTATTCCTGCTGACCGACCCGCGCGGTAGCGGCGTGAACCTCGGCGACGCGCTCACGCTGCTCTCCGCGCTCGCGTTCGCCGCGCACCTGCTGGCCCTCGACCGCCACGCGCGCGCGATGCCCTCGCCCGCGCTCGCGTTCGCGCAGATGGCGGTCGTCGCAGGGCTCGCGCTGCCGCTCGCGCTCGCGTTCGAGGACGCGCCGCACGCGCTCAGCGGCCGCTCGCTCGCCGCGATCGCGTATCTCGGCTTGCTCTGCTCCGCAGGGGCGTTCCTCGGGCAAACCTGGGGGCAGCGGTACACCACGCCGGTCCGCGCGGGGCTGATCTTCTCGCTCGAGTCATTGTTCGCCGCGCTCCTATCCGTCGCGATCGGCGCCGAGGTTCTCACGCCGTGGCAATGGCTGGGGGGTCTGATGCTGCTCGCTGGCGTGGTGATCGGGGAACTACCGGACGCTCCGCTGACGCAGCCGGTGCGGGCTGATTAGGTACGCGGGCGATCGCTCGCGCCGCTCTGCCGCAAGCGCTCGCCCACCACCATCGCCATCGCAGCTTGCAGGTTGTACGACGGGATGAAGCCGCGCATGGGGATGCGCAGCGCGCCATCGCAGGCGGCCAGCACTTCGCGCGGAATGCCGTGGCGCTCGCCACCGACCACGAGCAGCAGCGGGCCTGTTAGGTCCACCTCCCAGGGCGCGTGCGTGCCGATGTCCTCGATCGCGAGCACGCGCCGCCCGGCGCATTTCGCGCGCGCGATCGCGCCCTGCGCGGGTTCCCAGTGCACCGGGAAGAAGCGATCCGCACGCATCGACGCGCGCAGGGCTTCGCGCTTGCCTGCGTGCGCGAGACTCGAATCCACGAACACGCAGGCGGCGCCTGAGACTTCGGCCAGCCGGATCGCGAAGCCGGTATTGCCGGGATAAGCGATGCCGGTCAGCAACCACGCGGCGCCTGTGTGCGCGAGCGCTTCGTCGGGGGTCGCGTTCGGGTCGGGGCCGATCACCGCAATCACTTCCGGCGGCGGCGTGCATTTGCCGAGCCGCCATAATGTCTGTGCGCTGGCGACGCGGACCCGAATGCCCGCTGCGCTCGCGCGCGCGACCAGCCCGGGCACCGCGTCGTCCGTGGGTTCGCCCGCGTGAAGCACGAGACGAACCGGCTCGCCCGCGTCGAGTGCAGCCGCGAGTTCCTGCGGGCCGGCAGCTTGTCTGCGCAGCGGAGCGTTCACGCGCGCCGCCATGATAAGTACGCGTTCGCGATGCCGCCGGCGCCGTCCGAGTCGAAACGCATGGCGAGCGGGAGCCCAGGCGCGCTCGCGAGCCGCGCGAGTTCGGCTTCGTCTGCGAAGTGCGCGAAGCGGAATACGCGCGGGTCGGTATCGAAGCGCAGCAGACGGTCGCCGGCCTCGAGCTCGCGCTCGTCGATCTCGGCGCTCGCCCACGGCACGCGTTTGCTCGGGTCCTCGTCCGCCGTGGTGCGCCAAAACGCGACGCAGAGCGTTCCGTCGGGCGCGAGCCGGGCGGTGAGAGCGCGCAAGAGGGCGCCGCGGCCCGCTTCGCCCGGCACGTGGTGGATGACGCCAAACACGGCAATCAGGTCGAACGGGCCGGCAGGAATCGCGTCGGCGTTCTCGATCACGTCGACTTGCGAGAACTGCGCGCTGGGGATCAGGTCATGGCGGGCGCGGGCGAGTGCGACCAGCTGCGCGGAGGCGTCGACGCCCCAATAACTCGCGCGCAAGCTGTGCTCGCGCAGCAGGGCCGCGAAGCGCCCGTGGCCGCAGCCGACGTCGAGGATGCGCTGGGGCGGCGCGGGCAGTTCGTCGAGCGTGCGCCGCATGCCCGGCCACGCGCGGTCGCGCTTCGAGGCGAAGAGGCCCGCGTGGTTCCGATAGAATCGCTCGTTGATTCGGGCGAGCGCCCGCGCGGTCTCGGGAGTCATGAGCGGCGACATTCTATCCATCGAGAGCGGCGGGAACGACCTGCGGCGCATCATCGCCGACGCGATCGCGTGCGAACCGCTCGGCGCGCGCGAACTCGATCGCATCCTGCGCCGCTACCCGAAGCAAGGCCGCGGCTTCTACTCGAAGCGCGAGATCCTCGCGGCGTTTCGCGCGAGCCTCGCCGAGTGGCCCGTTGCCGAGGTGGCGTTTGCCGAGAAGCTGCGCACCTGCCCAACGCGCACGCTCTCGGGCGTAGCGCCGGTCGCGCTACTCACGAAGCCGTTTCCGTGCCCCGGCCGCTGCGTGTTCTGCCCGAGCGACGTGCGCATGCCCAAGAGCTACCTCGCGAACGAACCCGGCTGTCAGCGCGCGCAAGCGAACCGCTTCGATCCGTACCTGCAAACCTGGAATCGGCTCGCGGCATTCCACGCGATGGGGCACTCGACCGCGAAGGTCGAGTTGATCGTGCTCGGCGGGACCTGGTCGTTCTACCCCGAGAGTTATCAGGTGTGGTTCGTGACGCGCACGTTCGAGGCGCTGAATGATTTCGGCGCGGGCATCGACCAGCGCGCCGCGGTCGCAGAGCTCGCGCCTGATTTCTCCGGGCACGCGCGCGGGCCGCGCGGCTACGACGCGACCGTGGCGGCGCATCTGCGCGCGAGCGAGGGCGGCGAACTCGTGCCCGAGCGCGAGCGCGGAGACTGGGAGGCGCTCGCGGCGGCGCAGCGCGCGAACGAGAGCGCCGGCGCGCGCTGCGTGGGGCTCGCGCTCGAGACGCGGCCAGATCATGTAACGCGCCACGAGGTCTTGCGCCTGCGGCGCCTCGGCGCGACCAAAGTGCAGCTCGGCATCCAGTCGCTCGACGACGCGGTGCTCCTCGCTAACAAGCGCGGCCACGACGTCGCGGCCTCGCGCGAGGCGATCGCGCTGCTGCGCGGCGCGGGTTTCAAGATTCACGCGCACTGGATGGCGAACTTGTTGGGGGCGACCCCGGCGAGCGACCGCACAGATTTCGCGCGGCTGTTCGAAGACCCGGCAATTCGCCCGGACGAGCTGAAGCTCTACCCGTGCAGCCTGGTCGAGTCGGCCGAACTCGTGCAGCACCACGCGCGCGGCGAGTGGCGCGCCTATTCGCGCGAGGAGTTGCTGCCGCTCGTGGCGGATTGCCTAACGGCGATTCCGCGCTGGTGCCGCGCGACGCGCGTGATTCGCGACATCCCGTCGCAAGACATCGTCAGCGGCAGCCGCGAGACGAACCTGCGCGAGGCGGCGGAGGCGTTGCTGCGCGAGCGCGGCGCCCTGCTCAACGAGATTCGCGCGCGCGAGGTGCGCGGCGCTGCGCCCGACGCAGCGAGCCTCGTAGTGCGCGAGACCCGCTACGCGACCTCACTCGGCGAGGAAGTGTTCGTGGAATCCATGACGCCCGAGAGCCGCATCGCGGGCTTCGCGCGGCTCTCGCTGCCCCGGCGAGAAGCTGCCGAAGCCGCGCCGATCGCCGAGCTGCGCGGCGCAGCGCTGCTGCGCGAGGTGCACGTCTACGGCGCCGTCGCGGATTTCGGCGAGCGCGCGCACGGCAAAGCCCAGCACGCGGGCCTCGGCGCCGCGCTCGTCGCGCGAGCCGCCGAACTCGCGCGCGAGGCGCACTTCCCGGCGCTCGCGGTCATCTCCGCAGTCGGCACGCGCGGCTGGTACCGCCGCCTCGGCTTCGCCGACGGCGCGCTCTACCAACACCTCACCCTGTAGAAAAGGCAATCGGGGACGTTTTTTGCATTTTAAAAAAAAATTCAACAAAGTACCCCGTTTGGTGTTTTGGGGGTTTTTATTTTGGGCGGCGGCAGTGGGGGGCGT
>JANNDT010000087.1:0-4784 GCA_031387905.1 Deltaproteobacteria bacterium
CGTCGGCCTTGTGAGGGAGCGCCTGACTGCGGGCGAGGTAGTAGTCGGCGATGTTGAGAGTCGATTCCTGGATCTCCTCCCACAGCGAGCGCATGTGGCCGACGTAATCGGCCTTCTGCAGGTAGCCGAGTTCGCCCCAGCCTTCGCTGTCGACCTCGGCCATTCTGGTATAGACGACGATCGCGTCTTCGAGCGTGAAAGTCGTCGCGATCTCCGGGTCGACGCCGAGGCGTTGCTTGGCGGCGTAGATCTCGCCGAGCAGGCGCAGCGTGCGCGTGTGCACGGCGCACTCGCCTTGCACGGTGTCCGCGCGGTCGAGCGCGGTCTGATAGGCCGCACTCGCGACCTGAAGCGCCTTTACCGTCACTTCGGAGAGGCCTTCGCTCGCGAGCTTGCCGCGCGCAATGTCGTGCAGCTTCGCGGCCTCGAACAAACCGAGCGTGAAGGTGAGGCTGCCGGCGTCGGATTCGTGCCCGTCGAGGCGCTCGAGAATGCGCGACAGATATTCCTTCGAGGACGCCGACACCGGGATTACGTCCGGGTGCCCGCCCACGCGGCCGTCGGCCAGCATGCGGATCACGGAGCCGAGCGGATCGAGGCCGCTGCTGACGCCGAGTTCCTGGCTGCGCAGCAGAATCAGGCGCGCGACGTTCTCGTAGAGATAGGGCAGGGACGCGGCGAAGCCGGCCGCCGGCGAATCGTTCAGCGAGAGCGCCTGCATCGTCTGGTACGGCTCTTCGAGCGGCACCACGACTTTTTGCCAGAGGTCGAGCACGTAGCCGACGAAGTCGTGCTCGCGGCCGAGCTCGAGCGCGTTGTGCGCGTGGATGTAGTGGTACCAATAATGATTCTCGCTGCGGCCGAGCTGCTCGGAGAGCTGGTCGATGGTGTCGACGCTCTTCTCGAGCTGATCAGGGTCGGCGTTCGCGAGATACAGCAGCAAGTAGCCGATCGCCTGGCGGCGAATGCGCTGCTCGTCGTCCGGTCCGGGCTCGTCCTCGACGACCACCGCTTCGAACTGCTCGGTGATGTAACGCTCGAGCGGGACGCCGGCTTCCTTGCCGTACTGCTCGATGCGGGCTTTCAGCGCGCCCGCGTCCGCGGACGAGTAGACGTACGCGTAGTCGAGGTAGCCGTCCCACGGGTTGTTCTCCGCAAGCGCGGGCGAGCTCAGTGTGAGCGAACACGCCGCGAGAGCGGCCCCAATAATAACGTGTCGCGCGCGGCGCAGGTCCATGCTCAACCCCCTAAGCACTCGAGTGCCAATCGAAGCTCGATGCAGCGGTCGACCGCGGCCCGCTGCGGGGCGCGTTCGATCCACATCAAGAACGCATTGAGATTTTTGGTCTCCACGAAGCGGTATCGGCCAGCGGAGCTCGCGCATTCAGTCCTGCCGCGCACGGCAGAGAGGACAGCGAGTTTCCGCTGGTCTTCCTCGCGGTCGGTGGCGCAGGAGGCGAGGGAGCCGAGCGGCACGCTGGCGAGGTTGTCGTTCTGGGTACCGGCAGTTCGCCGGACGGCGGTGCGCTCGGCGCGGCCGGCCGCGGAGGCGGTCGTGTCCGCGACGGTTGCTCCCGGCGTCGCGGCGTTGAAGCCGAGGTTGCGCGGGCGGCTGGCGTTGCTCGCGACGGCTGCGCTCGCGCGGGGTGCGGCAGAGCGCGTCGCGAGCGCGGGCACGCTGCCTTCCTCGTCGAACGCCGCGGGCGGCGCGGCGGGTGCGGCGGCTGCGAACGCAAGCGGGCGATTCGGCGCGCCGGGCCGCGCGGTCACGTTCGTGCGCACGGCGCGCGAAGCGAGCGCCGCGGGCGCGCCCGAAGGCGCGGGATCGCCGATCGGCGCAAAGTTCGCGAGCGCGGGCAGCGCCGGGCGGTTGGCAGCGGGGGCGCGCGCGGCGGTTCGTGTTACCGGCGGCGCGGGCGCGGGGACGTCGGACGGAATCGCCGGAGCCGGCGAGAGCGGGTCGATGCTCACCACGGTCGGTGGGCGCTTCACCGGTTCGCGCGCAACGCGCAGCGGCGCGGGCGTCGGCACAAACTCCTTCGGCGGCGGCGGGGCCGGCGCGGGCATCGCAGGTAGCGGCGGAGGCGCGGGCGCCTGCTTCACGATCTTCACAGGCTCGGGCACCGGTTCCGGCTCGGGCGCCAGCGGCTCGGGCTCGGGCAGCGGCTCGGGTTCCTGCGCAAAGGGTTCCTGCGCAACCTGAACGGGCGGAGGCTCCGGCAGCACCGGCTCCGGTTCAGGCACGAGCTCGTCTTCCGGCTCGATGCGCGGCGTGGTCACGACCATGATCTGCGCGTCGCCGTCGTCCGGCGGCGGCTCGAAGAACGGCGCGAGCAGCAGCGAAAGTGCGAACGCGAAGGCGACGCCGCCGCCGCCGATTCCTACGAAGCGGGCTGCGAGCCGTCCGAATCCGAGTTCGCGCAGCTCGAGCGCCACCTGAGCGAAGTTCGCGGCCAGCGTCTCGGGCCGCGCGTACGGGCTCGGCGTAAACGCCGGCGCGAGCGTCAGCTTCGCCGCGCCGTGCCCATAGCTCTGCCGTAATCGCCAGTGCGCCATTGCAGCAGGCGCTTACTGCGCCGGGCCGCCGGCGAGCGGCGTCACGGTCGCGCGACGCCGCTGCGGCCACGCCTCTTCGATCAGGCTGATGGCCGTCAGCAAATCCTGGCTGCGCGATTCACCGTCAGGCGCGAGCACCGGACGCGCTTCGCCGCCCTTCGCGAGTTTGCCGAGCTTCGCGCGCAGCGCGCCCTCGGAAATGCGCGCGACGGTCGCGGGATCGCTCGGGTGCATCAGCTCGAACGGGCTCGTCTCGGCCGCGTCCACCGGATGCACGCGCAATTGCCAGAGCGCCGGCGCCGCGGCGGGCATGCCCTCGGCCTCCGTCGAGATCTTCGGGACCACGATCTCGCCCAACTCGATCGGCTTCTCGTTCCCATCTTGTAGCTGGGTGAGCGCGATCAGCAGCAGGAACGCGAGGTCCACGAAGGAGAACAACCACACCGGAGCGCCATGAGCGGATTGGTCAGTAGCAGCCATGACGCATTACAACGGAAAAACGCGACGAATCATTAGTGATCCCTCTCACACAGCGAGCGGTTGGTCGAAGCGATAGGCACTCGACGGGAGGGTCCGAATGCTTCGCCGAATGGGCCGGGTCGCCGGCGTACTGCTGATCGCGGCGGCGTCCGCGCCCGCAGCGCACGCTGCTGAGTTCTATGCCAGCGCCACCTTCATGCAGTCGCTAGGCCGCGACAATTCCTCGGGCGCGATCGAAGTGCTCCCGATCACCGTGCTCGGAAGCGATGGCGACTCATCGCTCGGCTATGGGCTCGCCGCTGGCTTTGGTTTCGACTTCGACGAAGTGCTGCCCAAGAAGTGGAACTCGTGGGGCACGGCGTTTCGCATCGAGAGCGAGTTCGTGTACGGGCGCGAGTGGGAGTTCGTGAGCCACACCGAAGATCCGGCCGGCAACACCCTCGCGCACGACTTTTTCAACGAAGTGAAGGCGTGGACGTTCATGCCCGTGAACCTCTACATCGACGTGCCGCTGCGGCGCCCGATGTCGAAGATCTTCGGGCGCGTGCCGATGCTCGAGCCCGTGGACTTTTCGTTCGGCTTCGGCGCGGGCGTGTCGCACGTGCACATCAACGCCTTCGACAACATCGCCGAGGCCACCGACGGCGTTTACAAGTTCGCGTTCCAGGGCAACGTCGCGCTGTCGTACGAGTTCACCGAGCGCACCAAGGTGCAGTTCGGTTATCGCTACCTCGACCTGGGCGCGACCGACGCCGATCTCGAGTACATCGGCATTCCCGGAGCGGACCCAGGCATCGTCGATCTCGATCTGAAGGCGCACGAGTTCGTGCTCTCGATGCGTTATGCGTTCAACCAGAAGCCGCTCGCGGACATGCACTTCCCGTTGCCGCGCTGGTTGACCGGCGACAAGAACCAGCCGCCGCCGAAGCCCAAGAAGCCCGGCAAGAAGCGCGACTGGTTCAAGTGGCCGCGCTGGCTCGGTGGTAAGAGCGGGCCGTAATCAGCCGCTCGCGACTGCGAAGCGCGGCTACGCTGCGCCGCCATGCGATGGGCGCGGAGCGAGTTGCGGGCGTTGGCTGCGAGTGCGCTCGCGCTGCTCGCGTTCGCGACGTTTGCGAGCGCATCCTTCGCGCAAGAGGCGCCGCCGCCCGCCGCTGCTCGCGTCGTTGGTCTCGAGCTCGATCGCAAAGGGCAATACGACCGGCTGCTAGTGCTCACGAACGGTGCGGTGGCGCCGCGCCTCGAAGCGAACGGCCCCGAGCAGCTCACGCTGCACATCCCGAACGCGACGCTCGATCCAAAGGCGCCGCGCCAAGTCGTACCGGGCGTCGGCAGCGGGATCCGCGAAGTGAGCGCGGCCGATTCGGATCCGCCCGGCGCGGAGGTGCTGATCCGCGTGCGGCGCGCGCCCGGATCCGCGGCGCAGCTCTCGCACCAGGACGGGCTGATCGCGCTCGAACTCGAGCGGCCCGCAGCCGAGGCGGAACGCGTCACGCTGCGCCTCATCAACGCGCCGCTCAGCGACCTCGTGCGAAAGGTCCAGCAGATCACCCAGAAACGCTTCGTCTACGACGATCGCTTGCAGGGTTCCGCGCCTGTGATCGTCAACGAGGCTGTCACGCCCGGCGAGGCTCTCGAGTTTCTGCACACGACGCTTCTCTCGTAGGGCTTCGGGGCGGTGCCCGCGGCCGACGGCTCGCTGCTCGTGCTGCCGATCGACGAGGCGCGCGCGCGGGCGCCGATCGTCG
>JANNDT010000094.1:0-12326 GCA_031387905.1 Deltaproteobacteria bacterium
GCCGTGCCATCTGCGAACCAGGTGAAGTGAGCGGCCGCGAACTTGAAGTCGGCTTTGCCGAGGCGAAGCGTGAAACGCGGCGAAGAACTCACGCGGCCACTCTAGCCCGGTGAGCCCCGGGTGATAACGTCCGCCGCTTCGTAAGCGCGGGGGAAAGACGGTGAGTGGCAAGAAATCTGCGACGGGTTCCTGCACGCGCTGTCGCGCGGAACTCGACCTCGCCTCCGTGAGCATCGGCGACGCCTGGTTTTGTCGCGCGGCCTGCGCAGCTGGCGACAACACGCCGCGCGCGGCCTCGGTGGCGGAGGAAGCCCTGATTAATCGCCCGCGGCGCCATTTTGGCAGCCGCGCGCCGAAGGAGCTGCGCCCGCGAACGGCGTAGCCGCTGCCCAACACGAAGGAGCTGCTCGATGACTCGTTACGCAGGCAAGATCGCAATCGTGACGGGCGCGTCGGGCGGGATCGGCCGCGCCACCGCGCGCAGGCTCGCCTCGGAAGGCGCGAGCTTGCTGCTCACGGACCTCGCGGGCTCGAAGCTCGAGGAGGCGGCGCATGAGGCCAAGGGCGCTGGCCGCGTCGAGACGCTCGCGGTGGATGTGAGCCGCGAAGACGACGTCGCGCGCATGATCGAGGCCGCCGAGAAACGCTTTGGCGGGCTCGATTTCCTGGTGAACAACGCGGGCATCGAGGGCGCGGTCGTTCCGATCGAGGAGTACCCCGTCGAGACGTTCGACAAGGTGCTCGCGGTGAACGTGCGCGGTGTCTTCCTCGGCGTGAAACACGCTGCGCCCGCGCTGCGCCGCCGCGGCGGCGGCTCGATCGTGAACCTCGCCTCGGTCGCGGGGCTGCAAGGCGAAGCGAACATCTCCGCCTACGTCGCGAGCAAGCACGCCGTCATCGGCATCACGCGCTCCGCCGCGATCGGGCTAGGCCCGCATAACATCCGAGTGAACTCCGTGTGCCCATCGCCGGTCGAGACGCGCATGATGCGCTCGCTCGAGCAAGGCCTCGGCGGCAACGCCGCGTCCGCCGAGATCGTGAAGAAGTCGATCAGCGAGCGCATCCCGCTCGGCCGTTACGCCGAGCCCGACGAAATCGCCGCGCTGATCGCCTTTCTCGGCAGCGACGACGCAAAGTTCATCAACGGCTCGCAGTACACCATCCACGGCGGCATGAACCCGCATTAAAAAGGCAAGAACGTCCCCGGTTGCCTTTCGCGGGTGGTGTCAGCTGAGGATTGCGCCGGCGGACGAGAGGTGCGCGCGCAGGGTCGCGACGTCGAGCCGCGCGGGCTCGATGTCGGCGTGCAGCGCGAGTGCGGCGGCGGCGCCGGCGGCTTGGCCGGTGGCGAAGCAGGCGGGGATTTCCTTGGTCGCGTGGTGAACGCGGTGGTCGACGGAGATGCAGCGCCCGGCCACCAACAAATTAGGCACTTCGCGCGCGAGTAGGCACCCGTACGGGATCGAGTAGAGCGCGCCGTACACCGTCCAGTGTCCGGTGAGCGCGACGCCGTCGGCGAAGAGCGTGTTCATGTCGTCGCGGCCGAGTACACGTCGCCCCAGCAGCCGGCGGCTCTCCGTAATCCCCAAGTGATCGGCGATGCGGCACACGTGCGCGTGGGCGAAGGCGGGGTCTTCTCGCCGCAAGCGATCGATCTCGGCCATCACGCGGCGGCGGCACTCGATCTCCGCGTAAGTGAGATCCTCGGGCGAAGTCGCGTCGATCGCGCGCGCGATCTTCTCCGTGGCGCCCCACGGCATCAGCAAGCGGCCTTCGCCGATGGTGCGGAAGCCGTGGCCGCGCGCGGCGGCGGCATCCGCATCCTCGACGCCGCCGAGCACGAACCACTGCCACGGCAACACGCGCTCGGTTTCGTGCGCGCAGCCGAGCCGCGCCAACAAGTCGCCATCGCCGGTCGCGTCGATGACACTGCGCGCCCGAATTGCGAAGCGCCCCGCCTTCGATTCGAACAGCACGCCCGCGACCCGGCCGTCCTCGAGCCACGGCTCGCAGCCAAAGGCGTGCAGTAACAACTCTACGCCGGCCTCGCGCGCGAGTTCCGCCAGCGCGAACTTCATCTCCTCGGCGTCGTACGCGACCGAGTAGCGGACCGCGTGCGGCGGACGCCCCCAGACGAGGCCCATGCGCTGCTCGCGCGCGATGAGTTCGCGGTCCGTGCGGCCCCACTCGCTCGCGGGCGGGAAGTACGCCGCCCCGCGCGCGGCGAGCCGGTCGACGACTTCCTGGCAAATGCCGCGGACGACTTGGCGCCCGCGGCCGTCGTCGAGCGTGAGCAGCAACAAGATGAGCCCGCCGCTCGCGAGGCCGCCAAGCCCGCCCGTGCGCTCGACCAGCATCACCCGCGCGCCTGCTCGCGCAGCGGCCACTGCGGCGGCTACGCCCGCGCTGCCGCCGCCCACTACGAGCACGTCCGTCTCGTGGCGCAGCGGCGTTTCGCGCTGAGGCTCTGCGACGGAGGCGGGCGCGGCGGGCGTCGTCATTCGCGCATCCTGGCCCGCCCGTGCGCTTCGTTGCAACCGAGTCGCGAGCGCCTAGACTGCGCCGCCTCTTTTCCCCGATAGCTCAGCTGGTAGAGCAGGCGGCTGTTAACCGCCAGGTCGTAGGTTCGAGTCCTACTCGGGGAGCCAGGGCGCCGCTTCGAGCTTCGCTCGCCTCGCCCTCACTCCGCCTCCACCAGCTTCGACGCGGGCGCTTCGCTGCCGTCTTTGCGCACGCCGATCAGCTGGTAGCGGGCGCCGGGCTTGCCTTCGCGGTGGAGGAACTCGGCGCGCGCGCTGCGGCCGAGTTCGTTGCCGCTGCCGAGGGCGCCGGCGGCGAGCACGCGGGTCTCGGCGAAACCAGCCTGCGCGCCCGCGTCCCAGCTGAGGCGCACGCCTTCTGGAGTGACGTGCGCGCGGAGGCCGTAATCGAGCGCGCTGATTTCGAGCGGGTCGGATGGGCTCGAGCGCAGGCCATCGCCGTCGATCGCGATGAGGCGGTAGGTGACGCGCTCACCGGGCGCGACTGCTGAGTCGACAGCGCGAGTCGCGTTGAAGCTCAGTTCGGCGACGACTTCGATCTCGCCGCCCTCCGCGCGCCGGCGCAGCAATTGATAACCGCGCAGATCGGGCTCGACGTTCGCTTCCCAGCTGAGTTCGTTGGCGCCGACGCTTTGCGCGGCGACGCGCAGTCCCGTCGGCGGCAGCGGCTCGCCTTTCGTGACGGCGCGTTCCGCACCGCTCGGGTCGCCGACCGCGCCGGCCGCATCCACCGAAGCGATGCGGTAGTAGAACACGCCGAGGTCGGGCAGACGCTCGTCGAGGAACAGCGTCTGATGGCGTCCCTCAATGCGCGCAACGGTTGCGTAGGCGCCGCTCGGGCTCGGGCTGCGCGAGACGACGTAGCCCGTCACGTTGGGACCGCTCGCGGGGAGCCAGCGCAGCGCGATACGGCGGGGCAGGTGGCTGTAGGCCTGCACGCCGCCGGGCGGTGCGGGCTTGGCCGCCGTCGTCCCCGACACGACCGTCGGCGCCGCCGCCGCAATGCGCCCCCCGCGATCGAAGGCGCGCACGCGATAATAATAAGTCTCGGCGTGGCCGAGGCCGCCGCTGGCTTGACCGGCGGTTCGCTTCGGCGCGAGATCGAGGCCGCGGTCGACGTACACCGTGCGGAAGCGATCGGAGAGCGTCGCGATGAATGCGAACGGGCCGTCCGCGTGCGGCGCTCGGTCGAGCACGTAGCCCGTGACTTCAGCCTCGCGGCTCGCGTCCCAGCGCAGCGGAATTGCGCCCAGCTCGCCGCTCACCGCGCGCACGCCCTCGACGCGTGCCAGCGCCGAGTTCGGCGTCTCGCTGAGCGCCGGCGCCGCTTCGGGGCCGACCGGAACGATCGCTTGCGTCACGCGCTCGAGATCGAGCGAGGTCGCGCAGCCGAGCGCGCTGGCGAGCGCGAGCAAAACCAGCGCAGCGCAGCGCTTCACGGGCGCGCCGAGACGGGCGGGAGCGGTTCCGCGCGCAATTCTTCAAGCCGCTCGAGCAGCTTGCGCGCGCGCGCGGCGTACTCGCCCGCTTCCCCGTTGTCGGGATCGACCAGCTGCACGCGCTCCCACTGATCGAGCGCGGCCTGCAAATTCTCTTGCTGGTAGTAGCGGCGCCCGGCTTCGAGCCAGCCGGGCACTTGCGATGCGAGCGCGCGGCGCAGCGAAGCCAGGTGGCTGCGCGCACCCGCGTGCTGCGCGTCGGCGTCGAGCCCGGCGAGGTCGTAACGGATCGCTTGCAGCGGGTCGCCGGCCGCCTCGGCGGAGAGCGCGTTTTGCAGGAAGCCCTCCGCGCGGATCTCGGATTCGGTCGCGCGCGGGCGCGGCTCGCGACGGCGCGTCTGCACAATCTCGTCCGGGTCGGGGTTCGGCGCGCTGGCTTCGAGGTTCGGCGCAGCGGCTTCCGCACGGTTGCGCTCGATGTACGCGAGGTAACCGCGCGCGCTTTCGTTTTGCGGATCGAGTTCGAGCACCGCGCGGAACGCGCCCTCCGCCGCCTCGAAGTTGCCGGCGTCGAAGCCGCGCGAACCGCGCGCGAGGCTCGCGTCGATGCGGCTCGCGAGCGCTTCAGCGAGACGCCGCTGCTCGTCGGCGACTTCAGGCGAGAACGCATCCAGATTGCGCAGGCTCGCGATGTGCACGCGCGCGGCGCCGAGATCTTCGCGCTCGTACGCGGCGCGGAACAGCGCGAGGCCCTCGGCGCGCGCCTTCGCAAGGCGCCGCGAAAGTTCCTGCACGTGCGCGAGCGTCTCGCGATTGCCCGGCTCGATGCGCAGCGCGAGGCGGTAATCGAGCACGGCCTCTGCGAGTCGGCCGCGTTCCTCGAAGTAGCGCGCGCGCTGCTGGTGGCGCGTTACGAGTTGCCCGCGCTCCTCCGAGACGGCGTCGATGCGCCCGCGGGCGGAGGCGTAGTCGAGCTCGGCGGAGTCGATGTTGCGCCAGGCGTCGATCGCGCCCTCGCGATCGCCGCGCTGGTAGGCGCGCTCGCCCACTTCGAGCGGCGTCGCACAGCCGAGCGCGAGCGCGCAGCCGACGAGCGCAGCCGCCGCACGCCTCAAGCCGCTTCCTCGCCGCTCGCGCGCAACTCGACGGCGTAGACGTGCACGGGTTCCTGCCGGCCCGAGAGCTGTCGCTCACCCTCGAAGCGCAGCCGGTGAGTCCCGCGTACCCGCCGCTGCACGGCTTCGGATACCAGGATCTCGCCCGCCTGCGCGAGCTTCTCGAGCCGCGCGGCGACGTTCACCGAGTCGCCGATCGCAGTGAAATCGGTGCGCCGGTCCGAGCCGATGTTTCCGACGATCACCGGGCCGGTGTGAATGCCGATGCCGATGCCGACCGCATGTCCACCGGGTGCGAGCGTCGCGTTGCGCGCTTCCATCGCACGCAGAATATCGACGGCAGCGCTCACCGCGGCGATCGGGTGATCGGCACTTGCCACAGGCGCCCCGAAGTACGCCATCACCGAGTCGCCGATGAACTTGTCGAGGGTGCCGCCGCGGGCCAGGATGCAATCGCTCACGAGTTGGAACACGTCGTTGAGAAGCGCGACGACGGCTGCTGGTTCGAGGCCTTCGGAAAGTCGCGTGAAGCCGCGGATGTCGGCGAACAGCACCGTCACGTCGCGCTCGGCGCCCTGCAACTCGGCGCCCTCGGGGCTCTCGAGCAGCGTCTGCAGCACGTAGTCGCTCGCGTAGCGCCCGAACGCGCGCTGAATGCGCTGCTTCTGCTGGAGTGACTCGCCCATTTCGTTGAAGGCTGCGGTGAGTTCGCCCACTTCGTCGCGTGAGGTGGGCGGCACGCGCGTCGCGAGATCGCCGGCCGCGAGCCGCTCGACGCCCGCGCGCAGGCGGCGCAGCGGGCCGACCAGCAGCGCCACGAAGCCGAGCCCGGCAACCACGCCGAACACGGTCACGCCGAGCGCGACCCAAGCCAACTGGGTGCGGGTCTCGCGCAAAATCGGCTCGACCAGCCGCGCGAGGTCGATCTCGATCTGCGCCTCGCCGATCGCGTCGCCGCTCCAGGTGACTTCCGCCGCCACCATCAGCGCATCCCGGCGGCGCTCGAGGTGAAAACCGTGCTCGTACTGCTCAGCGAGCGGAACGGGCAGGCCGACGAAGGTTGGTCCGTACGCCGAAAACGCCGCCGCGACTTCGCCGCTGCGCCTCACCACGCGCGCCGTGACGACGCCGCGCTCGGTGCCCGCGTTGTTGACGAGCCCGTCGAGCGTGAGCGCGTCCTTCAGCAAGAGCGGCGTCTTCGCGTCCTGCGCGAGGTTCTTCGCCAGCGCGATCGTGCTGCGCTCGATCTCGGCTTCGACGGAGGCACGCTCGTGGCGGGTCGCCATCCACGCCAGCACGACGCACGCGACCACCAGCAGGGCGACCACGAGCGCGCTGAACTTGAGTTGGAGGGATCGCAAGCGCGCCTCCGGGGGTCGTTAGGAGGCCTCGCCCCCAAGCAACTCGAAGCGAATCTCGCGAATCTCGAGTTCGCGCATGCCCTTGGGCACCTGCACGCGCACGCTCGCGTCGCGCTCTTTGCCCATGATCGCCCGCGCGACCGGCGAGGTCACGGAGATCAAGCCACGGCCGATGTCGGCTTCGTCCTCGCCGACGATCGTGTAGGTGACTTCGTCGCCCGAGCCCGCGTCGGAGAGCACCACCGTGGCGCCGAAGCTCACCTTCGCGTCGCTCTGGCCGCGTCCGTCGATTACCTGGGCCCGCGCGAGCCGGTCGTCGAGCATCCGAATGCGGGCTTCGATTTGCCCCTGCCGATCCTTCGCGGCGTGGTACTCGGCGTTCTCCGAGATGTCGCCGTGGGCGCGCGCGATCTCGATTTCCTTGACGATGCGCGGGCGCTCGATCGACTTGAGCTTCTTCAGCTCGTCGTCCAGCATGGCCTTGCCACGCGGCGTCATCGGAATGCGATCGGACATGCTGCCTCGGGAGAACGATTGCCCTTCGATCGGGGGGGCCGAGAGGGCGTCGAGAACGGGCGGAAGCTAACCACCGAGAATGGGCGACGCCAAGGAAACCGCGGCCTTGGAGGCCAGAGGCGCGGGTCCGGGCGCCTCGCCGCTGCGCCTCGTGCGAATCGCGATCGCCTTTTACGGAGCACTCCTCGCGGTGGCGATCGCCTGGCGCCTCAGCCAGGACGGTGCGTGGCCGTGGCGCGCGGCCGAAGCGGCGCCCGCTTGGCCACTGCCGCTGCGAATCGCCGCCGGGCTCGCGTTCGGGGCGGCTTTGCTGATTGCGTCGCGCATCTGGACGCAGCGCAGCGCCGCCGGTCGCGCCCTCGCGCGCGAACTCGCGGCGCTCGTCGCGGGTGTTTCGACCGCGCAGGCGCTCGCGCTCGCCGCACTCTCGGGCCTCGCCGAGGAGGCCTTCTTTCGCGGCGCGCTCCAGCCGCGAGTCGGCTGGCTCGCCGCATCGGCGCTGTTCGGGCTCGCGCACTTTCATCCGCGCCGCGAGCTGCGCACGTGGTCGCTTTCGGCGGGCATCGCCGGGCTGGGCTTCGGGGCACTGTTCGCCGCGAGCGGCGACCTGCTCGCGCCGGTGCTGGCGCACGCGCTCCTGAACGCGGTGAACCTGCGCTGGCTCGGGAGCGAGCGGTCGTTTCGCGCCCGCGAACTGCCGCGTTGACTCCGCTCGCACCGGCTCAGCGCGGATCGCGAAACTGCACGTCCTTGAACTGAGCGAACAGCGGCACCAACCGGCCGCGCTGATACTTGCCTGTCGACGTCACCGGAATGTCGCTGCCGAACACCACCGCCTTCGGCGCCTTCCCGAACGGCAGCTGCTCGCGGCAGGTGCGCAGAATCGCGGCTTCATCGAGCTTCGCGCCGGGCGCGAGCATCACGTACGCGCCGACTTCCTCGCCGTACCACTTGTTCTCGAAGCCAACGGCCAGCCCGCACGCCACGCCCGGAATCGCGTTCAGCACTTCGTCGATCTCGAAGGGCGAGAGGTTCACGCCGCCGCGGATGATCAACTCTTTGAGACGGCCGGTGATGAAGAAGTAATTACGGCCGTCCGGGCCCGCGCGGAAGAAGCCCTCGTCGCCGCTGCGGAACCAGCCGTGCGCGAACGCCTCCTCGTTCGCTTCGGGGCGCCGGTAGTAGCCGCGCATCACGTTCACGCCGCGGATCGCGATCTCGCCGCGCTCGCCCTCCGGGAGCGCGTTGCCCTCGCCGTCGTGGATGGCCATTTCGTTGGGCGGCAGCGGCGCGCCGATCGAGGGGAAGCCGTGCTCGCGCAGCCAGCCGCGGTGCGCGCTGGCCTCGAGCCCGGCCGGCAGCATGCTCGAATAACAAGTCGTCTCGGACAGCCCGTAGCCGTGAAGAATCCGGAAGCCGAAGCGATCCTCGAAGCGCGCGGCCAGTTCCACCGTGAGCGGGCCGGCGCCGCAGATGAAGTGCCGGAAGCGGGCGAGGCCGCGCCGATCTTCGCGCTCGTCTTCGAGCAGGAACGCGAGCAGCGTCGGCACCACCGAGACGATCTGCACGCCCTCGCGCGCGGCGGTCTCCCAGAACGTGCTCGCCTGGAACTTGCGCATCAGCACGACGCTGCCGCCCATCAGCAGCGGCGTAATCAGCGTGACCAGAATGCCGTTCACGTGATGCGTCGGCAGCACGCACATCAAGCGCGTGCGTTCATCGACGCCGTGCCAGAGCGCGAGCGCGTGCGCATCGACGAGCAGGTTCTGCTGCGTCAGCACGACGCCCTTCGGCGCGCCCGTGGTGCCCGAGGTGTAAACGATCAGCGCCTCGTCCTCGGGGCGCGGCGGCTCGGGCGTCGTGCTCGGGGTCGCGCCGGCAAGCGGCGCGGGTGCGGAGGTGTCGTGCCAGCGCACGTCGACCGCGCTGTCGCGCAGCGCCTCCGCGCGCGCACGCGCTTCAGGCAGGTAAAGCGCCGCGCACGCCTCGGAGTTGCGCAGCACGAACGCGATGCGCTCGTCGTCCTCGCCGAGGTTGACCGGCACGACGCTCGCGCCAATCGACCACGCTGCGAAGTAGGTGATCGGCACCTCGGGATCGTTCACGAACAGGGTCGCGACGCGCTTTCCGCGCGTGACGCCGAGTGCGCGCAGGGTGCGCTCGCGCTCCGCGACCCGCGCGACGAGTGCGCTGTACGAGAGTTCGAGGCGATCCGCGCCATCGCGGAAGATGAGGTAGGTGCGCTCGCCAGCGAGCGCCCGCGCTCCGAGCAGCACGTCGAACGTGCGGAACGGCAGCGCATCGATGCATGGCGCGGTCGCATCGCTCGTGCGGGCGCGTGCGATGCGCTCGAGCGTCGCTTCGTCTCCAATCATTCTTCCACTCCGCTCGGCCTAGGCTCTGCGCGCTTGGGCCGCTTGCTAGAGCGGCGCGCATTGAAGCGTAGGCGTTGCTCGGAGGCTCTAGGAGTTCGCCACGAAAGTTGGCGCGGTGCGCAGGGCCCTCGCGCTACTCGTCTTCGCCGGCTTCGTCTTCGTCCGCGTCGTCATCGCCTTCGATCAGGCGCTCCTCGAGCACGCGCAGCAGGTAGCCGAGCAGCATTAGGTTCGGGAGGCGCCCGGCGCTGCTGGTTTCGACGTGCTCGCGCTTCGCGAAGGACTCGGCGTACGAGTTGAAGAACTCGAGCGCTTCGAGCGGCACGTTCTTCGCGAGCATCTCGTTGATCTGCGAGGTCTCGAGTTCGCCGAAGAGTTCCGCCAGCTCCCAGGCCAACTCGGACGTGTTCATGCGGGTCTCCGGCTTACGCGGCGGCGCGCCAAAACGAGCCAAGGCAGCGTGGCATCACGGCTCGCGAGTGTCAACGAAAACCAAGCAATCTCGCGGACTTGGAAGAGTTTTCAAAACGCACGGGGGTTGCCGGTGAGGGTTTCACGGATGTCGCTTTAGACACGCCGCCGCTGCGTGCGGAGTTGCCGCTGCGTTGCCTCTGCGGCGCTCGCAGTTTCGCGGCCGCGAGCGCAGGAATGCGAGCGGCGCGGCGCGGCCCTAACAAGCGGGTGGCAGGCGCGGCGGCCGGTCGGCCCGCTGCGAGCTCGCAGCGCCGAGCCGGCGCTGCGAGCTGTGAAGTGGTCGGGGCGACAGGATTCGAACCTGCGACCTCTTCGTCCCGAACGAAGCGCGCTACCAAACTGCGCCACGCCCCGAAGGCGCGGGAATATGCCAGAGATTGCGCGATCTGCCGCTCCCAAGCGCGCAGTTCGGTGGCGGAGGCCTCTCCGGTGAGCGGCGGGGTGCTGGCGGGACGCGGGCGCCGCGCCTCAAGCGTTCTCGGCGAGCTTGCGCAGCTCCGCGATCGCGACGGCGTAGTCCGGCTCGCGGAACACTGCGTTGCCGGCGACGAACACGTTCACGCCCGCGCGCGCAGCTTCGGCGATCGTCTCGCGGTTCACGCCGCCGTCGATCTCGAGTTCGACATCGAGGCCGCGCTCGTCGATCCACTGGCGCAGCTGGCGCACCTTCGGCAGCACGCTCTGGATGAACTTCTGCCCGCCGAAGCCGGGGTTCACGCTCATCACCAGGATTTGATCGACGTCAGCGAGTACCGGCTCGACCGCGTGGGCAGGCGTCGCGGGATTCAGCACGACGCAGGCTTTCTTCCCGAGACCGTGAATCTGCTGCACGGTGCGGTGCAGATGTGGGCACGTCTCGACGTGGACGCCGATGCGATTCGCGCCGGCTTCCGCGTACTGTGCGAGCGAGCGCTCGGGAGCTTCGATCATCAGGTGCACGTCGAACGGCAGCGCCGTCGTCTTGCGCAGCGACTTGATCACCTCGGCCCCGAGCGTGAGGTTCGGCACGAAGTGGCCATCCATTACGTCGATGTGGATCCAGTCCGCACCGGCGCGATCGATTTTCTGGATCTCGGCGCCGAGCGTCGCGAAATCCGCGGACAGAATGGACGGAGCGATACGGATCGGCTTCGTCATCGGGAGCGCCGCCGTTCCATCCGCGCCGCGAAGAAGCCATCGGTGCCGTGCCGCTGCGGCCAGGTGCGCATGAAACCGTCTGCCTCCGTGAAAGGGCGCGCGGCGGCTGGAATTGCGCCCTGCGCCGACAATGAGAACTCCCGATGCTGTGCCAGGAACGCGGCGACGACCGCCTCGTTCTCTTCCGCGAGCAGCGTGCAAGTACTGTAAACGAGCGTGCCGCCGCGCATCACCTCGCGCGCGGCGTTCGCGAGCAATGCGCGCTGCGTTTCGGCGAGCGAGGCCGGGTCTTCGGGGCGCAGGCGCCAGCGCGCGTCGGGGTTGCGGCGCAGCGTGCCGAGACCGGAGCACGGTACGTCGGCGAGCACGCGGGCGAAGGGCGCGCCGGGCAGATCCCCGAGCGCCTGCGTTGCGTCGGCGTGTACGAGGTGAACGTTCTCGAGCGCGAGGCGTCGCGCCGCGCGGCCGACGAGATCGAGGCGGGCCTGGTTGCGGTCGCAGGCGACCACGAGCCCATGGGCGCCCACGCGCTCGGCGATGCCGGTGGTTTTGGAGCCCGGCGCGGCGCACAAATCGAGCACTCGCTCGCCGGGCTGCGGATCGAGCAGCGTCACCACGAGCTGCGAGGCTTCGTCCTGCACCGTGAAGCGGCCTTCGCGAAACGCGGGATCGCTGCCCGGGTCGACACCGTGGCCAAGCGCGAGCGCGAACGGCGCGTGCGACGCGAGTTTCACGCTCGGCCAGCGCGTCGCGAGTTCTTCGAGCAGCTGCTCGCGCGTGGTCGTCAGCGTGTTCACGCGCGCGGAGAGCGGCGGCGTTTCGTTCGATGCGCGCGCCAGCGCCGCGGCCTCGGC
Source organism: Deltaproteobacteria bacterium (assembly GCA_031387905.1). Classification (GTDB taxonomy): domain Bacteria; phylum Myxococcota_A; class UBA9160; order UBA9160; family UBA6930; genus VGRF01. The sequence continues at coordinate 11,812 of JANNDT010000094.1, forward strand.
GGGGCCGAGCGCGTCCAGCCAGCGGCGCGCGATCCATTCCGGGATGGAGAGCGCGTGGACGAGATGCGCGAGCGGGTCGCGTTCGAGCGTGGGCCAGGCGAGTGCGTTCGGGCCGCTCTCGCCCACGGCCTGTTTGCGCGCGAGCTGGCGCAGCACCGCGTTGATTAGGCCGGCGGCGCGGGCCCAGCCCATTGCGTGGGCGCAGCGCACCGTTTCGTCGACGGCGGCGCGCGGCGGAACTGAGTCGCAGAAGAAGAGCTGGTACGCGCCGAGCCGGAGCAGCGTGAGGATGGCGGGTTCGAGTTCGCCGAGCGCGCGGTCGGTGCAGGTCGCGAGCGCGAAATCGAGCCGGCCGCGCCAGCGCAGCGTGCCGAACACGAGTTCGGTCGCGAAGGCGCGGTCGCGCGACGTGAGGCGCTCGTCGCGCAGCGCGCCGTGCAGCGCGAGATCGGCGTAGGCGCGCGCGGATTCGACGCGGTCCAGGACGCGCGCTGCCACCAGCCGCGCGATCGTCG
>JANNDT010000180.1:0-5483 GCA_031387905.1 Deltaproteobacteria bacterium
CGAAGATGTGGTCGATCTCGCACGGCTCGAGCGCGGCGCCCGCGAGCGCTTCGCGGATCGCGCGCTCGCCGAGCTCGATCCCGCAGCGGATGAAGGCTGCGTTCGCATCGCCGAAGCCGCGCAGCTGCGCGTACTCGTCGATCGGCAGCGCGAGGTGCCGGCCGCCGACGAGCACGTTGCGGTGGATCTGCTCGAGGCGGCGCGGGTTGTGGAAACGGCCCGACCACAGCGTCGCGAGTGCGGCCAGCAACGCGTCTTGGTCGTAGTAGTTCGCGGGCAGCGCGCGGCCGACGGAAGCGATTCGCATCATGACTCTCGGCTCCGCGGCGCGAACCGCGGCAGCCAGTACGGCACTAACTCGTAGTAACGACGGTAGCCGTCACGCTCGCGTTCAGTTCGGTCGCGTCGGCAGGGTGGACGCGGGTTGCGCGGCGCTCTTTGCCGTCAACTCTACGGCGACGACCACTTTGACTTTCTCACCGACGCGCATGAAGCCCATCGCGATGGGCGGCTCGATCCCGAAGTCGCGCAGCGAGAGCTCAAAACTGGCGCTGAAGCGCGCGCTCTCGCCCGGCACTTCGGACCAGTTCGATAGGGAGGGCTTCACGCTGCGCTCGACGCCGTGGATCGAGATGCGGAACGGGATTGCGCCGGCGGAGCCGCCTCGCAGCGCACTCGGGTCGACCCGATCGAACGACGCGGTGATGCGCGGGAAACGCTTCGCCTCGAACATCTCGCGCATCTTCTTGTCGCGCGCAGAGATGCCAGTGTGCATCTGCGCCACCGCCACCTCGGCGCGCGCGAGATACGCGCCGCTCGCGTCGGGCGGGTCGATCGTGAGCAGCGCGCAAGGCGCGTCGCCCTCGAAGTCGTGAAGCGTGGACGTTGCGAAGAACTGGACTCGACAACTGCCGGCGACCGCTTGCGCGGAGGCGCGCCAAGGTGCGAGTGCGCCCAACAACAACAGCGCGAGCGAGAGCGCGCGGAGACAAGGCCGGTCAGCGATCAGCATCAAGGATCTCCACTTCGGGAAGAGAGCAATGATAGGGAGAGACACCTGGATGACGATCCGGTTCGCATGAAAACTCCGCGGCCCACGCGACCGAGAGCCGAGCGGGGTACGCTGGCCGACCCCGAACGGAGGCGTGAATGCGCGACGCGAATCAACTCTTCGATCTCACCGACAAAGTGGCGCTCGTGACGGGCGGCAGCCGCGGCATGGGGCGCGAGATGGTGCTCGCCTTCGCACGCGCTGGCGCCGACGTCGTGATCGCGAGCCGCAAGCTCGAGAGCTGCGAGGAACTCGCGGAGCAGGTGCGCAAGGAAACCGGACGCCGCGCACTGCCTTTGGCGTGCAATGTCTCCGACTGGACGCAGAACGAGAGACTCGCCGAGACCGCGCTCGCTCATTACGGGCGCGTCGACGTGCTCGTCAACAACGCCGGGATGTCGCCGCTCTACGAACACGTCGCCGACGTGACTGAAGCGCTCTGGGACAAGGTGATCGGCGTCAACATGAAGGGCCCGTTCCGGCTGACGGCGCTGCTCGGCAAACACATGGTCGAGCGCGGCAGCGGCTCGATCATCTTCGTCTCGAGCAACGGCTCGCTGCACCCCACGGCCGGGATCATTCCCTACGCGGGCTCGAAAGCCGCGGTGAACGCGATGACGGTCGGCTTCGCGCACCACTTCGGTCCCACGGTCCGCGTGAACTGCATCATCCCTGGACCGTTCCTGACAGATATCTCGAAAGCCTGGGACATCCCGGCTTTCGAGAAGCGCGCGAAAGCGAGCATCTTCCTGCAGCGCGGCGGCCAGGCGCACGAGATCGTCGGCGCCGCGCTGTATTTCGCGAGCGAGGCATCGAGCTACACGACCGGCGCGCACCTGGTGGTGGCGGGCGGTGGGGTGGGCTGAGCGCGGTCAAGCGCCAATTAGGGACTGCGCCAGGAAACCGGCCGCGTCGGAGAACGCCGCGCGGCGCGTTTCCCAGCTCCCGCCCACATGCGCGCCGCGGTTCGCGGCGGCTGCGAAGCTCGCGGCGCGCTGGCTCGGCTCGTCGACGTAGCGAGGCGCGCCGTCGCGCGCGGTGGTGAACGAGCGTCCGTCGCGGCCCACGATGGTGGTGCGCTTGCCGAGGCGCAGCGCATTCGGGAGCCACGCGAGCGGCTCGATCGAATCGAACGAGTGGTGCGCGTTCGCGTAACGCGTCACTTCGATGTGTACGCCGAGTGGGCGCAGTTCGTCCGCGAGCTCGCTCGCGAAGTGCGCGGGCGTGTAGTCGTCGGCGTCGCCGTGCAGAACGCGAATCGGCGCGTGCGACCAGCGCGCCTCTTCCATCCGCAAATGCGCGGCGGGGTAGAACGGGAGATGCGCGGCGAAACGCTGAGCCGGCGCGAGCGCCTCGCGCACAGGCTCCCAGGCGGCGTAGAGCGCGACCGAGCCACCGAGGCTCCAGCCCGTAATACCGATGCGCTCGCGATCGATGCGCGGGTGCGCCGCTAGCAACTCGAGCGCGCGGTAGGCATCGACGAGCAGCATCGACATCGTCACCGCCATCTGGTCCTCGACCACCGAGGCGACGCGGCGCGCTTCGAAGCTGTGCAAGCGAAACACCGCCATGCCGCGCTCGAGCCAGCGCACCATGTGCTCGTGGTGATGGCCGCGCCACCCCATGCTGCCGTGCAGGCACACCACCGCAGGTAGCGGCTCGCGCGCGGGCTTCTCAGGCAGGACCAGCATCCCGAACATCGGCTGCTCTGGCGCAGCGGCGAGATGATGGAGCAAGTGCACCAACTCGAACGGATTCGCGGAGCGGTACGTCAGAATTCCGCCGGCGTCGCTCATGCCGTCTCCCTAACGCCCCTCGAACTTCGGCGGGCGCTTCTGCATGAACGACGCGACGCCTTCTTGAAAGTCCTTCGAGCGGAACAGCAGGATCGTCTGCAACAGCACGTGGTGCGTGTGCGATTCGAAATCCTGCGAGAGGCCGTGCCGGAACAGGCGTTTCATCGCGAGGATCGCGAGCGGCGCGTTGTTCGCGATCTTCTGCGCCCAGCGCTGCGCCTCGGCTGTTAGGTCCGCGGCGGGCACGATCGCGTTCACCAGGCCGAGCTCGAGCGAGCGCTCGGGCGAGAGGTCGTCGCCGAGGAACGAGATCTCGCAGGCTCTCGCCCAGCCGACCAGGCGCGGCAGGTACCAGGTGCCGCCGCTCTCGGGCACGACGCCGCGTTTCGCGAAGCCGGGCATCAGCTTCGCGCTGTCCGCGATCAGCCGAATGTCGCAGCCGAGTGCGAGATCGAGGCCGTAGCCCGCGGCCGGGCCGTTGATCGCGCAGATTACCGGCGTGTCGATGCGGTGCAGCGTGACGGTCGGGATTTCGCGCGACGAGATGTGCGAGGCAAAGCCGCCGGCCGAGAGCACGCCGCTGCCCCCTATGCCGGTGCCCGCGGCTGCGTCCTTCAGATCGAGCCCGCTGCAGAAGCCGCGGCCTGCGCCGGTCAACACGATCACGCGCACGCTTCCGTCGTCGTCGCAGTCCTTCAGGGCTTCGCCTAACAGCCCGAGCAGCGTCGTGCTGATCGCATTCATGCGCTCGGGCCGGTTCAGCGTGAGCGTCGCGACGTGGTCCTTCTTCTCGACGAGCAACTCGGGCATGGAGGCCTCCTACTGCGCGTTCTTCCAGTACGGCTCGCGCAGTCTCTTCTTGTTGATCTTGCCCGCCGCGCTGCGCCCGAGATCCGCCACGAACACGATGCGCTTCGGGCACTTGAAATGCGAGAGCCGCTCGCGGCACCACGCGACGAGCTGCTCGCTCGTGAGCGCCGAGCCGGGCTGCACGATCGCGAGCCCGATCATTTCTTCGCCCATCTCGGCGTGCGGGATGCCGATGCAGGCGATGTCCACGATCTCCGGGTGATTGATGAGAACCTGCTCGGCTTCGGCCGGATACAGGTTCGCGCCGCCCGAGACGACCATGTCGGAGAAGCGGTCCGTGATGAACACGAAGCCTTCTTCGTTGACGTAACCGACTTCGCCGAGCGTGAAGACGCCCGGGCGCAGGTGAGCGGCCTTCGATTTCTCGGGGTCGTTGTGATAGACGATGCCGCGCCCGGTGGTGTCGCGGAAGTAGAGCTTGCCCTCGGTGTTAGGCGGCAGCTCCTTGCCCTCGTCATCGACGACGAGCGGCTCGAAGGGCGGCACGGTCTTGCCGACCGAACCGGGGAAACGCAGCCAGTCGACGCTGCCGATCGAGCAGGTCGTGCCGACTTCAGTCGCGCCGTAGGCGTCCATGAGAACCGGCCCGAACCACTCGATCATGCGGCGCTTCACATCCACGGGGCACTTCGCGCCGGTATGCGTGATGAGCTTCATGGCCGCGAGGTCGTACTTCGCCTTCACCGCTTCGGGCAGCTGCAAGAGGCGCACGAAATGCGTCGGCACCATCACGCACGAGCCGCACTTGTGTTCGTGGATGGCGCGCAGCACCGCCTCGGCGTCGAAGCGTCCGAGGATCACCAGTGGCGCGCCGCCGGCGATCGAGCGCGAGCCCGAGAGCGGGCCAGTGTGATAGAGCGGGCCAACGATTAGGTGCGTGCCGGCTTTCGCGAACGGCGACTGCGCGAGCCGCTCGATGTGCTCGGCGATCGTCTTGCCCGCCGCAAACATCGTGGGCGGCAGCTCGGTGCCCTTCGGGCGGCCCGTGGTGCCGGACGTGTACAGAAGGTTGGGGCGCGGTGCGTGATCCTCGCGGCACGGAGCCGGTGAAGAAGCCGCGAGGTACGCGTCGAGAGACTCGACGCCTGCGATGCCCTCGCAGCGCCACCCAACCACTCGCGGCACGCCTGCCTTGCGCGCGGCTTCCACACCCGCACGTGCCGTCTCCGGCCCCACGAACAGCACTCGCGTCTGCGAGTCCTCGAGGATGTACGCGGCTTCGTCTGCTGTTAGGTGGAAGTTCACCGGCACGGTCGAGCAGCCCGCGACGAGGCCACCGATGTGGGCGAGCACCACTTCGGCGCCGTTCTCCGCGAACACCGCGATGCGCCTGTCTGGCCCAAGGTCTACGGCGTAGAGCGCGTTTGCGACGCGGTTCAGTTTGTCGTCGGTCTGCGCCCAGCTCCAAGCGTTGCGCCCGTCGCGCAGCGCGATTTCGGTGGGACGCTCGGCGGCGCATTTGGCAGAGAAGGAAGGCATGACGGCTCGTTACTCCTCGATCTCGGCCGGCTCGTCCACCAGCGGCAGGCCCGCCATGCGGCGGAAGCTGCGGTGCATGTTGATCAGCGAAGGCTCGTTCGCGCCGAATGTCGTGTACTCGCGCATGCCCGCGTTGAAGTTCTTCTGGACGTTCGCGGACACCCAGTAGTCCTCTTTGTCCACCACTGAGTAGATGAACTGGAAGTGCTCGCGGCCGTAGCGCCGGCGCTCCTCGGTCTCGACGGGCTGGCGCATGTAAAGCGAGTAGCGCGTGACGTGTTCGCCGA
>JANNDT010000229.1:0-15249 GCA_031387905.1 Deltaproteobacteria bacterium
CTTCTCGACGAGTTCGCCGTAGCGCGCCTCGTCCACGATGCCGCGCTCCTTCAGGATCGCGAGCACTTCATTGATTACCGCGTCTTCCGCGGCGGAGGCCGGAGCGCTCGCTGCCAGGAATGAGAGCAGCGCCAGCGCCGCACCGAGGATTCGTGCCTTCACGAAGTGATCTCCTTGTGTGAATTGCGTGTGAACGGCTGGCAACTTACGCAGCGAGTTCTTCCGCGCAGCGTCATCTGTGTGACGAATGCGTGAAGACGCATGGGCCGCGGAGCCGGGTGCAAAGCGCGTAGTGATTAGCCGCGCGGCGGGGCGAGCGGCAACGCGATGCTGAAGGTGGTGCCGACGCCTTCGCTCGAGACGACGAACACGTCGCCGTCCATTGCCTGCACGAGGTGCTTCACGATCGAGAGCCCGAGGCCGGTGCCGCCGAGGTCGCGCGAGCGCGCTTTGTCGACGCGGTAGAAGCGCTCGAACACGCGCGCGCGATCGAACTCGGGGATGCCGATGCCCGTGTCGGCGACCTCGATGCGTAACTTGCCTGCATCGCTCGCGAGGCGAACCTCGATGCGGCCGCCCGGTTCGGTGTACTTCGCCGCGTTGTCGAGCAGGTTTTGCAGCACTTGCTCGAGCGCGCGGCGATCCGCGAGCGCAGCGGGCGCGCTGCCTGTTAGGGAGGCCGCGAGCTTGCACGCGTCGAAGCGCGGCCGCATGTCGCGCAGCAGCGACCCCGCGAGCGCCGCAGCATCGACAGGCTCGAGCGCGAGCGGATGCATCCTTCCCTCGATGCGCGACAACTCGAGCAAGTCCTCGATCAGCGCGCGCAAGCGCTCGGCGTTGCGCACGATCACGTCGACGTACTGGCGGCGCCGCGCAGGTTCGAGGCTGTCGTCTTGGAGCGTCTCCGCGAAGCCTTGGATTGCCGTCAGCGGCGTCCGCAGTTCGTGCGAGACGTTCGCCACGAAGTCGCGCCGGTGATTCTCGAGGCGGCGGATCTCGCTGACGTCGTGAAAGACCGCCACCGTGCCTTGGGCTTCGCCCTCCGAGGGAAAGCGACGCGCGTGCATTTCGAGGCAGCGGTCGTCAGCCAGAACGAGCTCGATCGAGACCGGATCACCCGAAGCTGCCGCGCGCTCGAGCGCCGCATCGATGATGGGGTGTCTAATTACTTCGAGCGGGCCGCGGCCTCCGACTTCGCCCCAAGCTTGGAAGAACTCTCGCAGGCGCGCGTTTGCGAGCTGGACGCGGCCATCGGCGCCGAGGACGAGTACGCCCTCGACCATGCCGTTCAGTACGGCTTCGAGGCGCTCGCGCTCGGCGGCGGCCTGTGCGCCGCGCGCGCGCAGCGCGGCATCGACGGCATCGACGGCGCGCGCGAGGGCGCCGAGCGCACCCGGTTCGGAGCGCTCGAGGCGCGCGCGCACCGCGCCCGAGAGCGCGCCTTCGAGCGCGGCGCGCACCGCGTCGAGGCTGCGAACGTGCCGCTGCGCGATCGCGTGAGCGAACGCCGCTGAGACCCCTAACACCACGAGCCCGCGCACCGCGACGCCTTGCCGCCCGGCGATCAGCTCCGCCGCGAGCCACGCAGCGAGCGCCGTCATGCTCACCGCGACCATGAAGCGAACGCGGAAGCTCATCCAGCCGCCCCTAGTCTGCGAGACGGTACCCGACTCCGCGGACGGTCTCGATCAACTCGCCCGCGGCACCGAGCTTCTCGCGCAGGCGCTTCAGATGCGTGTCGATCGTGCGCTCGGTGACGGTGATATCCGAACCCCAGACATCCTCGAGCAGCCGCTGTCGCGTCATCACGTGCCCGGGCCGCGACATCAGCACCTCCAGCAAGCGAAACTCCTTAGCGGTGAGATCGATGGACTCGCCGTCGACCGTGCAGCGGTGGCGCTCGGCATCCACCTGCAGCGCGCCGCGGCGCAGCACGGATGTGGGCTGTGGCTCGCCCTCGGCGCGGCGCAAAATTGCCTTCACGCGCAGCACGAGTTCGCGCGGGCTGAACGGCTTCGTCACGTAGTCGTCGGCGCCGATCTCGAAGCCGACCACGCGATCGACCTCGTCTGCGCGCGCGGTCAGCATCAGGATCGGCAGATCGCGCAGCTTCGCGTCGGCCCGCAACTCGCGGCAGACATCGCTGCCTGATAGATCTGGAAGCATCAGGTCGAGCAGCACGAGCGCGGGGCGCGCGCGCCGAATCGCCTCGAGACCAGCTCTGCCAGAATGAGCAACTTCCACGGCGAAGCCCGCTTGGCTCAAGTGGAAGCGCACGAGTTCGGCGAGATCGGGCTCGTCTTCGATGACCAACACTGTGCTCGGCATGCGCGCAATCTATCCGCAACCATGCGGCCCGCGCAGGCGACCCTGCGACTCTCCTCGCGCTCGTCACTTCGTCGTCACACGGCCTCACGCATGCGCAACTGTGCGGCTCGTCACAAGCGTCGCCGCGCCAGCGCCGATTCAGAACGGTGCGGCCGCTCACTTCAGCGTGCCCGTGGAGGAGATCGCCATGAAAACTCTCAGCCGCTTCCTAATTGCAGGTTCGTTTGCGCTCTCGACGAGTGGGGCCCTCGCCGATTCGCCCGCGGCGATTGCGCCGAGTGACCCGTCGTTCGAGAGAGCCGAGACGGCATTCCACAGCTTCGCCGAAGACTGGATGAAAAAGATGGGCGCGGCGGCAGCCAATGAGAAGCGGAACGCCAAGGGCGGCGCCTACCGCGGCTACGGCGAAGCTTTCAAGATCGAGCTGAAGCCGACCGGAAGCACGACGGCGCCGTACGTGGGCTTGTTGCGGTACGAAGAGCACAAGTGCGCAGCGGACAGCGGCGCCGCTTGTCAGATCGCGGGCACGACCGCAGTCACCGAGATCTTCCGCTTCCAGGGCGGCCGCTGGGTTTACTGACGCGCAGCGGGTTCGCGCGCGGCAGGAAACCGGCGGTTCCAAAACTACTGGTCAGGGCTCCGGAAGAATCGCCGGCGCCCGAAGCGGCTCGAGCAATGCCGCTGCGCTCATTCCGCCCGGCCACCAATACAAGAAACTCGATTCCGCGAATGCGTCGCGCAGCTGCGCGCCTGCCGCCTCGGCGCTGAGCGCCGGGCCCGAGGCCGAGAACAAGTTCTCCGCGCGCTCGCCCGGCCGCCGGTAGACGACAAGGCGAGACTCACCCGCGACCCCCGCCGCGCTCTTCGCAGCCGCGACCGCCTCGTCGAGTTCGCCAATCGCGTCTATCAGGCCCGCGGCGAGCGCTTGTCGCGCCGAGTAGATGCGGCCGTCCGCGAGGCGCTCGATCTCGGCGCGCGCGAGCCGCGGACGCCCGCGCTCGACCACGTCGAGGAAGCCCTCGAACAAATCCTGCGTGACGCTCGCGATCTGCGCGCGTTCGGTTTCCGTCATTGGCCGGAACGGCGAGCCCGCGTCCTTGAACGCGCCGGTCGTGAAAGTCTGGTACTCGACGCCAAGCTTCTGCATGAGGCCACTGAAGTTGAAGCCCATTGCGACGACGCCGATCGAGCCCGTAATCGTCGAGGGATAAGCCTGCACGCGATCTGCGGCCATCGCGACGTAGTAACCGCCGGACGCCGCGATCCCCATCATCTGCGCGACGACCGGCCGGCCCGTCGCGCGCTTGTGCCGCAGCACTTCGCGGTAGAGCAGCTCGCTCGCGATTACGGTGCCGCCCGGGCTGTCGATGCGCAGCACGACCGCGGCGATCTCCTCGTCGCGCGCCGCGCGCTCGAGTTCCTCGCACATGCGCGCTACCGCGCTCTCGCCAGCTGGAAGGCCTAATAGCCCGCTCGAGGCGCGCACGCCAAGGGTGCCGGTCAGATCGACGAGCAGGATCTTCGGCCCGCGCTCACCGTCGACGACGCGCTCTTCGAGGGCGCCGCCCTTCGCGAAGAGGGGAATCTCCACGTTGACGCAGGCCGAGCAGATCAACGCGATCGCGATTGCTGCAACGAAGCGCGCGCGGCGCTCAAAGTAGAAGCGCGGAGCCAGGCCCCTCGACCTGACTCCGCGCTTCGCGACGCCTCTCACCCCCCCAGCTCGAGGCGCCACTAGAAACTAAGCCACCGCGTTAGCTGCAACCGCTCGTGGCTCCACAGTTCGGACATTTATAGCAGGTGCCGCTGCGCACCGTAATAGTTCCGCACTCCGTGCACGTCGGCGCGTCGGCCTGATTCACGAACGTCGCGCGCTCACCGCGCAAGCGATCGGCGGACCCGCCAGCGATCGCGACGCGGCGAATCTCCGCGAGCCCCGTCGGTTCCGCTTCCGTCTCCTGTTCGTCCGCGGTGACTCGCTCTTCCTGCAGGAAGCGATTCGCGAGGTAGCGGAAGACGTAATCGGTGACCGACTTCGCCATCGGGATCTCGGGATTATTGGTGAACCCCGCCGGTTCGAAGCGCGTGTGGCTGAACTTGTCGGTCAGCGCGTTCAGCGGCACGCCGTATTGGAGCGCGATCGACGTCATCGTCGCGATCGTGTCCATTAGGCCCGAGATCGTGCTGCCTTCCTTCGCCATGCGCAGGAAGATCTCGCCGGGTTTACCGTCGGGGTAGAGGCCCACCGTCAGGTAGCCCTCGTGACCCGCGATCGAGAACTTGTGCGTCACCGAGTCGCGCGTATCGGGCAACTTCACTCGCACCGCGCGGCGTTCGCGCAGGTCGATCACGTTGTCCTTCTTCTTTTCCTCGTCCTTGCCGGCATTCAGCGGTTGCGTGCGCTTGCTGCCGTCGCGGTAGACGGCGAGCGCCTTGAGGCCGAGCCGCCAGCCTTCGATGTAGGCGTCCCGCAGATCGTCGGTCGTCGCCTCGTTCGGAAGGTTCACCGTCTTGCTGATCGCGCCCGAGAGGAACGGCTGCACCGCGCCCATCATGCGGATATGACCCTTCCAGTGAATCGAACGCCTGCCGTTGGTCGCACGAAAGGCGCAGTCGAACACCGCGAGGTGATCGTCGTGCACGTGCGGTGCGCCCTCGATCGTCTCGCGATCGTCGATGTGGGCGACCACGTCGGCGACCTGCTTCTCGCTATAGCCGAGTCTCCGCAGCGCCATCGGCACGGTGTTATTGACGATCTTCAAGCGACCGCCGCCGACGAGCTTCTTGTACTTCACGAGCGCGATGTCCGGCTCCACGCCCGTGGTGTCGCAGTCCATCATGAACGCGATCGTGCCAGTCGGCGCGAGCACCGTGACCTGCCCATTCCGGTAGCCGTGCGCAGCGCCGAGCTTCAACGCCTCCGCCCACGCCTCGCGCGATTGCTTCCACAGATCGTGCTGCACACCCGCCGACAGGACGGTCTCCGCCGCCGCCTTGTGCATCGCGATCACTTCGAGGAACGCGCTGCGGTTCGGCTTGTAGTGCGCGAACGGGCCCATCGCGGCCGCGATCTCGGCGCTCATGCGATACGCCTCGCCGCACATCAGCGAGGTGATCGCCGCGGAGACGTTGCGGCCTTCATCGCTGTCGTAGGGGAAGCCCTGGCTCATCAGCAGCGCGCCTAGGTTCGCGTAGCCAAGGCCAAGCGGGCGATACAGGTGGCTGTTCTTCGCGATCTTGGGCGTCGGGTAGTCGGCGTAGTCGACCATGATCTCCTGCGCGAGGATCGTGAGCGCCGCCGCGCGCCGGAACGCCTCGACCTCGAACTGGTCCGCTTCGTCGACGAAGCGCATCAGATTCAGGCTGGCGAGATTGCAAGCCGTGTCGTCGAGGAACATGTACTCGGAGCACGGATTGCTCGAGTTGATGCGCCCCGAGAGCTTGACCGGGTTCCAGCGATTGATCGTGGTGTCGTACTGCATGCCCGGATCGCCGCATAGGTGCGCGGCCTCCGAGATCTCCTTCAGCAGATCCTTGGCGCGGAAGGTATCGACGACCTCGCCGGTTGTTACGGCGCGTGTCTGCCACTGGCGGTCGTCGAGGGCCGCGCGCATGAAGTCGTCGGTGACGCGCACCGAGTGGTTCGCGTTCTGGAAGTAGACCGAGTCGTACGCGCCGCCCGGAACGTTGAAACCGCCGTTGTAGCCCGCGTCGATCAGCGACCAAGCCTTCTTCTCTTCATCCGCCTTCGAGTGGATGAACTCGCGCACGTCCGGGTGATCGATGTTCAGGATCACCATCTTCGCCGCGCGCCGCGTCTTGCCGCCCGACTTCACGACGCCGGCGAAGGCGTCGAAGCCGCGCATGAACGAGACGGGACCCGAAGCCGTGCCGCCGCCCGCGAGCAGTTCCTTCGACGAGCGAATCTTCGAGAGGTTCGAGCCGGTGCCGGAACCGCCTTTGAACAGCATGGCCTCGGTCTTCGCGAGGTCCATGATCGATTCCATGGTGTCATCGACGGAGTTGATGAAGCACGCGCTGGCTTGCTGCGGCGTGCCTGCGACACCGAGGTTGAACCAGACCGGGCTGTTGAACGCCATCTTCTGCGTAACTAGCAGGTGCGCGAGCTCGGCCTTGAAGACCTCGCCGTCCGCGGGCGTCGCGAAGTAGCCGCCCTGCGTGCCCCACTCGTGGAGCCTGTTCACAACGCGGCCGATCAACTGCTTCACGCTGCGCTCGCGCTCGGGCGTACCGACGTGGCCACGGAAGTACTTCGACACCACCACGTTCGTCGCGAGCTGCGACCATGTCTTCGGCATCTCGACGTCGCGCTGCTCGAAGATCACCTCGCCGCGCTCGCTCGCAATCATCGCCGTGCGCAACTCCCACTCGACCTGATCGAACGGATGAACGCCCGCTTCGGAGAAGTAACGCGAGAGGCGCAGACCGGCGGGACGTTGGCTGCGCGTGCGGCTCCGCTTCGGCGTCTCGTCCTGGTTCGCCGGAGCAGCGAGCTCGATCACTTCCTGATCGATCGCGTCCTGAGCGACCGCTTCCCGCGGGACCACGTCCTGCGCGATCAGGCCCTGCACTCGCTCGTTCTCGCTCACCGTTCACCCCGACCGGCGGTAACTCCGTACCGCGAAAGGAATTGCGCGAAAGAAACTGCACGAAAGTAGGTGGCTGTTTCGGGACCGCCGCTAGCTCCGCCTCGGCCGGCTAGCGTCAAAGTTTGACTCGCCGCAGAATCCGGAGAGGAGAGGGCCCCGGGTTGCCCCGGAGCCCCCGAATCTGGGCAGGTCCTCCTTCCCACCTCAGATTCCATCCCCTCGGCAACCGCCTGTAAAAAACCCCCAGGCCGCCGAGGAGATTTCATCCCCGTGATTTCCGTTTTAGCTCGGCGGCAGAGAACGCGTCAAGCAGTTTCCACAAGATCTGGTGCCCGAGGGTGTCGATGACCACAAAATCTGGCGTAGGAGCGTCTCCGAACGTCATTCGGGCGCGACCGGGCACGACCGACGCTCGCGACCGCGTGGAAATCCGAAAGTCGCGTGCGTAAGTGTGCGATTTTGAAGGGTTGACGCTCGGCGTCAACGCGGCGCGACGCGCTGCGCCACGGCGTCCGCGAAATCTGCGCGACTAGGCCCGCGCGAAGCGATTGCGAAGCACGATCCGGCCCGGCTCAGCTCCGTCGGCGGCGATCCGCTTCACGGCGAGGGCGACGCGATTCTCGGAGTCGAGCGCCGCCCAATACGCGTCCGCCACTTGCTCCGGCGAGCCCGCCAGCGGTAGCCAGAGCGGCTCGCCCCGGAACGCGGGAAGCGGGTTGCCGTCGCCCTGATAAGTCGTGAGCCCGAGGCCGAGCCCGGCGGGGGGCGGCGCCGGCCGGAAGGTCGTGCGATCCGTCAGCGCGGGGGCCGCGGTATTCGCCTTGAGAAGCGAGAGCGCGAAGGTCGGCTCACCGAGGCGAAGGTCAATTAGACCGGTGATGCGGGGGGTGTAATTGGGCGCGTCGGGCTCGCGCTCACGCATCTCGAGCGCGTCTTCGAAGCGCCCACCGGCTTCCATCACGTCGAACGCGGTTCGCGTCTGGTCGCCGTTGCTCACGAGGAATACGCCCGGCAGTTCGAGCATCGCCTCGTAGATAATTAGGGACGGGTCGGCGACGCGCGCCGGGTCGGCGGCCTCGGTGCGCAGCTCGGCGCCGTCCGCGACGAAGATGCGGTTTCGGCTGTTCTCGCTGCGGCCCATGATCCAGTAGACCTGAAGCCAAGCGTCGCCGGCTTCGCTGCGACCGATCACGAGCCCGCGGCCCGGATACGGATTCGCGGCGAGGTGGCGCTCGAAGTTGTCCCGCGCGAGCGCCAAGAGCGCGTCGCGGGCGTTCACTCCGGCAGGCCCGTCAGCCGGAAGCCCATGCCCTCGGGCACCTTGTATCGAACGTTCAGGCCGATCAGCAGCGCGGTCCAGCCCTCGACGTAGCGGGCGTTCGCGAGCGGCCCGCCGTTTACGCCGCGCATGCCTGGAATCAGCTTGCACAGTTCCATCACGCGCTCGCGTGGTGCTTTGTCGCCGGAGACGATCACGTCGCACTCGACCGGGTGCGGCAAATGTTGGAGCCGATGCGCAGCGACGTTTTGAAACGCGGAGACGGTATGCACGCCGTCGGGCACGAGGCCCTCGACGAGCTCCGCGCACGAGCCCTGCCAGATCCCGATCGTGCGCACCGGCCCGTCGCCGATTGCAGTCGCGAGCGGCACGCCCATCGACACGACGATGTGGCCGCTCTTCAGCGCGTCGGCGAGCCCCTTCACGGTGCCAGCGGTGTGCTCGAACGGCACCGAGAGGATCACGATCTCCGCGCGGCGCGTGGCCTCGGAGTTCTCATGGCCCGTCACGTCGGCGCCCGGCACCTTCCCACGTACTTCGTCGGCCGCGGCGAGCGCGCGGTCTTCCTTGCGTGAGCCAATGCGCACCGGCCGTCCCGCGGCGGCGAAGCGCAGCGCGAGGCCAAGCCCCTGGTCGCCAGTTCCACCGAGAATTGCGATCGCGTTCGGGTCGAGATTCGTCATGGGCCGCGCAGGCTATCGTGCCCGCATGTCCGACGCAGCGCCCTCACTCGCGACGACTCCGACGAAGATCGAACAGCGAGGCGCGCGCACTCTTGGCATCGCGTGGGCGGACGGCGCGGAGAGCCTGCTCGATGTGCGCGAGCTGCGGCTCTCGTGCGGCTGCGCGCAGTGCGTCGATGAATGGACGGGTGCTGGGCGCCTCGATCCGGGCGCGGTGCCCGCCGATGTCTACCCGGTGAAGATCGCTGGCGTCGGCCGCTACGCGATCCAAATCGAATGGAGCGACGGCCACGGCAGCGGGATTTATCCGTTCCGGCGTCTGCGAGAACTCGGCGACTCGCAGCTGGGCAACCGCTAGAAGCGTTCGTCTCGCAGCACGCCGATGAAGTCGAGCTCGCGATACGCGCCGTCGAGATCCATGCCGAAGCCGACCACCCAGCCGGATTCGACGCTGAAGCCGACGTAATCTGGCGCGATCGCCGCGCGCCGCCGCTCGCGCTTGTCGACGAGCACCGCGCTGCGCAGCGAGCGCGGATCGCCAAGCGCAGCGATATCGAGCACCGCGCGCAGCGTCGCGCCCTCGTCGGCGATGTCGTCGAGCACGAGCACGTCGCGACCTTCGAGCCGCTCCGGGTCGAAGCCCTCGATCGAGACCGGTTCGAGCCGCGTGCCCTGCGTCCGCCGCGCGCGCACGTCGACACGCTCGGGAGCGACGCGATGCGCCGCGAGCGCAGTGAGCAGCGCATCCGTGAAACGCCGCGCGCCTTCGGCGATGCACACGAGCGTCAGCGGCGCATGCGCGTAATCGCGCGCGACCTGCGCGGCGAGTTCGGCGATGCGCGCGTGAATCGCGGCGGCGGAGATCAGCGGCTCGATCCGCATCGCACGACGCTACCATCGCGCGCTCAGCGTCACAGGTGTTAGGGCATGCTGTCTCGCACGTTCTCCCTGCTCTTCTTTCCGCTCGTGCTCGGCGTTGCGCTCGCCGTTGGCGCGCGGCTCGCGGCAGCGGGCAGTGCGACGCTTCCCGTGCTCGCGGGCGCCGCGCTCATTGTGCTCGCGGCGGAGCGGCTGTTTCCGCACTTGCCCGCTTGGCAGCGCTCGCATCGCGATGTCGCGGTCGACCTCGCGCACGTCGTCTCGGTTTCGCTCGCGTCCTTCGGCACTCAGGCGCTGGTGCCCGCAGCGCTATCGCCGCTCGCCGCCGCGCTCGAACCGCTCGGCACGGCGCGCCTCTGGCCAGCGAGTTGGCCGCTGCTCGCGCAGTTGCCACTCGCGCTCGTGGCCTCGGAGTTCTTCCAATACTGGAGCCACCGCCTCTCGCACGAGTGGGAACCGTTCTGGCGCTTGCACGCCACCCACCACAGCGCGCCGCGCCTCTACTTCCTGAACGCGGCGCGCTTTCACCCGCTCGACATCGTCATCGACACGACCGCCGGCCTAATCCCGCTCGTGCTGCTCGGATGCCCAGCGCCGGTGCAGGCGCTGTTCGTGCTCTTCACCGGCGTGTTCGGTTATTTGCAGCACTGCAACGTGCGCGTCGTGCTCGGGCCGCTCAACTACCTGTTTTCGATGGCCGAGCTGCACCGCTGGCACCACGCCAAGAACCTGCGCGAAGCGAACACCAATTACGGCTCGAACCTGATCGTCTGGGATCTCGTGTTCGGCACGTTCTTCTGGCCGCGCGACCGCGAGCCGCCCGAACAGATCGGCATTCCCGACTTGCCCGCGTTCCCGGCGGATTACTGGGGACAACTCGCCTCGCCGTTTCGCTGGCGCGCGATAAAGGCGGCGAGCCGGGCGCAGAGCTAAGGCGCGAGCGCGGCGAAAAACTCGAGCAGCATTGCGTTCACGCGCTCGGGCTGCGCGAGATTCACCACGTGCCCCGCGTCGGGAACGACCGCGAGTCGCGCGTGGGGAAGCGCTGTGGCGAGTTCGCGCGCGGTCGGCAGCGACGCGGCATCGCGAGCGCCGACGACCACGAGCGTGGGCGCCGCGAGCCGCGCCAGAGCGGGTGCGAGCTCCTCCGGCGTCTCGAGGCGCGCCAGATATTCCCTTAACAAGTGCGCCAGCGATTGCGCAGCGTGCTCGAGAAAGCCCGCGCGAACCCAGGCGGCCGCTTGCGGGTCGAGCCCTGCGTTCGCGCCCCACGCAAAGCGCGCGCCCGCGGCTTCGAGGCCCTCGCGCTCGATCGCATCCGCGAACGCGAGAGCGCTCGCGGAGATTCCGCGCCCCGAAGCGGGCCCGGCTGGCGGCGCCATCAACACGAGCGCGCGCACGCGTGCCGGCTGAGCGAGTGCGAAACGCAGCGCCGTTGCCGCGCCCATCGAGAGCCCGCCTGCGATCAAGGGCGCTGCGCTCGCGTCCGCTGCGACCGCCGCGAAATCCGCGACGACCGCCGCTTCGCGCGCTTCCGCCGCGCTCGCAATCGCCGCACTCCGCGCATGCCCGCGCGCGTCGTACGTGGTGACCGCGAACGCGCCCTTCAGCGCGCGCAACTGCGGGCGCCAATTCCGCGCGCTGCCGCCGAAACCGTGGGCGAGCACGAGCGCGGGGCCACTTCCGTGCGTCTCGACATGCAATCCCGTCGCGGCCATGCTCCGCACCTTAACTGGAGCGCAAATGAAGACGCCGCCCCCGCCGAAGCCTTCCGCGACGATCCTGCTGGTTCGCGATGGCGCGCGCGGCCTCGAGGTCTTCATGGTGCAGCGCCATCACCAGATCGATTTTGCGACCGGCGCGATGGTGTTCCCGGGCGGCAAGGTCGATGAAGCCGACTCGGATCCGGCACTCGCGGCACTCTGCGACGGCGCCGTGAGCGACGAGTTGCGGCCGATCCACGTCGCTGCGATCCGCGAGACGTTCGAGGAGTGCGGCGTGCTGGTCGCGCGCAACGCGGGCAGCCGCGCGCTCGTGCCCGGCGCGCAGCTCGCCGAGATCGAGCAGCGCCACCGCGCCGCGCTGAACGCGGGTGAACGCACGCTGCTCCAAATTGTTGCGGCGGAGAACCTGCGCCTCGCGAACGATCTGCTCGTGCACTTCGCGCACTGGGTGACGCCGGTGTTCATGCCGAAGCGCTTCGACACGCACTTCTATTTGGTCGCCGCGCCACCCGACCAGGTTGCGGTTCACGACGGCGGCGAATCGGTGGACTCGGTGTGGACGAGCCCCGCCGACGCCGAACGCGCCGCCGGCCGGCGTACGATCATCTTCCCCACGCTGATGCAGGTGCGGAAGCTCGGCCGCAGTAACAACGTGGCGGCTGCGCTCAGTGCCGCGCGCAGTGCGCCCGTGGTGACGGTGCTGCCGCACGTCGAGGAGCGCGGCGGCGAGCAGGTGCTCGTGATTCCGGCCGAGGCTGGCTACGACGTGACCGCCGCGCCGCTCGCGGAGCTTCAGTAGTCGATGCCGCGCCTCGATCTCGCCGAGGCGCTGCGCTGCGCCGAGGCCGCCGCCGACGCCGCACGGCGCGAGATCCTGCCGCGCTTCCGCAACGTCGCCGTCGAAACCAAGCGTGACGGTTCGCCCGTCACCGAAGCCGACCGCGCCGCCGAGCGCGCGATTCGCCAAGTGTTACGGAGCTTCGACCCGGAGTTGGCGATCCTCGGCGAGGAATACGGCGCCGAGGGCGATGCCTCGTCGCGCGGCTGGGTCGTCGACCCAATCGATGGGACGATCTCGTTCTCGCGCGGGCTGCCGCTCTACGGCACGTTGATCGCGCTCGTCGACGAAGGCGTGCCGGTGTTAGGGCTGATCGACCTGCCCTCGCTCGGCGAGCGAACCTGCGGGCACCGCGGCGGCGGCGTGCGGCGCAACGGCGCGCCGGTGCGCTGCTCGCAAGAGAGCGACTTGACGCGCGCGATCATTTCTCACGGCGACCCGTTCGCGTTCGAGCTGTTCGGCATGCAGCGCGCGTGGACGCGGCTCGCCGAGAGCACGCGCATGCTGCGCGGCTACACGGACGCGTTCGGCCACGCCCAAGTGCTCGCCGGCGGTGTCGCCGCGATGGTCGACGTCAATCTGAACCCGTGGGACGCAGCCGCGACGCAGGCGCTCGTACCCGAAGCGGGCGGCCGCTGCGAAACGCTCGCGCCTGGGCCGGGCGGACGCGGCATCGGCCTCGTGTTCGGCAGCCCCGCGCTGGTCGAGCGACTGCTCGACCTAATGCGTAGCTAGAGCGTCTCGAAAGGCGCAGGCGTGCTCGTCGTGAGCGAGGGCACAAAAAAGCAGGAGCGCCGCCGCGAATGCGACGGCGCTCCTCGAGAGCATCCGACCGAGCAGTCGCTGGGACTACTCGACGGCGTCGGTCACCGCAGCAGGGGCGTCAGCAGCGGCGCCAGCGCCCGCGTCAGCCGCGCCTTCGACGGCGTCGGTCGTCGCGTCCACCGCGCCTTCGACTGCACCGGTCGTCGCGTCCATCGCGCCTTCAACGGCGTCGGTCGCCTCAACCGCAGCGTCTGCTGTGGAATCGGCGGCCGTACCGACGGCCGCTGCGGCGTCGTCCACCGCTGCGCCAGCGTCAGCCGCCGGCACCGCTTCGTCCGAACCACCACAAGCGCCGAACACCAGAAGCGCTCCAACCAACGTCGCTCCAAAACCCAGGGAGCGAATCAAACCCTTGGACATTTCCCTCTCCTCAATTTGTGTAGTCACTTCCGGCGAACGGCCGGCAAGGCGCTGGTATCCTACGACGTTCTTTGCCAAGAGTTGTGAGGAGAATCACAAAAAATGCGTGTCGATGGCCTCTCGGATGCTGGAAATTTGGATCTCGCGGCGGTCGAGGCCGCCGAAAGGGCCGGTCGCGCGCTGATCGAGCCCGCTCTGGACCGCGCGCGAACCCTCACCGACCACGGCAAAGGCATCGACGAACGCCAGGTGCTGACCGAGCGCGTCGCCTACGCCGCGACCGAGATCCGCGCAGCGAGCGACACGATCGCGCTCGTGCAGAGCCTGCGCGCCGAGAGCCGCAGCAGCGAACTGCTCGAACTGACCGCGGGCGCCGCAGTCGCAGAGCTTGTGATCGCCGCGCGCAATCGCCTCGAGCCGCTCATCGACGAACTCGGGCTCGGCGACGACGCGCTCGCTGCCGCGTTCCCCGCCGAGGTGCGCGCGAACCTGCGCGCGCTCGCGAGCGATGCGCGCGTCCGCCGCATTGGCGCGCACGCCATCGAAGCGCGGGGCCGCACACAGCCTCCGCTCGACGAGACGCTCGAGCAAGTGCGCGAATCCGTGCGCGAGTTCGCCGCGAAAGAAGTGCTCCCGCGCGCCGAATACATCCACCGCCGCGACGAAGACATCCCCGACGACTTCATCACCAAGATGGCCGAGCTCGGCTACTTCGGGCTCTCGATCCCCGAGCAGTACGGCGGCCACGAACTCGGCAACCTCGCGATGATCCTCACCACCGAAGAACTCTCGCGCGCATCGCTCGCGGGCGCGGGCTCCCTAATCACCCGGCCAGAGATCCTCACGAAGGCGCTGCTGCAGGGCGGCAGCGAGGAGCAGAAGCGGCACTGGCTGCCGAAGCTCGCTTCCGGCGAAGTCATGGTGGGCGTCTCCGTGACGGAGCCCGACATCGGCAGCGACGTGGCGGGCGTGAAATGCCGCGCGACGCGCGCGAACGTCGGCGGCCGCGAGGGCTGGCTGATCAACGGCCCGAAGGCTTGGTGCACGTTCGCGGGCCGCGCCAACGTGCTCGCGCTGCTTGCGCGCACCGATCCCGATCCCGCGAAGGCTGCGCGCGGGCTCTCGCTGTTCATCGTGCCGAAGGACCGCTTCGCAGGGCACGCGTTCGAAATGCGCCAGCCCGGCGGCGGCCGCATGGCGGGCAAGGCCGACGCGACGCCCGGCTACCGCGGCATGCACTCGTTCACCCTGAGCATCGAGAACTACTTCGTGCCGGCGGAGAATCTCGTCGGCGGCGAGGCCGGCCTCGGCAAGGGCTTCTACTTGCAGATGAGCGGCTTCGCGGCGGGCCGGCTGCAAACGGGCGGACGCGCCTGCGGGCTCGCGCAAGCGGCGCTCGAAGAGACCGCGAAATACGTCGCGGGCCGCAATCAATTCGGTCGCTCGATCGCGAGCTATCAGCTCACGCAGTACACGCTCGGCCGGATGGCCGCGAAGTTGCTAGCCGCGCGCGCGATCACCTACGCCGCGGCGCGCGCCATGGACGAGGACGAGCGCAAGGCCGCGACGCTCGCGGCGCAAGCGAAGCTGCTCGCGTGCGACATCGCGGTCGAGGTCTCGCAGCAGGGCCAGCTGATGCACGGCGGCTGGGGCTACGCCGAGGAGTATCCGATCAGCCGCTACACCGTCGATGCGTTGGTGCTGCCGATCTTCGAAGGCGTGA
>JANNDT010000258.1:0-4031 GCA_031387905.1 Deltaproteobacteria bacterium
CCCGAGGGCGCGAACGCCAACGATGTCGCCGCGCTGAACGCCGGCGGCTTCGTCGCGACCAACATGATCGCGAGCCCGCAGTGGTTGGGGATGCTGAAGCTCGTGCTCGGCGCGAACTCCGGCGAGCTGCTGCGCTTCACACCCGGCGCCGCAGGGTGGGAGGCCGTCCCTAACACCGCCGGCCGCGGCCCGAACGGCGTCGAGGAGGCGCCCGACGGCACGTTCTTCATCGCCGAGTGGGCGGCGCAGCGGCTCGTGCGGATCGCGCCCGACGGCAGCGCGCGCGCCGAGGTGCCGCTCGATTTCTCGCCTGACAACCTGAGCTGGGCCTCGGACGGCCGGCTGCTCGTCACCGGCCAAAGAGCCACCCCGCTCGAGGTGCCGCGCTGCCTGAACGTCGAGCACGGCGCGTGCCCGCTGGCCTCAGTCGTCGTCGCGGTCGATCCACAAACGCTCGCGGTGACGAAGCTGGTGGAGGACGATCCGGCCGCGACGCTCGGCGCCGCGTCGATTGCCGTCGAGTTCGGCGACGCGCTCTGGATCGGCACGTTCGCCGGCGACCGGCTCGTGAAGCGCGAGGGAACCCATTAGGCCGGGCGCGCCCCGACCGAGGAGAATTCGATGATCGACGTTCAGCGCGAGCAGTACGTGAGCCTTGCCACGCTCCGGAAGAACGGGAAAGAGGTGCTGACGCCCGTCTGGTTCGCGGTCGATCCGAAGAACGCGAAGTTGCTCTGGGTCTACACGAACGTGACCTCGGGCAAGGTGAAGCGCGTCCGTAACAACGGGCGCGCGCGCGTCGCGGCCTGCGACGCCGTCGGCAAGCTGAAGGGCGAGTTCGTCGACGCGAAAGCGCGCATGCTGGGCGAGAGCGACGCCAACTGGCAGCGCGGCTGGGACACGCTCCACGCGAAGTACTGGATGCTCGGCGTGGGCCTGTTCGTTTCGCGCCTCACGGGCCGTTACAAGCAGCGGGGCCTGATCGCCGTCGAGTTGGGGGCCTAGGCAAAGTGACGTGACCAAGCTCGACAAACTCATCGTCGAGGTGCGCTGCAACGAGTACACGAGCCGGCGCGCGAACCCGCACGTGCCATTCTCGCCAGAGGAGATCGCGGCGGACGCCGCTGCGTGTCGCGAGGCCGGCGCCGCCATTCTGCACTTCCACGCGCGCGAGCCGAAGAGCGGCGCGCCGGCGTACGACGCAGCTTGTTACGGCGACTCGATCCGCCGCATCCGCGCCGCCTGCGACGTGCTCGTGAACCCGACGCTCGGCGCCGTCAGCGTGCCCGATCCGAAGCAGCGCGCCGCGATCATTCCCGCGCTCGCCGCGAATGAAGCGACGCGCCCCGATCTCGCGCCGGTCGATCTCGCGAGCCTCAACATCGACCCGTGGGACCCTGATGAGCGGCGCTTTCTCGTCGAAGACATGATCTACGCCACTTCCGTCGCGGGCCTGCGCGAAATCACGAGCACGATTCGCGCCGCGGGAGTGCTGCCGCAGGCCGTGCTCTGGACCGTCGGCAGCGCGCGGTTGCTCGGCGCATTCCTCGAGCTGGGCGTCTTCAGCGCGCCGGTCGCCGCGCAGATCACGCTCTCGAGCAGTCTGCTCGCCGCGCATCCCGGCAGCGTGCGCGGCCTGAACGCGCTGGTCGACTTTTTGCCCGAGAATGCCGACATCGTCTGGTCCGTGAACAACGGCGGCGGGAACCTCTTGCCGCTCGTCGCCGCCGCGATCGAACGCGGTGGCCACATCGCGATCGGCCTCGGCGACTACGCCTACCCCGAGCTCGGCACTCCCACGAACGCCGAGTTGGTGCGCGAAGTGGCCCGCATCGCGCGCGGCTGCGGCCGCGAACTCGCGACGCCCGCGGAAGTGCGCGAGCGCTTGGGGATCGCGCGGAATTCACCGCCGCTGTGACCGCTTCTGTCACGCGCGCGGAGTAGGGTTCGCGGCGTGACGCAAAGCGAGTCCAGTCTTGACGGCGATGCCAGTCCTGCGCACGCGCCGCGCGTCCTGATCGCGCCGGGGCCACGCGCCGCCGAGGCTCTGCTGCTGTCGGAGATCTCGCGTGCCTGCGACGAGGCTCGCGCGAACCCGCTGCTGTTCGCGCTGCCGCTGCGCGTGATCGTGCCGTCGCGCAGCCTGCGCGAGCACGTCGCGGCGAGACTCGTGGCGGCGAACGGTGGGCTCGCGGGCGTGGTGGTGCAGACGCTGCGCGGCGTCTGTCACGAGTTGTTGCGGACGGATGAGCGGCGGCTCCGCAGCGGCGACACGCTGATGCCAATCCTCGTGCGCCGCGCGGCCGCGCAGCTGCCCGCCCTCGCGGACGTGCTCGCGCCACTCGCCGATGGCTTTGCGGTCGTCGATGCGAGCGTGCGGGATCTCCTCGACGCAGGCCTCACCGAGGTGAACGCGGACGCTGCACTCGAGGCGCTCGCGTCCGCGCCCGACGCGCACGCCGCCGAGCGCGCGCAGGCTGTCGTGCTGGTTGCACTCGCGGCCTCGCGCGAGCTGGCCGCGCTCGGCTTCGCTCCGCGCGCCGCGCTGTTCGCGCGCGCCGCCGAGCGCGTGCGCGCTGGCGGCCTCCGCGCGCGCGCGGTCTGGATCCACGGCTACGCCGACATCACCGGCGTGCAGCTCGATGTGATCGAGGCGCTGGTTCAGCACGCGGGGGCGCGGATCGTTCTCGATCACCCACCGGACCCCGCTGCGCTGGCGGGGGAGACCGTCGGGCTTGGGTTCACGGAGCGCCTGAGAGCCCGACTCGGCGCGAGCGGTCGTCTGGCCTGTGAGCCCGAGCAGCCCGCGAAACTCTCGCTGCTTCGCGCGTCCGGCTCGGGAGCCGAGGTTCGCTCGGTCGCCGAGCAAGTTCGGCTCGCGCTGCAAAGCGGTGTCACGCCCGAAGCGATCGCGATCGTCGCGCGCGATCTCGCGCCGTACCGGTTTGCGCTCTCGACGCACCTGCGCCGCCTCGCGATTCCGTTCACGGGTGGCGCGGGTTTCCTCGACGCGGCGGGCCGCCGCATCGAGGCACTGCTCGCTTGGCTCGAACACGGTGGGCGAACGCCGACGGACCGTTGGCTCGAAGCGCGCGCAGAGCGGCGCGATGCGGACGATCTGCGCGTCGCGTTTCACGGGATCGGCGCGGGCCGATTAGCGGATGCGGCGCGCCTCGACGTTGCCGAGTTGCTGGACGGCGCGGCCGACTACGTGCTGCCCGTGCGGCGCGCGCTCACGACGGTTTCGGAAGCGGACGCGGGAACCGGCGCGGGCGAAGACGAGCCGGACGCCGAGGAAGCCGAGCGCGAGCTTCAGCGCAGCGCGCCCGGCGAACGCCTGCGCGCGACCCGCAGAAGAGTTCCACGCGCCGTGCTCGAGGGCGCGTGTGCCGCCGCGCAGCGCGCGCTCGATGCGCACGCAGCACTCACGGCGCCGCAGCCGATCGGTGCGGCGCTCGAGCGGCTCGCGCAGTTCGCCGCGAAGGAGCTTCACTGGCGCCACGAAACAGCGGGAGGCGCTGAACTCGCGCGCGCGTGTGCTGCACTGGCCGACGAAGTGCCGGAGGCTCTAGTGCTCGACGGCGCCGAGCTACGCGTGCTGCTGCGGCGCGCGCTGCGGACGGCCGGCGTCGCGGCGCTCGGCGGCAGCGGCGGTGGCGTTCGCGTGCTCAGCGTGACCGAAGCCCGCGCACGCACCTTCGCGCACGTGTTCCTGATCGGCGCGAACCGCGACGTCTTCCCGCGCAGCTTCAACGAAGACGTGCTGCTGCCCGACGCGCTGCGCATGCGGCTCGAAGCCGCGCTCTCGGACATTCCGATCAAGCGCCGCGCCGTCGACGAGGAGCGTTACTTGTTCGCGCAGCTTGCGAGCGCCGCGCCCGAGGTTCACATCTCGTGGCAGGGCGTCTCCGACGACGGCAAGGAGCGGCCCGTGTCGCCGCTGGTGGCGCGCATCGAAGCGCCCGGGCTCACGATCGCGAGAGCGGGCCCCGCCTGGGAGCGGAGCGGCGCGTCGGCGCGGCCCGCGCACG
>JANNDT010000201.1:0-12659 GCA_031387905.1 Deltaproteobacteria bacterium
CGTTTACGTGAAGCGCGCATGCGGCCTGCCGACGCGCCGCGATTTGCTCTCGCACCGCGTGCTGCGCGAGCGCTTCTTCCGCAGCGCGGGCGTTGAGCCCGAGGCGGGCGCCTTCGAGCAAGTAGACGCGCCGCACGCGGAGTTGCTGGCAGCCGGTGCGCGCCGCGTCGTCGCGATCGACGCCGCTGCGGTGGCGGGCCAAGCGTGCGCCCCGGGCCCGCTCGGGGATGCGCTCGTGAACTTCGTACGCGATGCATCTGAGCTGCTGGCGCGCACGCGAGTGAATGCAGACGCGCCCGTGGCGTCTCAGGTGGGCTCGTGAGGCGCGTTGGCGCGCTCGAAGGAGGAGCAATGAAGAATCTCAGCAAGATGACGGGTGTGGCGCTCGGCTTGATCGCAGTCGCAGGAATGTCCGCGAGCTGCGCGACCCAGACGGGCACGACACTCGATGACAAGCGCGCGCAGGGAGCGATCATCGGCGGCCTTGCGGGCGCCGCGACAGGTGCCGCCGTCTCGAAGAACAACGCGAAGGGCGCGGGCATCGGCGCCCTCGTCGGCGCGCTCGCGGGCGCCGGCGTCGGGCACTACCTCGAGAATCAGGAGCGTGCGGCGCAGGAACTCGACGCGATCCCCGACGCGAACGTCGAGATCGAGGGCGATTCGGTGGTCGTCTCGTTCGCCGGCGAGGTGATGTTCGATTCGGGTTCGCGCAATCTCTCGCCCGGCGCGATGGCGCGGCTCGATTCGGTGGCGGCCACCATCAACCGCTACGCCGACGCGGAGGTGATCGTGAAGGGCCACACCGATGCGCAGGGTCCCGAGGACGCGAACCTGCGCCTCTCAGAGGACCGCGCGCTGATGGTGAAGAACCAACTCGTGGTGAAGGGCGTGGCTGCGCAGCGCGTGACCACGCTCGGCTTCGGCGAGAGCGTGCCGCTCGCGACCAACGCGACGCCCGAGGGCCGCGCGATGAACCGCCGCGTCGAGATCGAGCTGCGTCCCTCGCAGCGCGTGCGCGAGACCGGTAACTGAGGCGCCGCGTGACGCGCGGATGCTACGGGACGCCCCGCTGCGCGCCGCTCACCGGAGCCGCAGCGGGGCTTCTGCTTTTGGCGCTGCCGGCGCTCGCGGAATCGCCGGTGCAGCTGCGCCTCGAATCGCCGATGCCGGGCGCGCGCGTCGAGGGCTTCGTGCACCAAGCGCGGCTCACCGGCAGCGCACTCGCGGATGCGGCGGACCCCAAAAACTTCGACGTGATGCTCGTGATCGACGTCTCCTACTCGACGCGCGTAGCGAGCGGCGGCGACGTGGATGGCGACGGCGTGGTGGGCGTCGATCCGATCGCCGAGGGGCTCGGCGCGATGTTCCCCGAAGGCGTGCGCAACACGGATCCCGAGGACTCGATCCTGCACGCGCAGGCGCGCGCGGCGCTCTCGCTGCTCGAGGGACTCGATGCGCGGCGCGTGCGCGTCGGCGTGATCACGTTCTCAGGCGAGGTGGATCCAACGACCGGCGAGCGGCTCTCGGAGACCCAACAAGACGCTCACGTCGAGATTCCGCTCACCAGCAATTACGCTGCCGTGCGCACCGCGCTGACCGGCGTGATCGCGCGAGGCCCGCACGGCGCAACGAACTTCTCCGCCGCCATTCTGCTGGCGGTGACCGAGCTCCACGGGCTCACCGGTGCGCTTTCAACGGCGCGGGCCGAGGCGAAGCAGGTCGTGCTGTTCCTGACGGATGGGCTGACCACGTTCCCGATCGGCAAAGGCACCGTGGTCGACGCGGGCGACGAAGAAGCCGCGCTGCGCGCCGCCGAACTGGCGCATACAGCGGGCATCTCCATTAACATGTACGCGCTCGGCCCAGAGGCGCTCAAGTATTCGCGCGTCGCCACCGAGATCGCGCGCATGACGCTCGGCACTTACACGCCGGTGCAGAATCCGGACGACGTGATCGCTCTGTTGGCCGGCACGACGTTCGCGGACATCGAAGACGTGGTCTTCACAAATCTCACGACCGGCGAGTTCTCCACCGACGTGCGGCTCGCGCCCGACGGAAGCTTCACGGGCTACCTGCCGGTGCGCGAAGGACGCAATCGCGTTCGGATCGTGGCGCTAGCGAGCGACGGGACGCGAGGCGAGATGGAACTCGAACTCGAGTTCGCGCTCAGCCAGGTCGGCTCGCGCGACAAGCTCGGCGACCTCGAGCGAATTCGGCGTCAGAACCGCGAGCTCGACCTTCGCCGCAAGAGCCTCGAGATCGAGGCGTTCCGCGGGCGCGAGCGGCGGCTGCTCGAGATTCGCGTCAAGGACGACGGCGAGGCGAGCGCGAAGCCCGAGGCGCCACCCGCGCCCGCGCCCTAGTACCTGCGAGCGCGAGCCGCCTGCTCAGAGCGGCGTGAGGCCCGCGTCGCTGATCTGGCGCTGCTTCAGCTTGCCCTTCTCGTAGACCGACTTCACGTCGATCGTGCCGTCCTGGTTCTTGTCTTCTTCGCGCAGCGCGAGCAGCGAGCGGCCTGACGCCACGTCGTACGTCTCGAAGGTGTCGCGTTTGCCGTCGCCGTTCGTGTCTTTCTCGATTCGCCGGATCAAGTCGTTCTCGTAGGACGTCCACGCGTCGATCGTGCCGTCGTGGTTCAAGTCATCTTCCGCGCGATCGTGCTTCTTCGCTTTATAGAAAACGAAGTGATCGATCTTCGTGTCCGCGTTCGTGTCGTGGCGCTCCTCGGTGAGCACGCCGTTCTGGAACACGGAGAACGCGTCCGCCGAGCCGTTCGCGTCGCGATCGACCTCGCGCGCGGTCATCAGGCCGTCCTTGGCGTACGCCTGCCACTCGTCGGTCTTGCCGTCACCGTCGTTGTCTTGCTCGATGCGCGCGATCGCGCCGGCGTCGTAGACCACCCACTCGTCGATGTCGCCGTCGTAGTCGCGGTCCGCTTCCTTGCGCAGAATCCCACCGGTGATCTCGTCGTGATAACGGATCTCCTCAGGCGCGCCGTCGCGATCCGCGTCGAGCGAACGCACGAGCACCGCGAGTTCGCGCGGATTCCCCCAAACCCCGACGGCGATCTTGCGGTGCTCTTCATCGAAGATCGCCGCCGGCAATTCCTTCTCGATGGGCGCCTTCGGTGCGTCGCGCGTGTCGGAAGCGACGACCGCCGCGCCTTCTTCACGCTGTTCCTCGACCGCTTCGAGCTGCTCGCTCTGCTCGATCGTCTTTAACAACTCTTCCTGACGCTCGAGTTCGCCCGCGATCTCGCTCTCGAGGTCGCCAGTGCGCTGGCCCTCGCGCTCGATCTCGCGGTCCATCTCCTCTTCCCGGCTGCGCTCCGTACCAGGCGCGCCACCGCCACCGCCGCCGCCGCCAAGCGGCGTGTCACCCGTAATCGCGCCGTAAATCATCGATGCGACGCCGCCGACTGCCGCGCCGATCGGACCTGCCTGCGCGCCGACGATCGCGCCCATCAACAAGCCCTGCGTCGCTGCCTTGGCTCGGTCGCCGATGCTCACGCCGTTGCCCTGTTGTTGGGCGGCACCCACGTCCACGTCGTCTTCGGGCAGGCCAGCGGTCGGGTCATCGGGGTCGGCCGAGGGCGCCGGGCTCGACGAAACTGGTCGCCGCGTGCTCTGCGGCGGCGCTCCACCCCCCGAAGCGCATGCGACGGTCCCGGCGAGCGAGAGACAGAGGAGCAAAGCAAGCGCTCGCATCGAGTTCCCTTCCGCAGTCCGCCGAGCGAGTGTGTGTGGCCTCCAGAGACCGGTTAGCGACTCGGCCATCCTACTCCCCTGCACCATGCGAGCCAACCGGAGGCACTGCCTCGGGAGACGATGCGAGCGAATCCGTGGGCGATGCAAACCCGCGACCCGCAAGGAAGATGCGTTTCGGGTGCAACCAAAGTTACGGCCGAACGAAGGCCGAACGTTTCCCGACACGCACACGCCGCTCGAGGGCACATTCGGTCCAGAAACCTAATCAACCCCCTTGATCCCGCGGGGAGCGTCCGTTAATTTCCTGCGGTTCTTCGCGAGAGCGGCCCCCGCCGCACACAGGCCACCTGCCGATGTGCACCCTCATCGCCCTCCATCGCTGCTACCCGACCGCCCACCTTTTGGTGGCTGCGAATCGGGATGAGTTTCTTGCGCGCCCGTCGCTCGGCCCGCGCCTGCACGAATGGCATGGGCGCCGCGTGGTTGCTCCCGTCGATGAGCGCGCCGGTGGCACCTGGCTGGGGCTGAACGACGCGGGCCTATTCGTCGCGCTGACTAACCGGCCAACTCGAGCGCTCGACGCGAGCCGGCGTTCGCGCGGGCTGATCGTTGCCGACGCGCTCGGCCGAGAGTCCGCGACGCTCGCCGCTGAGGCGGCGCTTCAGCTCGCGGCTGGCGCCTACAACCCGTTCAACCTGTTCGTGGCCGACGCCGAGCATGCCTTCGCGATCGTGTACGAGGAGAAACCGCGCGTGCGCGTGCTCGAGCCCGGCGCGCATGTGATCGGCAACGCCGACCCGGACGACGCGAGCGTGCCGAAAATTGCGCGGCTGCTCGGGGAAGCTGAGCGCATCGCGGGCGGGCCCGAAGCGGAAGCGCTGGACGCGCTCACCGCGCTCTGCCGCTCGCACGAAGCACGCAGCGAAAATGCGTTCGAGCGCACCTGCATCCACGCCGGTGATTACGGAACGCACAGTTCCATCGTGTTGCGCAGAGGGCCCCGGCGCGAGGCGGACGTGCTCCGTTTCGCGAGCGGCGCTCCCTGTGAAACGGCCTACGAAGATTTGACTCCGCTGTTGCGCGAACTCGACTGACGAGTCCGCTCGCGCACGGCCAACGACGAGGTGCATGGTTTGAGAAGAATCGGCAGCAACATCCGCAAGCAGAACACTGAGGAGCGGGCCAACCGGCTCCCCAAGAACATCATCAAGTACACGGAAGATGAGAAACCCAAGAACGAGTACCCGAAGCGGATCGTCTCGCCCCCGCGCTCGAAGGTGTGCTGCACCGACGAGAACCGCACCGTGGTGGGCCAGGTGAAGGAAGTCGAGGGCTTCAAGTTCTGTTACAAGACCTGCGACACCTGCGGTCACGCTGTCAGGTATTTCTATCCCGCGGCGGAAGGCACGAGCGACGCGGTCAAGAACTACCGGCAGTGGAAGACGTACATGGTCCAATGACCCGGCGTGCTCGGCCTCGCGCGCTGTGCGCCCCGGCCGGGCCGCTCGGCGTCCCGCGAGAACCCGGTGCCGGCGAAAACTCCGCGCGATGACGAGCGCCCGTCGCAAGACCGGCTTCTCGAAGCCGAGGCCTACCTCCAAGGCTTGATCAACATCGAGCGTGCGCCGAGCTATGCGGGCGCGCGGCTCTCGCTCGCACCGATCGAGGCGCTGCTGGCAAAGCTCGGCAACCCCGAACGCGCATTGCGCGTGCTGCACATCGCCGGCTCGAAAGGCAAAGGCTCGACGGCGCTCTTGGCTGAGGCCTTGCTCGGCGCAGCTGGCTTGCGCGTCGGCACGTTCACGTCTCCGCACCTCGAGCGCTGGACGGAACGCTTCCGCATCGACGGGCGTGAGATCGGCGGCGATCGACTCGCGGACGCGGTCGAGCAGCTGCGTCCCGCGCTGGATGCGCTGCGCGGCGGCCCCGAGCCGCCGAGTTTCTTCGACGCCACCACCGCCGCTGCATTGCTCTTGTTCGCCGAGGAGCGGCTCGACGTCGCGATTCTCGAGGTGGGCCTCGGCGGGCGGCTCGATTCGACGAACGCCGTCACGCCTGCCGTCACCTGCATCACGACCATCGAGCTCGAGCACACCGAGAAGCTCGGCACGACGCACGCCGCGATCGCCGGCGAGAAGGCGGGCATCGCGAAGCCAGGCGCACCGCTTGTTACGGGCGCGCTCGTGCCGGAGGCGGCGGCCGTGGTGCTGAAGCGCGCACGGGAGCTGGGCGCGCCGCTCGCCCGGCTCGGCGAAGAGTTCACGGTCGAGTTGCTTGCGGAGTCGCTCGACGCGCTGCGCGTGCGCTTCCGCGACGGCGCGTTCGCGTGCGAGTTCACGCTCGGCGTCGCGGGCCGCCACCAGGCCGCGAACGCCGCGCTCGCGCTTGCTTGCGCGCGCCGGCTGCGCGTCGTCGACGACGCGGCGCTCGCGCGCGCCGCGGAGGCAGCGTTCGCGCACCCCGTGCTGCCCGGCCGCATCGAGATCGTCTCGCGCGCGCCGTGGATCGTGATCGACGGCGCGCACACCGAGGAATCCGCGAAAGCACTCGCGCATGTGCTCGCGCAGATTCCACGCCGCTCCGCGCACCTCGTCGTCTCGATCTCCGCGGGCAAGGCGCTCGCCGCGATTTGCGCCGCGCTCGCGCCACACGCGAATCGCGTGACCGTGACGCGCGCGGAACCGATTCGTTCGCTCACGCCCGCTGAAGTGGCGGACGCGATGCGCGCGATAGCGCCGGGGCTCGAGCTGCGCGTCGTCCCGAATCCGCATCTCGCACTGCGAGCCGCGCGCGAGGGAACCGGGCCCGAGGATCTACTCTGCGCGACGGGCT
Organism: Deltaproteobacteria bacterium; assembly: GCA_031387905.1. Taxonomy (GTDB): domain Bacteria; phylum Myxococcota_A; class UBA9160; order UBA9160; family UBA6930; genus VGRF01. Next base: position 6,540 of record JANNDT010000201.1, read on the forward strand.
CGTTCTACCTCGCCGGCATCGCGCGCAGCGTGCTGCGGACCTGAGCCGACGGCACCGAGCTGCAAGGCGCCACCGAGACTGATCGGTCTCGATGCCGAGGCGCCGCGCCGCCGCGGGCGTGAGGCCGCAAGCGAAGCGCGCAGCGAGGCGAAGTCTTCGGAGCCGAGCGGAGTTCAACAAGGAGGATTCTTTTTGCGCGCGCGGACGCGCGCAAAAAGAAGCGCCCGGGCGGGCACCTCGCGAAAGCCACGAGGGGAGGGGTTGCCTGCCCGGGCGCTGGAGATTTCGCTCTCCGGGGAACTGTTGGAGCAACTCGCGTGCCAGCCGCGGGCGGGATTCGCCGGTGCGCGGCGCAACGCGCGTCGCTCCGCAGAGAAGCGCGCGCAGTTGCCGCTCTAGGAAGCGCTGTGGCGCAGCGGGTGAACCCGCTCGCACGACGCAATTTGTGTCACTCGGGAGCCGACCTGCCGTCTGGCCGCACACGCGTGTTCGCGAGGCGCGCAGTGATCGCGGCGATGTGCGCCGGCTGCGTGCCGCAACAGCCGCCAACCCACGCCGCAGCTGCGCCCGCCCAGCGGGCGGCTTCCTCCGCAAACTGGTCCGGCGCGAGTTCCCCGCTCGCGACGAAGCTGCCGTCGCTCGCGGGCGCGCCGAGGTTCGCGTACGCAAAGAACGGCACGCCCCCCGCGCGCAGCACAGGCAGGCACGCGGCGAGCCGCGCCCACGACGCGCAGTTCACGCCGATCGCGAGCGGCCCGAGTGCGCGCACGCGCTCGATCGCTTCAGCGAGTGGCTCGCCCGAGAGCAACTGCGCGTCGCTCCCGCACACGAAGCTGACGAGCGCATCCGCGCCCGCCTCGCGCGCGGCGCGCAGTGCGGCCTCGGCTTCGCGCGCCGTGTTCATCGTCTCGATCAGCAGCGCGTCCGCGCCCGCGCGCACGAGATTTTGCGCGTGCGCGGCGTGCTCGCGCGCGAGCGTCGCGTCGTCGGGCACGCGCTCGGGCGAGTAGCAATCCTCGAGCGTGGCCGCAGAACCGAACACGAGCGTGTCTTCCGCGCCCGCCGCGCGCGCGCCCTCGCGCGCAAGCCGCACCGCGAGCGCGCTGAGTTCCGCCGCGCGCGAAGCGAGGCCTGCGCGTGCGAGCACGCTTCGCTGCGTGCGGAACGTGTTCGCGGTGAGCGCGTGCGCACCGGCGGCTGCGTAGTCGCGATGCACTTCGCGCAAAACTTCGGGCGCGTGCAGCAGCGCGTGCGCCGACCAGAGCGGCAGCGCGCAGGAAACGCCGCGGCGCTCGAGCTCGCTGCCGGTCGCGCCGTCGAGCACGCGCGCGCTCGACCTGAGAAGTCGCGCGTCGCCGGTATAGTGCGCCGCCATGTCACTCCCGTCGCTCGCGCGGCACGAACGCGCCGGACGCATCGAGCCCGTTCGTCTCGCGCTGCGCTACTCCGCGGACGTCCCGCCGCACCGTAGCGGCGACGGCGTGCTCGGACCGATCGCGTTCGCGGAAGCCGCGCTGACTGCGGGCACGCACCGCATCGGGCCATTCGAGGTGTCGGTCGCGGTCGATCTCGATGGCGACCGCGCGGTGTTCGACGTCTCGCTGCGTTGCCTCGCCGATCAGCCGCTGCATCTCGAATCGATCGTGCTCGGCGTGCGCTGGCGACCGACGAACGGCGCGAGCAGCGTGCGATTTCTCAGGCATGGCTGGCAGTCGTGGTCCGCGTGCGAATCGCGCGCGCTCGATGCCGAGGGCGCCGCGCCCTTCCCGTCGGGCGCCTGGCTGCGTGGCATGTTTCACGGGATCGGCCAGCCGCCACCGGATCGCGCGGGTTGGCACGAATCCGATTTGCTCAGCGCCGCCGTGAGTGAAGGCGGCGGTGCGTGTCTCGCGGGCCTGGTCGAAGCCGGCCGCGCGACCGGGCTCGTGTTTCTGCGCCGCGAGCCCGAGGCCGTGCGCCTCGAAGTCGAAGCGCAGCTCGAAGTTCCCCTCGCGAGCGGCGCGCGCATCGATGCCGAGCGCTTCGTGTTCGCGCTCGGCGATTCGGGCGACGCGCTGCTCGAGCGCTTCGCGAGCGAACTCGGCGCGAGCGCGGGCGCCCGCACCACGGGCGCGTTCCAGGCAGGTTGGTGCAGCTGGTATCAGTTCTTCGCGGCGGTCTCGGAAGCCGATGTGTTGCGCAGCCTCGAGTCGCTCAGCCGCATGCGCGCGTCGCTGCCGATCGAGGTGGTGCAACTCGACGACGGCTACCAGCGCGCGACCGGCGACTGGCTCGAGACGAACGAGCGATTCCCGCGCGGGCTCGGGCCGCTGGCGGCGGACATCCGCAGCGCGGGCTTCCAGCCCGGCATCTGGACCGCGCCCTTCAACGTGGTCGCGGAGAGCGAAGTTTTCCGCGCGAACGGCGACTGGTTGCTGCGCCGCGGCGCCGAGCCGTTCCTCGGCTTGCTGCACGCGCAGTGGGCGCAGGATCGCCGCGTGTACGTGCTCGATCCCTCGCGGCCGGCGGTGCAGCGACATCTCCGGAACACGTTCGCGGCGCTCGCCGCACTCGGCTTCAGCTACTTCAAGATCGATTTTCTCTACACCGCGGCGATGCAGGCCGATGCCGCGGATCCCGGCCTCACGCGCGCCGCGCGCCTGCAGCGCGGCCTCGCGGCGATCCGCGAAGGCGCGGGCAAGGACGCGTTCGTGCTCGGCTGCGGCGCGACGCTCGGCGCGTCGGTGGGCTTCGTCGACGGCATGCGGATCGGCGCCGACACCGCGCCGCATTGGGAGCCGCGGCCCGCGCCGCGCATCCCCGGGATCGAGGACACGGCGGCCTCCGCGGCGAACTCGCTGCGCAATATCTTCTCACGCGCCTTCATGCACCGCCGGCTCTGGCTGAACGACCCGGACTGCCTAATGGTTCGCAGCCGCGACACGCAGCTCTCGCGCGCGGAGATTCATTCGCTGGCGGTTGGGATCGCCGCCAGCGGCGGCATGGCGATCGTCTCGGACGACGTCGCGGCGCTCGCGCCCGAGGACGTCGCGCTGCTGCGCGATGCGATCGCGCTGGCGCGCGAGGTGGACGCGGCCGGCGCCGAGGGCACTTCGCGCGCGCTCGACTTGTTCGCGCCGGGCGGGCCGCGCGGGCTCGTGAGTCACACGCAGAGTGCGACGCTGCTCGTCGCGCTCAACGGCGCCAGCGAGCCCGCGTCGTTCTCGCGCGATTGCGCGCGCGAACTCGCGTCGCGCGGCCCCTTGCCTCCCTTCGCGCTGCTCGGCAGCGGCGAACCCGAGCCGCGCGACGACGCGCTCCTGCGCGCGGAGCTCGCGCCGCACGCGAGCCTCGCCGTGCGCGTCCCAGACGATGTCCGGCTCGCAGTGTTCTGCGATTACGACGGCACCTTCGCGAAGCAGGACGTGGGCTCGACGATCGCGCGCAACCACGCCGCCGAGCGGCGCAAGGCATTATGGAAACGCCTCGAGCGCGGCGAACTCGACGCTTGGGCCTACAACCTCGAACTGCTCGACGGCTTGCCGCTGGCGGAGAGCGAACTCGCAGAGTTCTTGAAGACCATCGAGATCGATCCCGGGGGCCACGCGCTGATCGCCTGGTGCGAAGAGCACGGCATTCCGTTCCGCGTTCTCTCGGACGGTTTCGATTACAACCTCGAGCGGCTGCAGCGCATCCACGGCGTGCGCTTCGCCCACGACTCGAACCGGCTCTGGTACGAGAACGGCCGCTGGCGCATCGCCGCGCGCTACCCGGATGCGCACTGCTCGTGCAAGACGGGCGTGTGCAAAGCCGCGCGCATTCGCGAGTTCCGCGCGCTGCATCCGAACGCGCGCGTCGTGCACGTCGGCAACGGCCGCGTCTCCGACCTGTGCGGCGCGCGCGCCGCCGACGTCGTGTTCGCGAAGGACTCGCTGGCCGAGGAACTCGCGAAGCAAGGCGTCGCGTTCGAGCCGTTCGAGACGCTGCACGACGTGGTCGCCGGCCTCGGGCGGCTGCTCGTCTAATTACTCTCCGAGCTCGCGCTCGATCTCGGGGTCGTGGCGCGTGCCGGGGTCTTCGCGATTGCTGGGCAAGCGTCGGCGCGAGTCGGCATCCAGCGGCATCACGATCCACAGCACGATGTAAATCACGATTGCGAAGCCGCTCGACAAGAACGTGCCGAGCACGAACGCGAGCCGCACCACCGCGGTGGGCAGGCCGAACAGCACCGCGAGCCCGCCGCAGACGCCCGCGATCATGCGCTCGCGATCCGAGCGCACCCAATCGCCGGCGGGCGGGCGCGTTCGGCCGCCGAGATACGACCCGCAGTGCTTGCACTTGACCGCCTCGGCGCGGACGTCTTCGGCGCAGTACGGGCAAGTCTTCGTGGACGACATGCGTTAGGCCTCGCGGGCGCGCAGGCGCGCGCGCTGGTGGGCGACGATCGGCAGAAACCCGGCGGTGAGTGCGAGCCAGGCGAGAGCGCCGACTGCATACGCGAACGCGAGGGCAGTGGCGACCGGCGCGGGCAGCCACGCTCCGAGGTAGCCCGCGAGGCGCGGCAGGAAGTACGCGTTCCAGGCGAGCACCACGCACAGCGGCGGCAGCGCGATGACTAGGGTCATTGCGAGTTCGCGGCGGAAACCGGCGGGCAGCGTGCGCGCCGCGATCTGCGCGCGCAGCTCTCGCTTCGCCCGCGCGAGCGTCGCCTCGAACAGCGCGCGCGGCGGCGGCGGCGCGCGGAAAGCGTCGAGCTCGCGCGACAGCCCGCGCAAATCGCGCAGCGTCTCGTCGTCGTGTGAATCGCTCACGCTTGCTCCTCGCCGTCGCGCGCCATGCTCTCGCGGAGCGCCTTCACCGCCGCGTGCAGCCGGCTCTTGATCGTGCCGCGCGGAATCCCGAGCACGCGCGACATCTCCTCTTCGCCGAGATCCTCGTAATACCGGAGCACGAGAACCTCGCGCAGCCGATCGGGCAGCGCGAGCACCCGCTCGCGCATCCGATCGCCCTCGGGCAGCGCGGGCCCAGCCGGCGCCTCGCGCAGCGTTTCGTCTTCGACGCGGAACGAATCGACCGCGCGCCGCATCGAGTCCTGGCGGCGATAGCGATCGCGGCACAGGTTGTTCGCGATCTGATAGACCCACGCGGCGAAGCGGCGCTCGGTGTCGAAGCTCTCGCGAGCGCGCACCACGCGAATCCAGGTCTCTTGGAAGATGTCGTCCGCGTGACTGCCAACGCGTCGCGAGAGGAAGCCGTAGAGCGGCGCCTGATAACGCCGCATCAGGGCCTCGAGCGCGCGCTCCTCCCCCGCCTGAAGTCGAGCCATCAGCTCTTCGTCGGAGGCCACGGCGCGCGACGGTATCGCAGCCGCGTCGCGCGTCCGGGGTGCGCTTCGAGTCGGGAAGAGCGGGAGAGAGAGGCTCGTGGTCGTCATCGGGGCGTCTACGCGGCCGGCGCGAGGTTCGTTCGGGCTTTGCGCGGTTTTCGCTAAACAGCGCAGCTTCCGCCGGCGATCTTCGCTGCTGAAAGGCCTGCCGTGTCCGCAACTCGAATCGCAATCGTCGGCGCCGGCATGGCGGGCATCGCGGCTGCGCATCGGCTGCTGGCTGGCGGCTTTGAGGTTGTGCTCGTGGAGCGCGCGGCGGGCGGCGGGCGCGCGCGAGAGCACGCGCGCGAGGGCTTCCGCATCGAGGCCGCGCCGCTGCTGCTCGGTGCGCGCGACCGCTCACTGCACGCGCTTGCCCGCGGCCTCTCGACCGCATCCGCACTCCCGTTCCTGCGCCCTACCGCGCTCGCGCAGCTACACGAGGGCGAGCTGCGCCCGATCGATGCCACCGATTGGCGCGGCCTGCGCGCGCTGCCCGGCATGCCCCTGCGCGATGGCCTGCGCCTGCTCCGCCTCGAACGCTGGCGGCGCCGCTTCGATGCGATCCTCGACGCGGAACACCCTGAGCACGCGGTGCGCCTCGACGACCGCAGCGTCGCGGACTTCGCGCGGCTCTACTTCGGGGACGGCGCACTCGCGCGCTGGGTCGCGCCGCTGCTCGGCGCCGATCTCGGGCTCGACTGCGCGAACACCAGCCGCGTCGCGTTTCTGCGTCACCACATCGGGCGCGGCGATCTCGGGCTCGGGCGCCTGCG
>JANNDT010000307.1:0-8576 GCA_031387905.1 Deltaproteobacteria bacterium
TCTTCGACTCCGGCCTCGGCGGCCTCACCGTGTTGCGCGCACTCACGGCGCGCTTCCCTGCGCAGTCCTTTCTCTACCTCGGCGATCACGCGAACGCCCCCTACGGCGATCGCGCCTCCGCCGAGATCGTGGATCTCACGCGCGCCGGCGTGGCGCAGCTGTTCGCGCTCGGCGCGCGGCTCGTCGTGCTCGGCTGCAACACCGCCACCGCGGTGGCGCTGCGCACGCTGCAACGCGACTGGCTCCCGCACGCTGGCTTATCAGGGCGCAACGTGGTGGGCATCGTCGCGCCCACGGTTGAGGCCGCGACGCAGACGCCGTGGGCCGTAACAAAGCCGCAGTATCCGCAGAAGCACAATCGCGACGTGATCGCGGTGTTCGGCACCACGCGCACGATCGAATCGGGCGTATACGCGGAGGAGATCCGTAAGCGCTGCCCGCGCGTGCGTGTGGTGCAGCAGGCGTGCTCGGGACTCGCGGCGGCGATCGAGGCGGCGCGGCCGAACGAGGAGCTCGACGCGATCGTTGCGGAATCAGTCGCGGCGATGCTCACGCAGCTGAGCGCGAAGACGCCCGGTCTGGTCGCGCCGGATCGTGCGATTCTCGGCTGCACGCACTTCTCGTTGGTCGAGAAACTGTTTCATGAGAACCTGCCGGTGGGCGTGCGAATCCTGTCGCAGCCCGAGATCGTCGCCGACAGTTTCGAGGATTATCTGGCGCGCCATCCGGAATACGCGAAGAGCGAGGCGCCGCCGGGTGTGCGGTTGCTGACGACCGGCGATCCGGAACGCGTGTTACGCGCGGCGACTGTCTTCTGGGCGGGCGTCCAGCGCTTTGAGCGGGTTTCGGAGTCGATGCTCCGGTCGTGACGAGAGCGAGAGCTCAGCGCCCGCTTTCGTCTCTCGGGCCGAGGCCGCTCAGCTGGCGATGGATCTCGATCGCGTCGATCTGGCGGCCCTCGTGCAGCGCGCGCTCGCGTTCGAGCTCGAGTTCCGCGCGCTCCGCATCGCTCAGGGTCGGTTTCGGGGGAACGCTCGACATGGGCTTAGGTGAGGCCGGGGTCCGGGCCGAAGCGAGTCGAGCCAGCAACTGGAGCACGGCGAATACGCCGAGCGCGATCAGAATCCAGCGCACCATCGCCGCCTCCGCCTGCCTTGCCTCAAAACACCCACTCGCTCATGGGATGCGATTCGACGCGCTCCTGCGCGAGGAACCCCTGACAAGTGTCGATCATGCGCGCGAGGTTGCGCTTCAGCTTTGGGGGGTCGCCGGCGGCGTCGCAAAACGCGGCGGGGTCGGTCAGCGCCGCGAGCGGGAAGTTCTCCTCGACGATCGCGGCCCAGGCTGGCGCGCCGGGCGTGAGCGCGCGCACGATTTCGTTGCGCACGTAGCCGAAGGTGGCCTGCGTCTCGATCGCGCAGGCGCGCTGCTGCTCGTGCCAAAGGCGCAGGAACTCGTCGCGAGCGAGCCCGTCCTTGGGCTCGATGCAGGAGACGAGCGCGAAGCCGGGCGTGCGCGCACCTGCGCACGCGGTGCGATTCACGAGCGGGCGCGATTCAACGACCAAGTAGCCGACGAAGCGCCCGCACGTCCCTGACAACACGCGCTCGACCCCATCGCGATCCTGCGCTTGCTCGATCCAGAACGAAACGAACGCCGCCTTCGCGGGCTCCAGCTTGCCGATGCGGAGCGCCTTACCGGCCGCGACGTCGTCATCGACGACCGAGATGCGCAGGCGCTCGATCGCGCTTGGCAGAGCCATTAGGCGCGGCGCGGTTTCGCTCAGCAGCCGAAGTTTGAACGCCTCGTCCGCTTCGTCGCCGCGTTTCCAGAGCACGTAAGCGAGCTTCTCCACGGTGCCTTCCCCTTGCTGCGCTGGGCGGCGCAGCGCTCAGAGCGGAGTGTCGAGGCCCCCGCGCTCGGCCCGCGGACGCTTCAAAGCCGCGATCGCGCGCGACGCCGCGCTGCGCAGCCACGAGTTCATGCCATCGAAAAGCGCGTAGAACACCGGCACCACCATCAGCGTGAGGGCGGTCGAAGTGATCAGCCCGCCGATCACGATCATCGCCATCGGCGCGCGAAACTCGGCGCCGGTGGCTCTCGAGAGCGCCATGGGCATCAGGCCCAGCACGAGCGCGAAGGAGGTCATTAGGACCGGGCGCATGCGCACCGGCCCGGCGCGCAGGATCGCCTCGTCGCGCGCGAGGCCCTGCTCGCGCAGTTGATTGGTGTAGTCGACGAGCAGGATGCCGTTCTTCATGACGAGGCCCATCAGCACGAGCAGGCCCATCGCGCCCATGATGTCGAAGGACATGCCGGAGACTTTGAGCGCGAAGAAGCCGCCGACGAACGAGAGCGGCGCGGAGATCATGATCGTGAGCGGGTGCGTCAGCGAGTTGAAGAGCGACGCGAGGATCATGTAGATCGAGAGCATGGCGAGGCCGAGCGCGAAGCCGAGATCTGCCGCGGATTCGGCCTGCGATTCCGCGGCGCCGCCCGCGTCGAGCGCGTAGGGCTCAGCGACGCCGGCCTCCCGCCCGAACTGCTCCATCTTCGCCATCGCCCCATCGAGCGACGTGTTAGGCGCCTTGCTCGCGTAGAGGCGAATCATGCGCGCGCGGTTGTGGCGCCGCACTTCGACTGCGCCGCTCTCGCTGCGAACCGCCACCGCGCTCGTGATCGGCACGAGCTCGCCGCGCAGCGAGCGCACGCGAATCAGGTCGAGCTTGCTCGGGTCGTCGCGGTACTCGGGCAGCACCTGCACGCGCACGTCGTAGCGCTCGCCGCGGTCCTCGAACGAGCCGACTTTTTCGCCGGCGAGCAGAGTTCGCAGGGTCCGGCCGAGCGCGACGGACGAGACGCCCACTTCCGCGGCACGGCCGCGATCGACGTCGAGCGTGATCTGCGGGCGACCCGTTTCGTGCGACCAACGCACGTCCGTGAAGTCCGGGTCGGCTTCCATCTTCGCGCGGATCAGCCCCGCGTAGCGCGCGATCTCGTCGAGGTTCGGGCCCTCCACGCTGTACGCGATGTCGTTGTAGCCCTCGCCGCTCGAACTCGCGTAGGTCGGGTGGCCCACGAAAATCTCAGTGCCCTGGGGAAGAACTTTCGTCACGCGCTCGCGAATCTCCTCGAACGTCACCTCGATCTCGCGCGTGCGCTCACTCTTCGGGTGCAGCAACAAGTTGAGCCGCGCCTTGTGCGGCTCGTGCTGGATCTCGTTGCCCGCGGTTGCGAACACCGTGAGTACGTCCGGGTGGTCGGCGACCGCCGCCTCCATCGCGCGCAGCGTTTGGTTCGTCACCGCGAGCGGCGTGCCGATCGCGCCCTTGGCCGAGACGAACACCTCGGACATGTCGTCCTGCGTGAAGTACCCGGTGGGCAGTGTCCTGAACACGCCGCAGCCCGAGGCGACCGTGACGAACGCGAGCACGACCGTTGCAGCTTTGTGCCGCAGTGACCACGTGAGGATGCGCGTGTAACTGTGCTCGAGCGTCCGCAGCATTCGCTCGCAGGCGCGGAAGAACGCGCCCTCCTTCGGCGTCTGCCGTAACACTTTGCTCGCGAGCATGGGCGTGAGCGTGAGCGCGACCAGCGCGGACATCAGCACAGCGACCGTCACCGAGACGCCGAACTCGAAGAAGTAGCGGCCCATCGTGCTGGTCATGAAGCGGATCGGCACGAACACGCCGCACACGGCGAGCGTGGTCGAGATCACCGCGAGCGCGACTTCGCGCGTGCCCGTGAGCGCGGCCGTCTTCGAGTCCTCGCCGCGCTCGACGCGGCGGAAGATGCTCTCGAGCACCACGATCGCGTCGTCGATCACGAGGCCGACGGCGAGCGAGAGCGCCATCAGCGTCATGTTGTTGAGGGAGAGGCCCGAGGCGTAGAGCACGGTGAAGCTGGCGATCACGCTGGCCGGGATCGCCAGCGCGGCAATCAGGGTCGAGCGCCAGTTGCGCATGAAGACGAGCACGACGGCGACCACGAGCAGCGCCGCGAGCCCCATGTCGAACAGCACCGACGAGATCTGCTCCTCGATGATGCGCGCGTAATCGCGCAGCACGGAGATCTCGACGCCCGGCGGCGCGTGCGGCCGGATCTTCGCGATCTCCTCGCGAATCAGGCGCGCGGCCGTCACCAGATCCGAGCCGCTCTGCTGCTGGATGTCGATCGCGATGCCCGGCTCGCCATTCACGCGCGCGACGCTGCGCTCCTCGGCCATGCCGTCTTCGACGACGGCGACGTCTCGCAGCTGAATCGGTCTGCCGTTGCGCTCGGCGATGATCAACGCGCCGAACTCGGCGATGCTGCGCGCCTTGCCCTGGGTTGTTACGGACCATTCCTTGGCGGCGCCCTCGATGCGCCCGCTCGCGAGTTCCGCGTTCTCGCGCCGCAGCGTGTCCGCGACGTCTTCGATCGCGAGGCCGTAGCCCGCGAGCCGCAGCGGATCGAGCCAGATGCGCACCTCGCGCTCGCGCCCGCCCTTGAGCCGTACGCCGCCGACGCCGGGAATACGCTCGAGCCGGTCCTTCACTTCGTGCTCGGCGAAATCCGTGAGTTCGCGCTGCCCGACCGGGCCGCCGAGCACGATCGTCATGAACTCGATCGCGGTCAGGTCGAACTTCTGGACGATCGGGTCTTCGATGTCGAGCGGAAGTTCTGGCCGCGCGAGCGCGACTTTGTCGCGAAGCTCCTGGACTTTCGTATCGATGTCGTAGCCGAGCCGGAACTCGACATGGATCTGCGAGAGGCCTTGCTCGGAGGTGGAGCTGATTTCCTTCACGCCCTCGATCGCGTTGACCTGTTCTTCGATCAGTTCGGTGACTTCGCGCTCGACCGTCTCGGGCGATGCGCCGCGCAGCTCCGTAGTGACCGTCGCGAACGGGAAGTCGATGTCGGGCTCGAGCTTCAGCTCGAGGCGGCTGAGCGAGATCAAGCCGAGCACGACCAGGCCGAGGTTCAGCATCGCCGCGAACACGGGCCGGTTGATGGAGATGTCGGCGATTCTCACGGCGCAGCCCGGTTCTGTGCCGTAGCGACGGGCTCGGTGTGCGTGGGCGTGCCGACTGGCGCGCCATCGCTGAGCCGCTGCGCGGCTTCACCGTGCACGACGATGTCGCCGGGCATGACACCCGCGAGCAGCTCGACGCGCTCGCCCGCCGTGATGCCGACGCGCACCGGCACTTCGCGCGCGATGCCGTTCTCGACGCGCAGCACGAACGTGCGTCCATCGCGCGCGACGACCGCGCTGCGCGGCGCGACCGGTCGCGGCGCCGCGCGCTCGGCGCTGATTTCGGCACGCACGTACGAGCCGGCCTTCACCGCACCGCTGGCGTCCGTAACAACACAGCGCACTTCGTAGGTGCGTGTGCTCGGGTCGATGCGCTCGGAGACGCGCGCCACCGTGCTCGCGATCGGCTCGGCGGCGCCCTGCGCGAAAAGGCGCACCGCGTCGCCGGCGCGAACCGCGATCGGCGTCGTCTCCGGCACGTCGAGGATCGCCTCGAGCGCGCCCGATTCTTGGAGCACGAGCACAGGCGCACTGCCCGCGAGCGCGCCCTCGTGCGCGCGGCGCTCGACCACGCTGCCGGCGTAAGGCGCGCGCACCGTCGTGCGCGCGAGATCTCGCTCGGCGCGCGCGAGGCGCGCCTCGCCCTGTAACACGCGCGCGCTCGCGACCTCCGCCTGCGTGCGCGACTGGTCGGCGCGCTGCACCGAGGCCGCGTTCTCCGCGACGAGTCTCGCCATGCGCGCCGCATCCGCCGCTGCGTTCGCGTGCTCGGCGCGCGCGAGCTCGAGGCCGGCGCGCGCCTCGGCGAGCGCCATCTCGTAGGGGCCCGGGTCGATGCGGAAGAGCGGGGCGCCCGCGCGCACACTCTGGCCGACATCGACAACCACCGCGGCGAGCGTGCCCGGCACGTCTGCGCCGATTTCTGTGAGCCGCTTCGCCTCGATCGTGCCGGAGGCGGCGATCGTCGCGGCCAGCGCCTCACTTGTTACGACGGCCGTCTCGACGCGGCTCGCGGCGATTTTCGCATCTGCGGCGGCCGCTGCGACGTCGCGCGCGACCGTTTCGGCTTTGTCGCTTCCGCCGCCGCACGCGGCGATCAGCAGAGCCAACGTCGACAGCGCGATCGAACGCAGCGCGCTCATCGTTGCGTCTCGGTGCGCAGCCCGCGGCGCAACACGTCGAGGCAAGTGGCGACGAAGCGATCATCGGAGGCGTCGATCCACTGCGGGAAGAGCAGGTGATCGATCAGCGCGATCGTCACGAGTCGTAACAAGTCGGCGGCGCGCTCCGCATCGAGTTCGCCGCGCAACTCGCCGCCGGCGATGCCGCTGCGCACGGCCGCGATCATGCGGATGCGCCCTTCGCGCACGCTCTTCTGCACCGCGGCGCTGTTGCCGAGGCCGAGCACCACGGCGGGGTCGAGCTGAAACAGCGCGCGGATCAGCGGGTTCGTGCGCGCGTAATCGAGCGAGGCGCGCAGCGAGTGCTCGAACGCGTCGAGCACGCTGGCGCCGCGCGCGAGGTACTCCTCGAGGTTCGAGATGCGCGACCAATCCGCGAGCATGCGTTCGAGCAGCGCCTCGAGGATCGACTCCTTGCCGCGGAAATGGTTGTAGACGACGGCCTTCGAGACGGCGGCGCTGGCCGCGATCTCCTCGACGGTCGTCTTCGAGTAGCCAACGCTCGCGAAGCAGAGAGCCGCGGCATCGAGCAGGCGCTGACGCGTGCGCTCCGCGCGATCAACGCGAAGCGGCGCAGCAGTGGGGGCGAACTCTGGCATCCGCCCATGCTACGACGACTTGGACGAATTGGCTCCAACTCGGCCAAGAAGTGACCCGCGGGAAGCTCGCCGTCAGTTCTCGCTTGCCTCGCGCACGCGATCCGCAAGCGCATCCGCAACGCTCGGGTGCACGCCGAGCGGCGCCGCGAGCCGGAACGTGACCGCTGGGTGTGCGCGCTGCTGCTCGGCGACGAGGCGCGGCAGGTCATCGCGCACGTGCTTCCCCGGCGCGAGGAAGCACGGCACCACCACCACCTCGCGCGCGCCGTCGCGAACGCACTCGGCGACCGCGTCGGCGAGCGCGGGCTGCGCGACCCCGAGGTGCGCGGTCGCGAGGCGCCGGCCCGGTAACCGCGCCGCGACCAGCGCAGCGAGCGCAGCGAGCTGCGCGTTCGCATCCGGCTCGCGACTGCCGTGATCGAGCAGCACCACCGCGCGTTCGGTCGCGGGCCCGTCGCCGCGCGTCATCACCAGTACGTCGCGGTCGCGGTCACCGCGCCGTGCACGCCCGCCCGGCAGGCGAGCCGCTGCTGCGCGGGAACGCGGTTGCGCGCCTTTTGTCGGCGCTCGTCCGGGCGTTCGGGGTCGAGCCGCTCGCCGCCCACCAGCACGTCGAGCCCGCAGCGCGCGCACAGCGCAGCTCCTGAGCACGCGCTCGCGAACTGGAGCCCTGCGGCGTGCGCTGCCTCGAGCAAAGTCGCGCCGTCCGCGACGCGCGTGGTCACAGTCACGCGCTCGCCGCCCTCGTGGCGCTCGAACGAAACGAGGTGATGCATGCCGCGATCTTAGGCGCGGGCAGCGAACTGCGCGTCGGCCGGTTTAATCTTGGCCGATGCCCAGCGCGGCCATTCTCGTCATCGGCAACGAAGTCTTGTCCGGCAAGATCACGGACACGAACTCGCCGTATCTGTGTCGCGAGCTCCGCATGCTCGGCGTCGACGTCGGCCGCATCCTCACGATTCCCGACGAAGTGGACCTGATCGCTCGCGAGGTGCGCGCGCTCTCGGCCGCCTACGACATCGTGTTCACGTCGGGCGGCATCGGCCCGACGCACGACGACATGACGATGGACGGCGTCGCCGCGGCGTTCGGCGTGCCGCTCGAGCGCAGCGACTCGATCGCGAGCCGGATGGAGCGCGCGCAGGGCAAGCCGGTGAACGCGAGCCAGCTGAAAATGGCGATGGTGCCAGCCGGCGCGCAGCTCGTGGACGCGGGCGATCTGTGGTTTCCGGTCGTGATCATGAAGAACGTGCACGTCTTTCCGGGCATTCCCGAGTTGTTGCGGAAAAAGTTCGAGTCGATTCGTGAACGCTTCCACGGCGTGCCGGTGCTGCTGAAGAGCGTGTTCGTGAAGCAGCGCGAGAGCGAGATCGCTCACTTGCTGAACGAGCTGCTCGTCGAGTTTCCGGAGTTGATGCTCGGCTCCTACCCGAAGATCGGCGAGGAGATGTTTCACGTGCTGCTGACGCTCGAATCGCGCGACGCGGGTTACCTGCAACGCTCACTGGATTCGCTGCTCGCGCGGCTGCCGGGTGGCTCGATCTACAAGGTCGAGTGAGTGGCCGCGCGACATCTGCGAGCCTGTTGAGTGCCGGAGGACCTCGCCAGCCGTAGCGCGCTCGCGTTTTATCTCGCGCACGCGCACCCGCTCTTCATGCTGGCGTCGCTCGCTCTCGCGCTCTGGGCGCTGCGTGCGGGCCTCGGGCTGCGGCGCGCACGCAAGTCCGGCGCGCGGCGCGACGGCCGCGCCTACGCGCGCCACCTGCGCCTCGCGAAGCTCGC
>JANNDT010000321.1:0-5987 GCA_031387905.1 Deltaproteobacteria bacterium
GGGGGGCCGTCCCCCTCACAAACGCCCGCGGTATTGGGGGGGGGCCACGTCCCGGGGTGTTTCGACGCGTTAGTTGCGGCGGGGGAGGCGCAGGCCTTGGAGGCGGATGAAGCCGGTCGCGTCGGCCTGCACGTAGGTGTCGGCTTTGCCGGCGTCTTCCATCGTGCTGAGCGCCTCGGAATACAACGAGACGGGCGAGCGCCGGCCGGTCACCCGCGCGCTGCCTTTGAAGAGCCGCACGCGCGCCTCGCCGGTCACGTTCTCTTGGGACTTGTCGAACGCCGCGCGCAAGAAGTCCATCTCCGGCGCGTACCAGAACCCGTAATAGATCAGCTCGGCGAAGCGCGGGATCAGGCGATCGCGCTCGTGCATCACCTCGCGGTCGAGCGTGATCGACTCGACCGCTCTGTGCGCGGCGTGCAGCACGGTGCCACCAGGCGTCTCGTACACGCCGCGAGACTTGAGCCCGACGAAGCGGTTCTCGACCATGTCGAGCCGCCCGACGCCATGTTCGCCCGCGATCTGGTTCAGGCGCTTCAGCAGCGTCGCGGGTGAGAGCGCGACGCCGTCGACCGAGACGGGCGTGCCCTGCTCGAAGCCAATGATCAGTTCCAGCGCTGTGTCCGGCGCCTGCTCTGGCGACTTGGTCAGCAGGAACATGTCCTCGTCGGGCGCGCGCCACGGGTCTTCGAGGACGCCGCTCTCGTACGAGATGTGGAGCAGGTTGCGGTCGGTGGAGTACGGCTTCTTCACGGTCGCGCTCACGGGAATGCCGTGCTTTTGGGCGTACGCGATGCAATCGAGCCGCCCCTTCAGCTCCCACTCGCGCCACGGCGCGATCACATTCAGCTCCGGCGCGAGCGCGCGGTAGGTCAGTTCGAAGCGCACCTGGTCGTTGCCCTTGCCGGTCGCGCCGTGCGCCACCGCGTCGCAGCCCGTCGCGCGCGCGACCTCGATCTGGTGCTTCGCGATGATCGGCCGCGCGAGCGAAGTCCCCAACAAGTAGTTGCCCTCGTAAACGGCGTTGCCGCGGATCGCGGGGAACACGAAGTCGCGCACGAACTCCTCGCGCGCGTCGCGGATCACGCAGTCGATCGCCCCCGTCTTGCGCGCCTTCTCCGGCAGCCCGGACAACTCTTCCTCCTGGCCGACGTCCGCGCAGAACGCGACGACCTCGCAGTCGTACTCCTCGATCAGCCAGCGCAAAATCACCGACGTATCGAGCCCACCGCTATACGCGAGACAGACTCGCTTCGCGAAACCCTTGCGCGCCATTGCACCGCCCTCCGAGAGAAAAACAGCGGCGCAGTCTATCAGCGCGACGCGCTCGCAGAAGAGCGCAGCGTGCGAAGAGCAAATGCTCGCCCGCCCTCGGCCTTCTTCGAACTCAGCACGACCCATGGCGCGAGGCAGCAAGCGGAGCGCGCAGCGAGGCGAAGTCTTCGGAGCCGAGCGGAGTAAAACAAGGAGGATTCGGCTTCCGCTCGGCGCTATGCGCCGAGCGGAATGCGTACCACCGTGCAACGCCCAAGCCGCGCGCTCGCAAGCCCGTGCTTCATCGCGCCGAGTTGGCTGAGCGCCTCGTCGATCACAGGTCCGTCGACGAATGGCGCCGCGTGGCCACCCGAGCGCAACTCCGTGAACGACACGATCAGCGCGCGCTCTTTGTCTTTGCCGGCGACGCGCGCGCCGATCGTCATGCGATCCGGCGCGGGCTTCGCGGCGAGGCGCGCGTCGAGCATTTTCTGGAACGCGCCGCTGAGCCGCGCTTCGTCGCCGACGATCTCGGGCAGCGTGCCGGGCGCCAGCAGGGTCACGGCGATGCCGTCGCCTTCCGCCATGCGCGCGGCGCGCTCGACGATGCGGCTGAGCACTTCGACAGTCGCGATGCGCTCGCTGCGGCCGGCAGCGGGCCGGCCCGCGATCGCAGCCTGCATCTCCTCGCTCCATTTGCGCATGCGCGTGACCGAGCGCATGCCGTCTTCCACGAGCGCGCGGTTATGCGGGCTGCGGCGGCCGCCAGTCTGTTCGAGCAGCGAGTCGAGCGTGCCGGTGAGTTCGTCGAGCGCGCCCTGCATCTCGCGGTGGATCTGGAGGAGGCGCTCGGCCTCGCCGATTTCTTCTTTGAACAGGATCACGACGCCGACGGCTTGGCCGGCGCTGCGAATCGGTGAGGCCACCGCGGAATAGCCGATGTCGCCGGCGCGCAGGCGGAAGCGCGCGGTCTCGCGCTGTTCGCATGCGGAAACGACGCCGCGCAGCACGGCCTCGCGCGCGCCGCCATCGAACAGCTCGGCGAGCGGCAGGCCGAGCGCGCTCTTGCCCGCGCGCGGGAAGCTCTGCTCGAACGCCGGGTTCACGTAAACCGCGCGGCCATCGGGGTCGCCGACGACGATGGGCGCGTCGAGATACGAAAGCAGGGATTCGGCGGAGTTCACGCGCGCACCTCCACGATGCCCGCGTCCATCAGCTTGCCGATCGTGTGGAGCGCGTCGAACGGATCCATCGAGGTGAGCGCGACGAGTTCCTCGGCGGAGGTGTGGCCGTCGATCATCGAGAGCACGAAGCCCGCGTTCGGGGGCAGGTTGAAGCGCAGGATTTCTTGCGGGCCGAGCTTGACGCGCAACACGCCGGAGCCGCCGTGGGTGCGCATCCGGTGACGTTGGTAGAGGCTCGCGCGCACGAGTTCGAGTGCGGCCTGTGCGTCGAGCTGGCCGGGCGCCTCGCGCGTCGCGTTCTCGAGGAGTTCGAGCGCTTGGCTGTCGTTGCCGCTCTCGACCAGCGCCAGCGCCTCGCTCATGAACGCGGCAGCGATGTCGCCCGTCGCGGCGCCGCGCGGCGCCGCGTCCGCGACGCCGTAGCCCGCAACTTCGAGGTAATCGCGCGCGACTTCGTGGCGCGGATCCAGCTGCAGCACGGAGCGCCAGCAGGCCACCGCGGGTTCGATCGCATCCTGACCATAATGATCGAGGCCCTCGGCCATCAGCCGCGCGATCTTCTGTTCCTTGGTCTCCGCCACCGCGGCTACTCCTTCAGCGCCACTTCGAACAACTCTTGGTCGCGGATGATCCGCTGGATCTCTTCGTCGGTGAGCGTGCCAGTCGCGTTCACGGTGATGGATTGCTCCTTGCCGGTCGCGAGGTCGCGCGCCGACGCGGAGACGATGCCGTTCGCGTCGATGTCGAACGACACCTCCACCTCGGGCTCGCCTTTGCGCGCCTGCCGGATGCCGTTCAGCACGAACTCGCCGAGCAGGTCGTTATCCACGGCCGTGTCGCTCTCGCCCTGCAGCACGCGGATCTTCACGGCCGTCTGGTTATCGCGCGTGGTCGTGAAGATGTGGGCCTTGCGCGCGGGCACCGTGGTGTTGCGCTCGATCAGTTTCGCGAAATGGCCGCCGAAAGTCGCGATGCCCAGCGAGAGCGGCGTCACGTCCAGCAACAACAGGTTCTGGTTGTCGGAGACGAGGCTCTCCGCCTGCAGCGCCGCGCCGACCGCGACCACCTCGTCTGGGTTCACGCCTTTGTGCGGGCGCTTGCCGAAATAATCCGCGACCGCTTGCTGTACGAGCGGCGTGCGCGTCTGGCCGCCGACCAGGATCACTTGATCGATCTCTTTCGTCTGCACGCCCGCATCGAGCATGCACTGCTCGACCGTCTTCAGCGTGCCGTTCACGATGTCGTGCACGAGCTGCTCGAGCTGCTCTCGGGTCATCTGGTACGACAGGTGGCGCGGGCCGTTGTCGTCGCTCGCGATGAACGGCAGGTTCACTTCCACCGATTCGCGCGAGGAGAGGTCGCACTTCGCCTTCTCCGCGGCGTCCTTCAGGCGCTGCATCGCCATCGGATCGCCGCGCAGGTCGATGCTTTCCTTCTGCTTGAACCACTCGAGTAGGTGATTCACGATGCGGCGGTCGAAATCCTCGCCGCCGAGGAACGTGTCGCCAGCGGTCGCGAGCACCTCGACCACACCGTCGGAGAGTTCGAGGATCGAGATGTCGAAGGTGCCGCCGCCGAGGTCGTAGATCGCGTTCTTCTCGTCCTTGCCGGGGCGGTTCATGCCATACGCGATCGCGGCCGCGGTCGGCTCGTTCACGATGCGCAGCACTTCGAGGCCAGCGACCTTGCCCGCGTCCTTCGTGCACTGACGCTGCGCGTCGTTGAAGTAGGCGGGCACCGTAATCACTGCCTCCTTCACCGGTTCGCCCACGTACTCCTCCGCGACGCGCCGCATTTCGCGCAGCACGAAGGCCGAGAGTTCCGGCGTGGTGAACGTCTTGCCCGCAATCTCGACGCGCGCGTCGTCGTTCGGACCGCGCACGATGTTGTACGGGTAGAGCTCGACCGACTTCTGAACTTCGTCGGAGTCGAAGCGGCGGCCGATCAGGCGCTTGGAGGCGTACACCGTTCCCTTCGCGTTCGTAATCGCTTGGCGCTTGGCCAAGTGGCCGACCAGGCGCTTGCCGTCCTGAGTGATCGCGAACATCGAGGGCGTGGTCTTGTAGCCCCCCGAGTTGGGAATCACCGTGACTTGGCCGTTCTCGACGACGGCCACGCACGAGTTCGTGGTTCCCAGATCGATTCCAATCACGCGACTCATGGACCCTCCGGTTGTCTTCAGCTGAGCGAGCGAAGTGCGGACTTCGCTTCTTGGTCATTCGCATCGATGCGCAGCGCCGCTTCGTACTCGCGCTTCGCGTTGGCGCGCAGGCCAGCCGCGGCGTAGATCTCGCCGAGCACCTTCCGGTACTCGGCCTTATCAGGCGCCACCTCGACGGCGTGCGCAGCGAACTCCTTGGCGCGCTTCAAGTCGCCCGACATTTGCAGCGAGAGCCGCGCGCAGCGGAACGCGAGGTCTCCGTCCGCCGGCCGGAAGTGGAGCGCCTCTTCGAAGTGATCGAGTGCGAGCGCGTAGTCGCGCAGCTCGAGCGCGCCTTCGGCTTGCTTCAAGAGGTGCTTCGCTCGCTCGTCGTGCGCCTTGCGCTGCACGTCGGGAAACGACTCGCGGTAGGCCGAGTTCTCAGGGTCGAAGGCGATCGCGAGGCGCACGGCGCCGGCCGCTTCGAGCCATTTGTTCGCTGCGAAGGCGCTCATGCCGTGCTCGTAGAAACCCTTCGCCTTGCGGCGCTGCTGCTCGCGAGCGCGGGCGTGGCCAGACATCGCGGAGACGCGCTCTCGCAGCCGCCGGCGCGCGTCGAGGCCCTTGCTGCGCGCGCTGGCCGCCGAACCGGAGTCGACTGGGAGACGCGGGGCTGCGCTCTCGCTGCCCTGAACTTCCTTGCGCGTCGTGGGATCCGAGAGCAACTCGTACGCCTCGAGTAGGCGCTTGAAGCAGCTCTCGATCAGCGGGCCGAAGGGCCCCGTGTTCCGGCGGAAGTAGCGATCGGGATGCAGTTTCTTCGAGAGGCCGAAGTACGCCTTCTTGATCGTGCGCGCGTCGGCGTCGTAGGCGACGCCGAGAATCTCGTGATAACGCCGCCCGAGGCCGGACGCGAAGCCGAGGATCTCGCGCTGGAGCTCGATGTCGAGCTCGAGGGCGGCATCGACTGTGGGAAGCGCAGCCACGGGCTTCTTGTGCTGCGCAGAAGCCACGGGCGTTGCAGGCGCCGCACTCTCCGCAGACGCCTGCGGAGGGCCCGCCACCACGACCGGCTGCGGACGCGCTTGCTGCTCGGCAGCGAGCGGCTTCGCGACGCGATCATTCGTGAGCGCGCGCGCCGCCGAAGCCACGAGCACGCCTTCCTTCAGCCATTTCTCTACGAGGCGGTCGACTTCCTGCGGCGGCAGCGCTCCGATTAGGCGCAGCGTTCCCCAGTTCGTACTGCCGTCGATGCGCGAGAGCAGGAAACCCGCGGTGGGGTCGAGCGGCAGCGCGGTCGGCTCGACGCCAGGGGCCAGCGCAAGCACTTGCGCGTGCGCCCTCCCGACTTGCTCGCCGACCCGCATGTCCGCCCCCCAAAGCCCCGCGCAGACGAGGCCCTTCCCGTG
>JANNDT010000357.1:0-2782 GCA_031387905.1 Deltaproteobacteria bacterium
CCCGAGGCCGCCGTCATCGCGCTCCAGAGCGCGAGCCCGATCGCGATGATCGAGCGCCGCACCCACACGTCGGCCCAGCGCGCGAAGGGAATCCCGAGCGTGGCGTAGAACACCGCGAATGCGGTGCCCGTGAGAAAACCCCTTACGGAGTCGGAGAGCACGAGATCGCGCTTGATCGATTCGAGCAGGGCCGCCAGCAAATTGCGGTCGATGAAGTTGAACACGTATGCCACGAAGAGCAGACCGAGCACGTAGTTCGAGTAAGCCGACGAGGCGGGCGCGCCGGGGCGCGGCTGCGGTTCGCTCATGCGCGCGGGCTAGAGCCCGAGGTTCCGGCGGATGCGCGCGAGCGGCTCGGTCGTATCGGGCACGAAGGCGCGCCCTGATAACTGCTCGAACGCCTCGATGTAGCGGCACGCGGCCTCGACGCGCACGTCGTCGGGCAGCACCGGCGGCGGGCCGTCGCCCTTGTAGCCGCGCTCCGCAACGAGCCAGCGCCGCACGTACTCTTTGTCGAGCGCTTGCGGGTCGGTGCCGGCAGACATGCTCTCTGCGTACGCATCGGCGTACCAGTAACGCGACGAATCCGGCGTATGGATCTCGTCGGCCACCACGAGCTTGCCCGCTTCGTCGAGCCCGAACTCGTACTTCGTGTCCACGAGAATCAGCCCGCGGCCCGCGGCCCAGGCGCTGCCCGCCGCGAACAGCTTCAGCGCGAGCGCCTCGGCGCGCTCGTACAGCTCGGCGCTCAGCGCGCCGCTGCGCACGATCTCGGCGCGCGAAGTCAGCTCGTCGTGCTCGCCCTTCTCGGCCTTGGTCGTCGGCGTGACGATCGCCTGCGGCAGCTTCGCGTGCTTCCGCATGCCATCCGGCAACGCGTGGCCGCAGTACTCGCGCGCGCCCCCCGCGTAGGCCGTCCAGATCGACGTGGACGTCACCCCTGTTAGGTAGGCGCGCGTCACGAACTCGACTGGCTGAATCTTCAGTTCGTGCACCACGGAGGCACTCGGATCCGGCACCGAGATCAAGTGGTTGGCCGCCAGCTCGCGCGTCTTCTCGAACCAGAACGCCGCCATCTGGTTCAGCACTTGGCCCTTCAGCGGGATCGTGCCCACCACCACGTCGAAGCAGCTGACGCGGTCCGAGACCACGATCGTGCGCCGCTTCTCCTCGACGTAGCTGTCGCGCACCTTGCCCTCGATGCGCGTGCCGAGGCCGACGAAGTTCGTGGTGTCGAGGGTTCGCGAGCACAGTTCGCGCAGCGTGGCGGAATCGACGGGCACGGGGGACCTCCGGTCGGGGCTAAATACAAGCGTCGCTGCGACGCAGCAACCCTGAGAGTGGAGGAGCGCCTCAAGCCACCCCCGGGTTCCTCCGCAACGAAGCCGTGGAGGCCCGCGTGATTCCGGACGGCAGCAGCAGCGAAGCGACTGCCGACGAGCAGTCCCCCGAGCCCGCCGCAGCGCCGAGCTTCGGCAGCGAGCTGCGCGGCCGCTTCCGCTACCGGCTGATCAAGCGGCTCGGCCGCGGCTCCTTCGGCTCGGTCTTCTTCGCGCGCTGCCTCGACCACGACCGCCGCCGGGACGACAGCCCGCCCGAACGGGTCGCCATCAAAATCCTCGCCAACACAAGGGGCACGTCCACCGACCTCGCGCGCCGCGAACTCTCGGCGCTGCTCGCGATGCAGCACGACCGCATTCCGCGCGTCTACGACTGGCGCCTCGACGAAAACCCCGCCTTCGTGGTGATGGAGTATTTCACCGAAGGCAGCTTGCGCGACCATATGCAGCTGGCCGGACCGGCGGAAGAGGACCACGTCTGGCGCCTGCTCGGCGATTTGCTCTCGGCCCTCGACGTCGCGCACCGCGCCTCGTTGCTTCATCTCGACATCAAGCCCGCCAACGTGCTGCTCGACGGCAGCGGCGGTTTCGTGCTGACCGACTTCGGCGTCTCGCAGGCCTCGCGCATCAGCCGTGGCTTGCTGCCGTTCAGCGTGGGCACGCGCGGTTATCAGGCGCCAGAGCAACGCAACGAGCGCTTCGACCAATACGACCTGCGCACCGATCTCTGGGGCATCGGCGCGACGGCCTGGGCCTTCGCCGCCGGCCTGAACCTCGCCGAACGCAACGACCTGATCCGCAGCGATGGCGCCGATGCGATCTACGGCTTGCCCCCACTCGGTGAGCGCCGCCTCACCTGCTCGCCCGAACTCGAAGACGTGATCATGAGCATGCTCTACCTCGACCCGGCGCGGCGGCCCGGCAGCGTGGCCGAAGTGCTCGCGCGCGTGAACGCCGCCGTCTCGGGCTGGGCCTTCGAATCCGCCACCTTCGCCGCGGGCCGCCGCAGCAACATCGACGACACCGCGCTCACCCGGCTGATCGAATCGCTCGTCGATCCGCTGCTGATCGACCTGTGCAAGCGCCCCGGCCTGCGCAGCTACTTCGTGAAGTTCGAGGACGGCGAGCAGATGTGCGCCGAGGGCGAGCACTCTTATTATGCCTTCTTGCTGCTGAAGGGCACCGTGGCGGTTTCGCGCTCCGGCCGCGAGATCACGCGGGTTTCGCGCGAGGGCAGCTTCCTCGGCGAAGTGGCGACGCTCACCAGCATGCCGCGCACCGCGAGCATGAACGCGTCGGGACCGGTCTGGGCTGTGGTGCTGAACGCGGCCGAACTCGAGCGCTTCGTCACCGCGAACCCGGCGATCGGCCTGCGCTTCATCCGTGCGCTCGCGCACCGGCTCGCGAAGGCGCCGCAGGACGACAAGCACCGCGCGCGCTGA
>JANNDT010000362.1:0-5065 GCA_031387905.1 Deltaproteobacteria bacterium
ATTCCATCGGCCGACGGCGAAATGGCTGGAGCCGCTCCACGCCCCGGTGTCAGGGCAGGGCTCCTACCCCCCGGTCAGCGGGCGAGGCGTTCACGCCTGACGCCCGCGCCTCGCTCGCGCGACTCGCGCGGCCCGTTTACTTGGTGACGCACGCGGCGGGCGAGCCCGGCCTGGCGGCGCGGCTCGCGGCGCAGCACGGTGCGCCCGTTTTCGCGGCAGGCTTCGTCGCAGTGTTCGCACTGGAGGGTGTGCGGTGACGCGCCTCCGTGAGTTGCTGCACGCAACGGGCGACGCGGCGTTTTGGAGCGGGCTCGCTGCGGCTCTGCTCGCCTTGTCAATTTCAAGCGGCGGCGAACTCATTGCAAACGGGCTGACGCGGGTGCTGCCAATCGCGATCGCCGAGAATTGGTTCGCGCTCGCGCCGATCGCATTCGCCGCGAGGCTGGTAGCAAGCGCCTCGTGCGTGGCGCTCGCGAGGCTGCGCGGCGCCCGGCTCTGGCTGGCGCTCGCTCTAGCCGGCACTTCGCTCGGCGCGCTTGCCGTCCTACACGACGGATTGATCGATGCCCTGCAACGCGCGCTACCGCTCGTCGGGGACGCGCTTGCGCGAGTGAGCGCCTACGTGACCACACAGTCGAAACCGGCTGTTCTCGCGTGTATCGCTGCGGGCGCGATCTCGGCGATTCCTTGGCGCAGGCGTCCCGAGCGACGGATCTGGCCGCTACTCCCGCTCGCGTTGACCTGCGCGCTCGTCGCGATCGCCGCGCACGTAGCGCGCACGCAGCTTCCTGCCCCGCACGCGAAGAGCGTGCTGCTCGTGGTGCTCGACACCGTCTCCGCGCGACACCTCGCGAGCGGCGGCTACGGCCGTAACACCATGCCCGAACTCGAGGCGCTCGCAGCGCGCGGCGTGCGCTTTCCGAATGCGTACAGCGCTGCGCCCTGGACGGTGCCTTCGCACGCGTCGATGTTCACCGGCCTTGCACCGATTCTGCACGGCGCGACGCAGGAGAACGTGACTCTCGCCGAGCGCAGGAACACGCTCGCGGACATCCTGCGCAACGAGGGTTTTCACACTCTCGCGGCGGTGGGCAACACCGTGGTCGGCCCGTACAGCCAGCTCGACCAAGGCTTCGCGCAGTTCGTGCCGACCTGGCGGCGCGACGTGGTGGCGGCGACCCGCGGCGCCGGTATTCACCCTAACAATGTCGTCTTCGAGCGCTTCCTCGCGAGCGTGCCAAGGAGCCACCACTTCTTCGCATTCGTGAACTACATCGAAGCGCACTCGCCCTACGCGCCGCCGCCGCCGAACAACCGCCGCTACGGCGCGTTTCCGCGCCGCGCGGTCGATGGGAGCTGGCAGCACTACTACACAGGAAAGTCCGCGCTCGGCTCGCTCGATTTCCAAGAACTCACAGATCTTTACGACGGCGAACTCGCGGGGCTCTCGCGCGATCTTGCCGCGCTGATCGCGAGCCTCGAAACGGCGGGGCGTCTCGACGACACGCTCGTGATCGTCACCGCCGACCACGGCGAGAACCTCGGCGACCACTCGCACCTCGATCACGTCTTCAATCTCTACGACTCCGTGCTGCACGTGCCGTTGTTATTGGCCGGCGCCGGGGTTCCTGCGGGCGTGGTGGACGAACGCAGCGCGACGAGCGTGGATGTGTTCACCACCGTGCTGCGTGCGGCGGGCGTGGATCCGTCGCCCTTTCACAGCGAAGGCCAGGACCTGCTCGCACCGCCAGCGCCACGCGGCGAACTGACCCACGAGTACTACTTCCCAAATCAGGCGCTCTCGGCGATCGAGCCCAAGGATCTCGCGAGCGCAGGGGGCCGGCTGAAGCGCCATCTGCGCCGGCTGCGCGCGCTGCGCAGCCACGACGGCTGGAAGCTGATCTGGAGTTCCGACGGACGCCACGAGCTCTATCAGATCGCGGTGGACCCGCAGGAGCGCGAGGATCTCGCCGCCCGCGAGCCCGCGCGCGTGGCTGAAATGGTGCAACGGCTCGAACGGCGGCTTGCCGAACAGGACGGCAGTTTTCGTTTCGCCGACGAGTCCGCGCCTGTCGCGACTGGCGGCTTCGAGAGCCTCGACGCCGAAACGCGCAAAAACCTGGAGAGCCTCGGCTACGTGAAGTAATTCTCCGCCGAACTCAGCGAGCCCCGAGCCACAGTGATCATGGAGCAGCAAGCCCTCGTTCGTTTCGACGCGCGCGATTGGCGCGCGCTCGCGCTGCTGCTCGCGGGTTGGTTCGCGCTGCCGCTCTTGCTCGGCGTGGGCGCAGAGATTCCGCTCAACGACGACTGGGCCTACGCGCACACCGTGCGCACGCTGCTCGAGACGGGCGAGTTCCGTCGGCCCTCCTGGACGTGGGTGCCGGCGATCACGCACACCGCCTGGGGCGCGTTGTTCGCGAAGCTATTCGGGCTCTCGTTCGTGTCGTTGCGCGCGTCGAGCTTCGTGGCGGGCGCGCTCGGGCTCGCGGGCACGTTCACGCTCGCGCGCCGCTGCGGCGTTGCGACGGGCGCGGCCGCGCTGCTCGCCGCGGCGTACGCCTTCAACCCGATTCACGTGCACCTGACTTTCACGTTCATGACCGAGATGCCGTTCTTCGCGCTCTGCATTTGGAGCCTCGTGTTTCTCGCGGATCACGCGCGCAGCGGAGGCTGGGGCGCGCTCGCGGCGGGCGTTGCGCTCGCGATCGCCGCCGCGCTCTCGCGACAGACTGCGCTCGCACTACCGGCCGCGTTCGCCGCTGCGCTGCTCGTCTCGCGGCCGTTCGACAAGCGCGCGTGGCTGGCCGCCGCGCTCTGCGGCGTGGCCGTCGCGTTCGCGTACTTGCGCGCAGAGGACTGGCTGTTCGCGACGGGTGGCCGTTGGTCTCGCCTCTATTCGGTGCGCGACGCAGGCAAGTTCATTGCCGACGCGCAGTCGAGTGCGCTGTTCCATCTCGTGAAGCACAGCGTCGCGAGCCTCGTCTGCCTCGGCTGGTTCCTGCTGCCGGTCGTCGTGCGTTCGGTAGCGCCACTTCGTCTGCGCCTTGCAGCTTCTGCGCTCGGCGTCGCCCTGACAAGCGCGCTGATCCTGCGGTTCGATCTCGCTCTTCCGCCCACCTACAACATCATTTGGGATCTCGGCGTCGGCCCGCTCACGATCCGCGGCACGGAGTTCCTGCCGCACGCACCCGTGTGGCTGTGGTGGGTGATTACGGCGCTCGGGGCTGCGGCGGGCGCAGAGGCGATCGCGCTGTTTCTCTCGCGCGCGTTGCCGAAGTGGCGCGAGCTGCTGAAGCGCGCCGATCTGTTGTTGCTGCTCGCGTTCTCGGTCGCGTTTCTGCTGCCGCATCTTCCGAGGGCGCCGTTCTTCGACCGCTACGTGTTTACGCTCGTGGCGCCGCTGGGCGTCGTCCTGCTCGCGACGGCGGCAGCCGTTGCGACTCCGCCGATGTGGCGGCGCTTCGCGAGCATCTGCGCGCTCGCCCTGTTCGCCGCGTTCAGCGTCGTCGGGACGCGCGACTATCTCGCGCGCAGCGAAGCGAAGTGGGAGTTACTGACGCAGCTGCGCGCCGAGGGCTTCGACGAACGCCGCGTCGTGGGAGGCGTCGAGTACAACGGCTGGTTCGACGACTTCGATCAGCAGGAGCGCTCGGGCGACAAATTCGTGTGGGACGAGGAGTTCGTCGCGAGCTACGCGCCGTCGCGCGAGCGCTACGACGTGTACGCCGAGAAGACGTACACGCGCTGGCTCCCGCCGGGCGAAGAGACCGTGTACGTGCACCGGCGGAATCCCAAGGCGTCAGCGCTTCCCGAATAAGTGCTTGCGGCTCTCGTCGTCGGGGCCGCTCGCAACGATCTGGCGTAATTCCTTGCCGAGTGCGAAGCCGCGCTGCAGCGCCGGCCGCTGCTTCCGCGCATCGTACCAGCGGCGCACGTGCGGAAACTGCGCGAGGTCGATGCCCTGCGCCTTGTTCGTCACCACCCATGGCCACGCGGCCATGTCTGCAATCGAATAATCACCCGCCAGACACTCGCGATCCGCGAGCCGGCGGTCCATCACGCCGTAGAGCCGCTTGGCCTCGTCCTCGTAGCGCGCAATCGCGTACGGAATCTTCTCAGGCGCGTACAGCTTGAAGTGCCCGTTCTGCCCGAGCATCGGACCGAGCCCGCCCACCTGCCAGAACAGCCACTGCATCACTTCCGCGCGGCCGCGCGGTTCGCTGGGAAGAAACAGCCCGGTCTTCTCCGCGAGGTAGACCAGAATTGCGCCCGTCTCGAAAACACAGATGGGCGGCGAGACGCTCTTGTCGACGATGGCGGGGATGCGGTTGTTGGGGCTGATCGACAGGAACTCAGGTTTGAATTGCTCGCCGCGGCCGATGTTGATCCAGTGGGGTTCGTAGGCGAGCTGCATCTCTTCGAGGGCGATGGAGATTTTCCAGCCGTTGGGGGTGGGCCAGGAGTGGAGTTCGATCACGGGCTTCTCCTTTTGCGGGGGAGTTTGCACGCTCGTTCGGGGCGCCGCTCGGGGCGGGAGGGGTGCTGTCCGGCTGCGGGCCTTGGTCGAATGGCGTGCGGGCAGCGGGTGGCCCCGGCTGCTGGGCGAACGCTGCATTGCACTTGGGTGGTTGCGGAGATCCGCTGTGCGTTCGTGGCGCCGAGCCGTGCGGACTCATTGCCGATAGCGGCCCTCCGCCGGCCACACCCCGCTCCCGCCCCTGCGCTCCTTGCGATTCTGCCCGAGGGCGAGCAGCCGAGTTCATACTCATTGGGAGTGTGCCGCCACCGCGGCGTTGAGCCGCGGCGGCGGCACTTCGCAGCGAGGTGCGCGGGCGCGCAGGAGGAATGAATCCTCGAGGCGCGCTGCAAGATTCGTCGCGCGATCAACACGCTCGCGCCGAGCGCGCCTAATTGTGATCGCAGAACGAATGCGCAGCGCACGGCTCGCTGGAAAAGTGACGCCCCTGCGGGGCCAAACCCCCACCGGGACACCCACCACAAAAAAATACGGGGAGAAAAACCCCCAAACAGGGTCCCAAAGGACGGAGCGGGGTGTGTACCC
>JANNDT010000364.1:0-2733 GCA_031387905.1 Deltaproteobacteria bacterium
TGTACGGCCGCGTTACGCGCCTGTTCATGACACCGATCCTGCGCGCGATGAAGGCCGTCCTCGGCCCGAACCCGCTGCTCGAGTACCTCGACTCGTTCCGCTTTCCGCTCGCTGGCGAGTGCGCGATGACCACCGATCTCGCGCGCAGCATCCGGATCCCGAGTGATTGGGGCCTCGAGATCGGCATGCTGGCCGAGGTCTACCGGAACTCCTCGCTGAAGCGCATTTGTCAGGTCGAGCTGGTCGATAATTACGACCACAAACACCGCGAGCTCTCGCCGCTCGACGGCACGCGCGGCCTGCATCGCATGGTGGCCGACATCGGCGCCTCGCTGATTCGCAATCTCGCTTCTTACGGCGTCGAGTTCGACGCAGGCTTCCTCAACACGCTCTCGAACGCTTACATGCGCACCGCCCAGGATGCGGTCGCGCGCTACTCGGACGTCGCCGCGCTGAACGGCATCGGCTTCGATCGGCACGAAGAAGAAGTTGCCGTGGAGACGTTCGCGAGCGCGCTGCGCGCAGCCGGCCTGAACTTCGTGCGCGACCCAATGGGTGCGCCGCAGATCCCGAACTGGAACCGCGTGACTTCGGCGCTGCCCAGCTTGCTGCCGCTGCTGCGCGAGGCGGTCGAGGCGGACGCCCGGTGATTCGCATCGCGAACGTACAGCTTGGTGGCGGCGCGAGACTCGCGCTGATCGCGGGGCTCAACGTGATCGAGAGCGAGGAGGGGGCGCTCGACGCCGCGCGCTTCATCGCCGCGAGCGCCGCGCGCCATGGCTTCCCGTTCGTGTTCAAGGCCTCGGTCGACAAGGCGAACCGCTCGAGCCTGCGCTCCTACCGCGGCCCAGGCTTCGACGAGGGCCTGCGCATCCTCGCCCGCGTGAAGCGCGAACTCGGCGTGCCCGTAATGACCGACGTGCACGAGCCCCCCCAAGCCAAGCAAGCCGCGCTCGTCGTCGATGCGCTCCAGGTGCCAGCGTTCCTGTGCCGCCAGACCGACTTATTGCTGGCGTGCGCGGCGACCGGCCTGCCCGTGAACATCAAGAAGGGCCAGTTCGTCGCGCCTCGCGACATTCGCCTCGCGGTCGAGAAGGTCGAGGCGGTCGGCGGCCGCGCGTTTGTTACGGAGCGCGGCACCAGTTTCGGCTACAACGACCTGGTCGTGGACATGCGCGGCCTCGTGCAGATGCGCGCCTTTGCGCCGGTGTGCTTCGACGCCACGCACTCCGCGCAGCGGCCCGGCGCCGAGGGCGAGCAGAGCGGCGGCGAGCGCGCGATGGTCGCGCCGCTGGCGCGCGCCGCGGTGGCGGTCGGCATCGACGCGCTGTTCGTGGAAGTGCACCCGGACCCTGAGAACGCACCGTGCGATGCCGCGAGTCAGATCGGCTACGAGGAGTTCGAGGCGCTGCTCGCCGAAGTGCGGCGGATCGAGACATCTCTGCGTTGACGCCTCGAAGCTGCGGGCCGGGCTAACGCTCCAGCGCCCGCGCGAGCGCCTCTTCGATCGTGTCGATCGGCACCACTTCGAGCTTCTCCAGCACTTCTGCCGGCACGTCCACCAAATCCTTGGTGTTACGGCGCGGGATCAGCACGGTTTGCACGCCGGCGCGCTGGGCGGCGAGTAGCTTCTGCTTGATGCCACCCACGGGCAGCACCTTGCCGCGCAGGGAGATCTCGCCCGTCATCGCGACGTGGCCGTGTGCGCGCTTGCCCGAGAGCGCCGACACGATCGCCGTAACAAGCGCGACGCCGGCGCTCGGGCCGTCCTTGGGCACCGCGCCCGCCGGCACGTGCAGGTGAAGTTCGCAGCCGGCGAGGGCGGACGAGATGATGCCGAGCGCGTCGGCGTTGGCGCGCACCCACGACAAGGCGGCTTCGGCGGATTCCTTCATCACGTCACCGAGTTGCCCGGTGAGGCGCAGCCGCACGCTGTCGCCGCCGGGGATCACGCTGGCTTCGAGGAACAGGATGTCGCCGCCGTGGCTCGTGGCGGCCAGTCCGACGACCACGCCGGCCTGCTCGGTGCGCTCCGTCACCTCGGGCAGGTGCGGCGGCGCGCCTAATGCCTCCGCCGCGAATGCGGCGTCGACGCGCAGCGGCACGCTGCTCGCGTCGCCCGCGATTTTGGCGGCGACTTTGCGGAACAGCGTCGCGATCAGGCGGTCGAGGTTTCGCACGCCGGCCTCGCGCGTGTATTCGTGCACCACCCGCGCGACCGCATCCTCGGCCACCTCCACCTGGTCCTCGCGCAGGCCGTGCGCCTCGCGCTGCTTTGGAATTAGGTGCTGCGCGGCGATCGCGAGCTTCTCGCGCTCCGTGTAGCCAGCGAGTTCGATCACCTCCATGCGGTCGAGCAGCGCGGGCGGAATCGTCGAGAGCGTGTTCGCGGTGGCGATGAACAGCACGCGCGAGAGATCGAACGGCACTTCGAGATAGTGATCGCTGAAGGTGTTGTTCTGCTCGGGGTCGAGCACTTCGAGCAGCGCCGAGGACGGATCGCCGCGGAAATCCGCACCGAGCTTGTCGACCTCGTCGAGCAGGAAGACCGGATTGCGCGACTTCGCGCGCCGCAGGCTCTGCAGCACGCGGCCGGGCATCGCGCCCTCATAGGTGCGGCGATGCCCGCGGATCTCCGCCTCGTCGCGCACGCCGCCGAGTGACATGCGCACGAACTTGCGATTGGTCGCCTTGGCGATGGATTGCCCGAGGCTGGTCTTGCCCACGCCCGGT
>JANNDT010000384.1:0-1827 GCA_031387905.1 Deltaproteobacteria bacterium
ATCGAGTTCGACATCGACAAACAGGACGGCCCGTGGTTCGTCGGCTTTCAGCGCGACGCGGCGAAAGCCTACGTGAGCCAGTCGCTCGCAGGCCGTGCGGCGGTCTACGACTTCGACCTGCGCACAAAACAGGTCGGCGCGCTCCGGTTCGCGCACGCAGAGGTCGATGTCGGCGGCGTCGAGACGAGCCTTTGGAACCCCCGGCACGCCGACTTCACGACGTTCGTCACAGATTGGCCCGAGCGGCACTATTTCGACGCGAACGCCCAGCGCGTCTACGAGGCGCTACGAAGAGCGTTCGTTGCGCAGTTCGGTCCCGCGGCGCATTTCGATGTCGCGAGCGCGAGCGCCGATGGACGCTTCGAACTCCTCGTCGTCAGCTCCGACGTCCAGCCGCCGACCTACTTCGTGCACGAGACTCGGACGCACGCGCTCACGCACTTGCTCGACACGGCGCCAAAGGTGCCAATCGCCGCGCTCTCGCCGACGAGGCGCGTGACTTATCAGGCACGCGACGGGCTCTCGATCCCGGCGTACCTAACACTGCCCATAGGGCGCGGGACAAAGAACCTGCCTGCGATCGTGCTTCCGCACGGCGGGCCGCGTGCGCGCGACGCGATCGAGTGGAACCGCGAAGTGCAACTTTTCGCCAGCCGCGGCTTCGCCGTATTCCAGATGAACTTCCGCGGCTCCGCGGGCTACGGCCTCGAGTTCCTGCACGCCGGCGACCGCGAATGGGGCGGCAAGATGCAGGACGACGTCAGCGACGGCGTCGCGTGGTTGGTCGCGGAGGGCATCGCCGACCGCGACCGCGTCGGTATCTACGGCAGCAGCTACGGCGGCTACGCGGCGCTGATGGGGCTCGAGAAGACGCCGCAGCTGTTCCGGGCGGGAGCTTCCTACGCTGGCGTCACGGATCTGCCGCTGCTGCTCTCGCACGACGAGCGCTACCAGGGCTTCGAGCGCGACGCGAACGAGGAAGCGATCGGCGACGACCCGGAGCTGCTGCGCGCCGCCTCTCCCGTGAACCGGGTGGCCGAGCTGCGCGCGCCGGTGTTGTTGGGGCACGGTGTCGACGACCAGCGCGTCCACGTGCACCACTCACAGCGCATGGCCGCGGCGCTGAAGAGAGCGGGCAAAGAGTTCGAGTACCTCGAGTTCCCCGACGAGATTCACGGCTTCTTGCTCGAAGCTACGCGCGTGAAGTGGTACGAGGCGGTCGCCGCGTTCTTCGAGACGAATCTCGCGGCGCGGGAGAAGCCGTCGGCGCCCTGAGGTGCACCGAACGCGCAGCGCTGAATCCGCGCCGAATCGCCGAGCATGCTCGCGGCGTTCGCTTGGCGCCCCCGGCCGGAGTCGAACCGACGACAAACGGTTTAGGAAACCGCTGCTCTATCCGTCTGAGCTACGGGGGCGCGAGCGAGAAAACTACAGAACTACGCGGACTTGCGAACTACCTCGCCGAGTCATCGCTCCCCCACTTCTGGCAATTGGTGGAACTGTTGGTGGGAATCCGAGGTCTCGATCCGAGCGATTAGGTCTGCTGGTACCTCGCCCGTCGCGATCGGAAGCGCGTCCCGGTACGCGGTGCCGCCCGCCCAGCCTGCGCCGAGATGCAGCCGAGCTGCACTCCAGCTCGCGCGCGAAGGGGTAGAGGCGGCGCTTCGTTCCTAGTTCCTCTTGACACCTAGCGTCCCTGTCGGCGCATAGTGGCCGCGCGGCCCACGCTTTTCGGCGCAGGGTTGAAAGGAGGATCCGATGATCCGACATGTTGCGCTCGCGGCTCCGCTCCTGCTCCTGTGCGCCTGTGTGCACACTCTCGAGATC
>JANNDT010000416.1:0-8753 GCA_031387905.1 Deltaproteobacteria bacterium
ACGCGTGCGAGTGCTCGCCTTCGCGGATCGCCACGGTCTGTATGACTTTCTTCACCGCGGCGTCAGGCGTCTTCGCCGCCCAGCACGAGAGGTATTGATGCGAGCGGCCTTCGCCCAGCGCGATCGCATTGAGCAGGCCCAAATAAGTCGGCTTCTTCGAGTCCATGCGAGGTCTCCTTCGCGTTTGACGCGTATTGGAATCGTTTCGTCTAGATCGGGTAGCGCAGTGTGGCCTCTGCCCGCTGCCGCGGGCTCATCGCACTCGCGCCAGCACAGGCCTCGGGTCTTCCGGCGCGGCGCCCGCGATCGGCGCTTCGAGCTGCCTGCCGACCCACTGCAGCACGCGACTGATTCGCGGCGCGCTCGAGTGAACGAGCACGCCCCGCCGCCGACGACCGGTGGGCCCTTCACGATTTCGTCACACGAGTGTCGATTCGCTTCATGGATGATGCTCGAGGTTCGCGCCAGAATCGGTCTGGCCTGATTGACGCGACGAGAGGCCGCGAGGTAGCCCCCGATGACCACCGCAACGCATCGCGATGAACTTGCGCGCGCTGAAATTGCGGGCCTGCTGTCGGTTCGCGAGCAACTCTCGCGGCGATCGAGCGCGCTTCGCCTTCGGCGCTCGGGCGCGCACGGCCTGCGGCGCGACGCACTCGGCGACAAGGCGGAACGCTGCGAGCGCGTAGTCCGCCGGCTCGATTCCCGGATTCGCCTCGCGGCCGAGGTCATCGCGATCGGCGCGGTCGCGGGCGTAACAAGCCCTGAGAGCTAGGGACTCCTCGAACCTCAGTTCGTGGTCACTCGGCGAAGAGGCGGGACGCCGCGAGCGCGAAGCGTTTCCCGAACCTGAGAGCAGCCAACCGCCTGGAATCCCGGGCTGGCCGCAGCGGAGGGGCCTCCGGCAAGGGCGTCGCGTGCGGCAGGCTCAGTATCGCTGCGTCGTACGCGACTCCGAGAAACGCGCAGACGCGCCGCAACTCGGAGCCGGGCTCGGCGACTAGTGACTCGTATCGCAATTCGAGCCGCCGCTGCGGGTCGATCTCAGCAGCGATGCGCCGCCACTCTCGATCCGCATCGCGCAGAGCCTTCAGCGCGGCGCTCGCGAGATCGCCAGCGCCTGGGACGCCGCGCTTCAGGTAGACGAAACGCGCGTCCGGCCACAGCCGTAACAAGCGGTGGTAGTGACGGTGAGCGCTCGCGCCGAACAGCGCAGCCTCGGATCGCGCGCGCTGCTGGGCGAGTAGCGAGCGCACGAGTTCCGGGAAGCGGAGCGTCGGATCGATCAGCAGACGGAGTTCGCGGACCCGCGGCGCGTACGCCAGCTGCTGCCAATACGGGATCAGCGGCGGCCAATCCGCGTGCTCGCTCTCTGCCCAATCGAGCGCGAAATCGAAGTCTCCGGCCCACGCGATCTTCGAATGCGCAGCCAGCATCAACTCGAGCAGCAACATCCCGGAGCGCTCAGCTCCCAACAAGAAGACCGGCTCCCCCACAGCCACCTCCGCGGAGCGGAGGATGAAGCGCGTGCGCGGCAAGCGTGCGGCGCTCGGCGCAAGTCGCGGTCACGCGCGAGTGTGGATCGCGTGAAGCGCGCGCGGTTAGGCCCGCGGCTTCACATCCCCTGCGCGCGCGCCGGCGGGGGATCCTCGAGCGCGCCTTCCGCGATCAGCGCTTCGATCTGCGCATCGGAGAAGCCGAGCAGCGTGCGCGCGATCTCGCGCGTGTGTTCGCCGAGCTCGGGGCAGGGGCGCACGATCACGTCGCTCATACCGGTCGCCGCGAAGGCCGGGCCTTCGAGCGCCATGCGGCCGAGGCCGGGCTGCTCGATCCAACGCGCGTAGCCCCACGCCTGATAATGCGCGTCGTCGAGTTGATCGGTGCCGGTGAACATCGGGCCGCACGGGACGCGGTGTTCTTGGAGGAGCGCTGCGACTTCGCGTTTTCCGAGCGTCTGCGTCCACGCGCAGAGCCTCGCGTCGAGTTCGCCGGCCGCGGCGAGGCGACCCGCCGCGGTGGCGAAGCGCGTGTCGCTCGCGAGCGCGGCGTCCCCCATCGCGGCGCACAGCGCGCGCCACTCCGAGTCATCGCGCACCGTAATCACGCACCACTGCTGCTCGCCGGCACACGGGTAGGCGCCCCAGGGCGCGCCCTGCTCGCTGCGGTTGCCGCGCGGCTTCACCGAGCCGGGTGCGAGGCCTTCCTTCAGCAACAACTCCGCCAGCATGCCGGTGACGTTCTCGATCTGCGCCACCTCGGCGTGCCCGCCCGAGCCGGTGCGCTCGCGTCGCAGCAACATGGCCAGCGCCGCGAGCGCGCAGGTTCGGCCAGCTAAATGGTCCGGGAAGATCGCGCCCGATCCGGCCGGGAAATCCTGGTCGTCGTAATTCCAGAGGTGCACGAGACCGCCCAGCGGCTGAGTGCTCGGGCCGTAGCCGATCCAGTCCTTCCAGGCGCCGTGGGCGCCCAACAACTGGCTCGAGACCATCACCGCGCGCGGGTTGATCGCGCGCACGGTCTCGTAGCCGACGCCCATGTCGTCCAGCGTGCCGGTCGCGCTGTTCTCGATGATCACGTCCGCCTGCGCGATCAGTCGCTTCAGCGCGGCGAGACCTTCGGGCTTCTTCACGTTCACGCCGAACGAGCGCTTGCTGCGGCTCGACGAGGTGAAGGACGGCGACACCCAGCTGCCCGAGATGGTGCGGATGAAATCGGGGTAAGTGCACGTCTCGATCTTGATGACATCGGCGCCGTACTCGGCGAACAGGCGGCCGGCTTCGACGCCGACACCGCCGATGCCGAAATCGAGCACGCGCAGGCCCGCGAGCGGGAGCGACGGCGCGGGCGCAGCGCCGCTCGGCGCCGCGCGTCTCTGCGCACCGGCCGCGAACGCGGCGAGGTCGTTCTGCCCGCGCAGGGGCGCGGCGCTGCGAAAGCCTTGCCGCGCGCCATCCAGCGACAAGAAGCCGCTCGCGACCGGCGCTGTCAGGCCCGGCGCGACCTCGGCGTTCACGAACGTGCCGCGCGAGCGTAGGTGCACGTTCTCGAGCACCTCGCTCGGCCGCAGCACCGGCGTGCACACGATGCCGCGCCGCTGCGCCTCCGCGGAGACCTCCTCCATCGTGAGCTCGGCGAAGTGCGCTTCGTAGCGCTTGGTAAGCAGATCCGCGCTCATTAGGCGCGCGACGAAGCCCTCCCAGTGCGGGTCGGCGAACTCGTCGGGCTTGCCAAGCCACTCCCACATCGCTCGCCACTGCCGCGCCGAGAGCACGACCAGCCGCACGTAACCGCCTTTGCATTTGTAGATCGTGTAAACCGGCCCACTGCCGTTGCGCAGCTCGGCGACCGGCAGGCCCTTCTCCCGTAACAAGCTCGCGTTCGGAAACGACCAGTCCGTGGTTTGCGCGGTGGCGAGCATCAGGGAGAAGTCGAGGTGCTGGCCGCGCCCCGACGCGCGGCGTTGCCAGAGCGCGAGCAGCGTCGCGAACGCGGCCGTCATCGAGGCGACGTCGTGTGCGAGGGGCACCGGCGGAATCAGCGGCGGCTTCGAGGGGACGCCCGCTTTGAAGAGCATCCCGCTCATGGCTTCGAGCACGGCGTCGGTGGCGATCCAGTCGGCGTACGGACCGTGCTGGCCGAAATCAGTCAGCGAGACGTGCACGAGATGCGGATGCGCGGCCGCGATCGCCGCGGGCTCGAGCCGCTGTGCGGCGCGCTCGCCGGCGTTCGTGGACTCGAGCAGCACGTCGCAACTCGCGAGCAGCGCTTCCAGTCGCGCGCGGCCTGCGGCGCTCGCGAGATCGAGCGTGGCGCCGCGCTTGTTCGCGTTGCGCCACGCAAAATGCAGGCTCGCACCCGCGTGCAGCGGCACGAAGCCGCGCGAGAGTGCGCCGCCGGGCCTCTCGATGCGCAGAACGTCGGCGCCGAGGTCCGCGAGCAGCCGCCCGCACAACTCGCCGCGCCCGTCCGCGAGGTCGACGACGCGAACACTCGCGAGCGGGCGTTCGGCGGCAGCGTTCGGCTCGTGCATCTCGGCTCCTTCGGGAAACGGGGGAGCATTCTATGCGCGCCGCGCACGCCGGGACCACCCGAAGCGCGGCGGGCCGTTGCCGCGCGCAGCGCGCCGCCTGACAATGGCTGCTCCGCCGCACGCCGCGGCCGAGAACGGAGCGCCCGCATGGACTATTCGGATCTTCACGTCGAGCGCCGCGGCGAGGTGGAAATCCTCACCATCGACCGCCCCGAAGCGCGCAACGCCCTCACCTTCCGCACCTACGCCGAACTCGAGCACGCCGTGCGCAACACCACAGCGCGCTGTCTGGTGATTACGGGCGCCGGCCCCGCGTTCTGTTCGGGCGACGACGTGAAGCAGGTCATGGGCGGCGGCGACGGCAAGGCGGGCGAGCGGCTGGCGGCGCAGGCGCCGCGCCTAACACCCGCGGCCGAGGCGTTGCTCACCAGCAACGTGCCTGCCATTGCCGCGGTGAACGGCGCGGCCGTCGGCTGGGGCATGGAGCTCGCGATGATGTGCGACCTGCGCGTTGCCTCGGAGCGCGCGAGGTTCGGCGAGCTGTTCGTGCTGCGCGGCCTGTGCTGCGACGTCGCGGGCCTCTCGCGGCTCGCCTCACTGGTTGGGCGCGAGAAGGCCGCCGAGCTGCTTTTCACGGGCGATGTGATCGACGCGCACGAGGCGCAGCGCATCGGCCTGGTCTCGCGCGTGGTGCCCGAGGCGCGACTGCTCGAAACCGCCGTCGCGCTCGCGACCAAGATCGCGTCGAACCCGCCGCTCGCGGTGCGCCGCATCAAGGCCGGGTTGCGCGAGGCGCTCGACCCCGATTGGAAGACGCTCGGCGAGTGGGTGAGCCGCTCGCTCGGCGAACTGTTCACAACCGAAGACCACCGGGAAGGCGTGAAGTCGTTCTTGGAAAAGCGCCCCGCGAAATACGTCGGCCGTTAGGGACGGCTCGGCGATCGGCGCTCGACCCCCAACAGGAGAACTCGCATGGGCGTTCTAGCAGGCAAGATCGCAGTGATTACGGGCGCGGGGCGCGGCATCGGCCGCGAGATGGCGCTCGACTTCGCGCGCGAAGGCGCGTGCGTGGTCGTGAACGATCTCGGCGGCGCGCCGGACGGCACGGGCGCGGCGCGCATCGCCGATGAAGTCGCGGGCGAGATCAAGGCGATGGGCGGCGAGGCCGTCGCCAACTTCGACAGCGTCGCGACGGTCGAAGGCGGGCAGCGAATCCTGAAGAGCGCACTCGATGCGTTCGGCGGCTGCGACATCCTGGTCAACAACGCGGGCATCCTGCGCGACAAGACGATCTTCAACATGGAGGAGTCGGACTGGGACGCTGTGATCGCGGTGCACCTGAAGGGGCATTACGCGTGCTCGCGTCCGTTCGCGAACTACATCCGGCAGAACAACCGCCCGGGCTGCCGCATCGTGAATTTCTCCTCGGTGTCGGGCTTGCTGGGGAACTTCGGGCAGACGAACTACGGCGCCGCAAAGGCCGGCATCGCAGGCTTCAGCCGCGTGCTCGCGCTCGAGCTCGCGAAGTACGGCTGCACGGTGAACACGATCTCGCCCGGCGCCGCGACCCGGCTCACGATTCCGCTGATGCAAGGCCGCGGCGATCCGGATCGCGCGACCGCGCCGGCGCAGAGCCCTGCGCAAATCGCGCCCGTCGTCAGCTGGCTGTGCTCGGCCAAGGGCCAGGGTTTCACCGCGCAGATCATCAACGTGATGAGCGGCGATGTCGGCGTCATGCAACAGCCCGCGGTGATCCGAGCCTTCACGAAGGGCGGCGCGGCCTTCACGCAGAGCGACCTCGATGGCGTGATGCCGCAGCTGCTCGCCGCGCGCCGAGCGAACGTCGAGCGCGCGAAGAAGGAAGGCGCGGCGGAGAAGCTGTGAGCGCGCGGCGGGGCGCGCGCACCTCTTAGGCCACGGGCGCCAGCTTCACCGCAACCGAACGCGAAGCATCGACGAACATCCCGACCCACGAATCTCGCCAGCCGTACTTCGCGTGGAGCGCAGCTCTCACGCGCTGCTGCGCGGCGCTGCTGCGGACCGGAGTCGCCGCGAACGCGCGCGGCGCTTCGTTCGGAAACGCGATGCGAATGCGTGGCTGTTCCTGCGCATCCAGGAACCACGGGTTGTCAGGCGTGCCGGCCTCGAGCCAGAGCTCGCCTGCGATCTCCGCGAACCAAACGTGCGTCTCACGCGTGGCGCCCGCGCGCGTCTCGGTCGTCACCACCGCGACGCCGCCCGCCTCGAGCGCGAGCCACGTCGTCGCCATGAACAGCGCGACTGCGGCGCCGGCAGCGAGCAGCACGCGCTTCATTGCGCGGCCGGCGGCTCCGCCTTCTTCTCTTCCGGCTTCCACGTCCGCGGCGCGAAAATCGCCGCGAGCAGATCCGCCTTGGCTTCATCGCGCACCAGGTGCGGATGCTGTTCGCCGCCGCGGTACTCCAGCTTGTGCGTCGCGAAGAAGTCCGCGTTCTTCACGAGCAACTCGATCGCCGCGCCGCTCTCTTTCGCCGCCTTCAGCGCGTCGCTCAGCACGTCCGGCGAGAACGCGCGCGAGTTCACCGCCACGATCTGCGCGCCGCTTCCGATGCCCGCGAGCGCCGCGGGCGAACCCGGCACGACGTCGCTCACGTTCTGCTCACTCGACAGGTACATGCCGAGCGAGAAGCGCAGGTCGAGGCCCGCGTCTGGATCCGCGGAGTAGGCATCGGCGATCGCGTTGCTCTTGTCGCCGTAGACGAGTCTCCAGCCCGCCGCTTCGATGCCCTCGACCGGCGCGCTCGCGCGCACTTCGTCGACGCGCTTGCGAA
Source organism: Deltaproteobacteria bacterium (assembly GCA_031387905.1). Classification (GTDB taxonomy): domain Bacteria; phylum Myxococcota_A; class UBA9160; order UBA9160; family UBA6930; genus VGRF01. Next base: position 6,841 of record JANNDT010000416.1, read on the forward strand.
AGAACGCCTCCCAGTCGTTAGGCGCAACTGCGTTCAGCGCGGCGACGAGCTCCGCACGCGTGTAGGGCTTCACCTCGGGGCCGCTGTCGGGCGGGCCGAAAAATGCCCGGCAGAAGTCGTCGAGCGATTTTGCGCCGCTCGTCTGCGCGCGAATCAGCGCGTCGACCTCGAGCCAGAGCATTACGCCCTCGTCGTAGAAATCCGTGCCGCGGCGCCAACTGCTGCCTTCCCAGCGCGCGGCATAGAGGTCCTGCGCGTCGCGCGCGGTGTCCGCGAGCGGACGCCACTCGCGGCCCTTGGTGTGCGCGAGGCCCGCGGCCTGGAAAGCGAGGCCCTCGCGCGCCTGCTCGGGCGTCACGAGCCCGCTGCGCGCGGTGAGTACGTCGCCGAGGTACGAGGTGAGCCCCTCGTACACCCACAACAGGTCGCCCAGCATCGGGCTCTCGTAGTCGCGCGTCGCGAGGCCCGTGGGCCGGCGGTACTTCGCGTTCCACGAGTGCACGAACTCGTGAGGCAAGAGCCCACTGCTCGCCAGCCACACCGGCTCTTCGACCAAGGCGCGCTCCGGTACGCGGTTGTCGCTCGATTCGTGGTGCTCGAGGCCGAAGTGCGCGACGTGGTCGGAGAGCGTCAGCAGAAAGTCGTAGCGGCCATAGTGATGCGCCCCGAACAGCGCAGTGGCCTCGGGCACGAGCCGCTGCAGCGCCGCCAGCGCCTCGGGCCTCGCCGCCAGCGCCGCCTCGCTGTCGGCAACGAGGTGCAGCACGTGCTCGGGGGCTCCGGCCGGCGCCGCGAGCGGAACGGCGCGGTAGTGCGCGCCCGCAGCAACCGGAGAATCGATTAGGGTTTCGAGCGAAACGGGCGCATACGTCACGCGGTGCCCGCGCTTCTCCGCGATGCGCAGCGCCGTAGCAGCCTCCCAGCCTGTGGGGAGTTCGAGCGAAGGCTCGACTTGGAGGTCGGCCGCACGCGCGCCGTCCGGGTAGAGCAGCACGGTGTTCCAGGCCAGCACCGCCACTCTCGCGGACGCAGCCGGCGCGTCCGTGAAAGTTCCGCTGCGGCTCGGCGTTAGGTAATCGAGCGCCACCTCGATCTGGCGCGCGCCCGCTGGCACGTTCACGCGAATTAGGTGCATGTCCACCGGATCGCGCTCCCACGCCAGCATCTGCTTGCCTGCGCTCACGCGAATGCCCGCGAGGTCGACGATCGGCCCCGTCGGCGAGTGTTCGCCCGGAAGCCACTTCGGGTAGCGCAGCGCGAGCACACCGGGCGCGGCGGGAAGCGTCTCGCGCGCGTGGAAAACGTGCCGCGGCGCGTCGCGCAGATCTACCGCGAGCCGGATCGGCTCGGCGGCGGCGCCCGTGGCGAATGCGAGGACGAAGGCGAGCGCGACCGCGAGTCTCTGCATACGAGCGATCACTCCCCGAGCCGTTTGGCTTCCGCGAACGAGACGAGGCCGCTCCTCGCATCGTCCCAGAAGCCGAGTCGAATACAACGAAAGAGGTCGCCAAATGTAAGCCGGTTCACCCACTGCGCGGGCGAAGGCGTGGGCGAGGACGCAGGCGAGACCAGCGCGGCGCGCGAGATGCTCTCCGTACGAGGCTCTCGGCACGCGAAGAGCGCGAAGGCACACTTCTTTTGTTTCGCTGGCTCACGGCTCGCCGTGCCGCGCTCGCTCGCTCAACTCGCAGGCGGGGGCGCAGGCGTGGGTTTGGCGTGCCGCGTCATCCATTCGTCCGCGAGTTTCCTGCAATCGTCGAGGTCACGCTGCGTGAGGTTGCGCTCGACACTGAGCAGCGCGCGGCGCGCGTTCGGGTACGAGGCGCGCGAGGCGATCTCGAGCCAGCGGCAAGCTTCCACCGGATCGCGCAGCGAACTCTTCGTCTCGGCGTGCAGCGTGCCGAGCGCGTACT
>JANNDT010000434.1:0-6784 GCA_031387905.1 Deltaproteobacteria bacterium
GAGCGCGTCGAGCAGCTGCGCGCGTCCGAGGCCATCCGCGGTGGCGTGCATCACGGTCGCCTTGCGGAGGCCCGCGTCGTAGAGCTCGCGCGTCTTGTTCCGCGTCGTCACGGTGCCGAGCTGATGGCACAGCTCGCAGCCGAGCTTGAACTGGCTGACCCACGCGCTGCTCGCGCCCGGCGGCTCGAGCAGAGAGAGCCAGTAGCTCGCGGGGTAGATCGACGCGGCGTGCGCCGGCGAATCTGCGAGCGTCGCCTTCAGCTCGAGGTTCGCGCCGCGGGTCGCCGGGACGCGCGCCGAATCGCCGAGCCCGTAGCCGCGCACCCAGACCTGATAACTCGCATCGGGCAATTCCGGAATCGCGAAGCGCCCTGTGTCGTCGGTCACGACGATCTTCCGGTACGGCGTCGGCAGCTCCGCCGTCTCCGCGATCACCCACACGCCCGCTTCGGGCGCGGCATCGCCACTCGTCACGCGGCCTTCGATGAAGTCCGGCGGCGGCGCGGCGGGCGCGCTCGCTGCGTCCTCCGGGCCGGAGCAGGCGAGCAACGAGACGAGGGCAGCGAGGCTGCACGCGCGCAGTGTGTCTCTCATTAGGCAGAATCTAGGACGGCGACGCGCGCGGAAGCAACGGCGCGGGCGACGCGGCGCGGAGCGTGGCACGCTGCGCGACCAGCGAGCGGGAGGCGAGCATGACGAGCGCGAGCAGATTCGCAGGGCGTGTGGGGGTGGTGACGGGCGGCGCGTCGGGCATCGGGCTCGCGATTGCGCGGCGGCTTGTCGCCGAGGGAGCGCGCGTCGCGATCGGCGACGTGAATCCCGTCTCGCTCGACAAGGCGGCAGGCGAGCTTGGCTACAAAGCGCTGTGCCTTGCCGTGGATGTGCGCGTCGAGGCGCAGGTCGAGGCGCTCATGCAGGCCGCAGTCGCGCAATTCGCCGGCCTCGATCTCGGCTTCAATTGCGCCGGCCTCAGCTCGCCGGGCGAAATCACCGAACTCAGCGAGACGGATTGGGACACCACGATCGACGTTTGCCTGAAAGGCGTGTTCCTCGCGGTGAAACACGAAGCGCGGCACATGCTCGCGCTAGGTCGCGGCGGCGCGATCGTGAACGTCGCTTCGCTGAACTCTCACGTCCCGATGTTCGGTGGCGTTGCGTACACCTGCGCCAAAGCCGGCGTCGAGATGCTGAGCCGCAACGCCGCGCTCGAGCTCGCGAGTCGGCGGATTCGCGTGAACACCGTCTCGCCGGGCCTGACCGCCACGCCGCTCACGGCGGCCGTGAAACAAGTGCCAGGGGTCGAGGAGGCCTTCTACGAGCGCATCCCGATGCGGCGTTGGGGAACGCCCGAAGACATGGCCGCCGCGGCGCTGTTCCTCGCGAGCGACGACGCGGGCTACATCTCGGGCGCGAACTTGTTCGTGGACGGCGGCTGGGAAACGACGGGCTACCCGAACCTGGAGCCATTCCACGCGCAGCTGCTTCAACCGAGATGAGCCGCGCGCTTCCCGATCGCGACGCGATTCGCGCGGCCTTCGACGAAGCCGCGCTGCTCGCCGAGGCGGAGCGCAGGACGGGCCTCAGTGATTATGGAGGCGAGGCGTTCCGCCAGCCGCTGCGCGTGCTGCTGGCCTCGTTGCGCGAAGAGGCGCCGCTGAACGCGACGGGCATTGCGATGCTGCGCGGGCGCACGCTCGAAAGCTTGATGACTCGGCTGCGCACCGAAGACTGGATCCGCCGGAACCCCGAGATCCTGCGCGAGCAGATCACTGCGCCGTTCGTCGTGGTCGGACAGACGCGCACCGGCACCACCATGCTGCAGCGCCTGCTCGCGAGCGATCCGCGCCACCACGGTCCGCTCTGGTGGGAAGTGCGCTTCCCCGCGCCGTTGCCCGGCACGCGCTGGGACGCGCCCGATCCGCGCATCCCGATCGCGGAGGCGGAAGTCGCCGCGATCCTCGCTGCGGATCCCGAGCAGGCCGCGATTCATCCGTGGGACGCGCTGGCGCCCGACGAAGAGATCATGCTGCTCGAGCACTCGTTCCTCTCGCACGTGCCCGAAGCATTCACGAACCTGCCGACTTATCGCGCCTGGCTCGATACCCAAGACTGGACGCCGGCCTACGCGACGCTGAAGCGGTTCCTTCAGTTCCTGCAGTGGCAGAAGCGCAAGCGCGGCGCGCTGCGCGAACGCTGGGTGCTGAAGACGCCCGGGCACCTCGGTTACCTCGACACGCTGCTCGCGGTTTTTCCCGGCGCGCTGATCGTGCAGACGCACCGCGATCCCTTGCAGACGCTGCCCTCCGCTGCGTCGCTGAACGCATCGCTTTGGGGACTTTCGAGCGATGCCGTGGACGCGCGCGAGGCCGGGCGCCAATGGCAGGAGCGCATGGCGTGGGCAGTGACGCGCTCGCTCGCGTCGCGCGAGCACATTCCGGCGAATCAGATTGCGGACGTGTGGTTTTTGGACGCGCTCTCGGATCCGCTCGGCGTCGTCGAGCGCATCTACACGCGCTTCGGCATCGAGTTGACGGACGCCGCGCGCGCGGCGCTCACGGCGTGGCTCAGTAACAACCGGCGCGACAAGCGCCCCGCGCACGAATACACGCTCGAACAGTTCGGGCTCAATGCGGCGGAGATCGAGCGGGACTTCGCAGAGTACCGCGCCCGCTTCATCACCCCGCGCCTGCGCGGGGCGGTCGCTTCGCGCCCGCTGCTATCGCGTTGACTTCGCTCGGCTGCGCCTCGCTGCGCGCGGCGAAACGCCGCTTGCTAGTGCGTGATGCGCTCGTCCGGCCGCCACGTGTCGGGGTCGTCTTCGTGCGACACGGTCTCGACGAGCGGGAGCGTCGGCTCCGGTTTCGCGCGATCGCCGCTGACCGCCGCGGGCAGAATCGGGTGGAGCCGTTCCAGTTCGAGGTCCTCGCTCGGCAGCGTTTCGCTCGGCCGCGCCCACAGCGAGGTCACCCACGCCCACGCGTCGCGCGCGCGCAGCGTGATCCGGAAACGCAGCGCGGCCACGCGGCGGAGGTTCTTCGCCTCCGCGCGCAGCGAGAGCAAGTCGAGCAGTTCGAGCGCAGCGTGCGGCTGATCGGTGCGCGCGTAGAGCCGGGCGAGATCGAGGCCCATCTCGAGATCCCACGGCTCGATCGCGCGGGCGCGCTCGAGCAGCGCGATCGCCTGCGCCCGATTGTGCTGGCTACGGAATGCACGCCGGCCCTCGAGCAGCGTCTCGAAGGCGGCGTCCTCGCGGCCGAGCTTCAGCTCGAGTTCCGAGCGCAGCCGCCACGCATCGAACTCGTAGGGCACGCAGCGGCAGGCTTCCTTCAGCGCAGCGAGGCATTCCTCGCGCCGCCGCGCTCGCATTAACTCCTGCGACGCCATGCGGAACAGCTGCCACGCGTCGAAGTGACCGCCGGTGCGGGCGAGCAGCGGCGCCGCGCGCAATGCAACCGCCACGTTGCGCGGCTCCTCGAGCAGCACGCGGCGATAGAGCGCGATCGCCGCGCGCTCATCGCCTTCCTGCAACTCGCGGTTCGCCTCCGCAAGCAACCGCTTGCGGTCGTTCCGCATCGCCTCGATTCGCGCCTGCAAAGCGAGTGCACCCCTCACGTGGTTGCAGGATGAATCGGTGCGGCGGCGCGGAACCTGAGGTGACGGGTGTCACACCCGCGCGGGATGCACCCTCGCGCCCGCTGTCGGCACGCGCGTGCGCAGGACGGCGCCCTTGCCATTCGGCTCGAGCGCGTTGTCGGCGGTCACGACGACGAGGTCCCGCAGATCACTGCCCGCGAAACACAGGCTCGTGACCATGCGCGCAGGCACCGCGAGCGATTCGATGCGCGCGCCATCGATTGCGAAGCGGTCGATGCGGCCTGCGCCCGCGAGCGCCACCCACAACGCTCCGGTTTCGTCGAAGGCGAGACCGTCGGCGTGGCCATTGACCGGGATGTGCCGGCGCTCGGCGACACTGCCGTCGTCGCGGAGCGCATGCAGGATCACGCGTTGGCCGCGCGTGTCGGAGTGCGCGAGCCAGCGCTCGTCAGGCGAGAGCGCGATGCCGTTGGCGTGCTGGACGTCGGCGTAGAGCTCGCTCGCGTGGCCCGCGGCATCGACGCGCCAGCACTCGCCGGGCACGACGCGGACGCCGGGATCGAAGACGCGGAAGCGCACCGCGCCGGCGTAGACGCGGCCACGCGCGTCGGTGCACAGGTCGTTCCAGCCGGGCAGGCCGTCGATCGCGAACAGCGGGCGCGTGATGCCCTCGCGCACGTGCACGAGATCCCGCCCGCTGCACACGACGCCGCCGTCGGCGTGCGCCGCGATGCCGCCAACGCCGCGCCGCTTCGGCACCACGGTTGTTACGGCGCCACTGCTCGCGAGCAGGAAGACGCCGCCGCCGAGCACGTCGCTGAAGTAGAGCCCGCCGCCCGGCGCGACGGTCGGACCCTCGATCAGGCCGTAGCCAGAGGTGAGCAACTCGAAGCGCGCGGTCTCGCTCATGGCGCGACTCCTTCGGCGACCGGTGATAGGCCGGACAGGCGCCGAACCTCGGGCAGCAGCGCTTCGGCGACGAGCGTGTTGCCGGCCTCGGAATAATGCCCGTCGAGCCCGAACAGCGGGGCCGATTCGCGACCGCGAAATGCCAGCGTCGCGTCGAAGAAGGCGATCCCGCGGGACGCAGCGGAGCGCTGCGCCCAGTCGCGAACGCGCTGCTCGCTGACGAGGAGGTCTCCGCGCGTCGGGAGGTACACGAACAGCAGCGCGGTGTTCTCGTCGCGCGCGAGCGCTGCGAGTTCGTCGAACATCGCCTCGGCGACCGCTTCGAAAGGCAGGCGTGGCGGCGACACGGCAGCGCTCTTCGCCAACTCGAGGCCGGGCGCGGGCCGAAGCGCGCTCGCGACGCGCGTCAGCGCCTTCCCGAGGTCGAGCCATCCAAGGAACAGCCGCGCCGCGAGCCGCGCGTCCTCGCGTGCATCGCGCTCGGGCACCGGCGCGTTCTCGATGACGAGTCTGCCGTCGACCAGCGCGAGGCGCGGTTTCGGCGCCATGTAGTAATCGAGTTCCATGCGCCGGAAGTCGTGCGCGATGAAGGCGAAGACGATTAGGTTTTTCGAGAGCGCTCGCGCGTCGCGGCGAAGGCGCAGGAACGCTTGGTCCGCGCCGTACCCGCCCATGCCGAGGTTCACGCTCTGAATGCGCGGGTCGAGGCGCTCGATGCGCGCGGGGTAAGTGTCGTCGTCGCCGACACCGAAGCCCATCGTAAACGAGTCGCCCGCGAACACGCTGCGGCGGCGTCCGGCGGGAACCGCAGCGCCGATCTCTTCGCGCGCGCGGAAGCCCTGTGCGTTGGTGGTGAAATGTTTGCCGCGCCCGTAGAGGTCGTGCACCACGCGACTCGGCTGGTTCGTCCAGCCGAGTTCCGAGTCGTGCTGGGCGTGCTTCTGCTCGGGGCGCTCGCGCGCGGCCATCGCTTCGCGCGTCTTCGCGAAGGCATAGGCCCAACTGAGCACGCCTTCGGTCAGCGCGAGAAACAACGCGAGCGAGAGCAGCGAGAGCAGCACGCGCCGCGCGAGGGAATCCTTCACGCGCAGCGCTCCTCCGGGGCTGGAGTCGTTAGGGACTAGCGCCCGACGATCGAGACGAAGCTGACGCAGCGCCCCGGTTGCCCGCCCAGGTTGTGCGTGAGCCCGAGTTTCGGATTCTTGATCTGGCGCGGGCCCGCTTCGCCGCGCAACTGGAGCCACATCTCGTACATCATGCGTAGGCCGCTCGCGCCGATCGGATGGCCGAAGCTCTTGAGCCCGCCGTCCGGGTTCACCGGCTGCGCGCCGTCGCCGTCGAAGCGGCCAGCCATTACGTCCTTCCAGGCGGTGCCGCGCGGCGAGAAGCCCATGTCTTCCATCAGCACGAGTTCGGTGGCCGTGAAGCAGTCGTGCACTTCCGCCATCGAGATCTCTTCGCGCGGGTTGGTGACGCCCGCTTGCTTGTAGGCCTCGTTCGCGCTGACCACGACTTCTTGGAACGAGGTGTAGTCGTAGCTTTGCGAGAAGCTCCCCTCGGCTGGGCCCGCGGCGAACGACAGGGCCTTAATGAAGATGGGCTTGTCGGTGTACTTGTGCGCGTCCTCGGCGCGGCACAGGACCGCGGCGGCCGAGCCGTCCGAGACGCCCGAGCAGTCGAACACGCCGAACATGCCTGCGATGCGCGGCGAGTTCTTGATCGTCTCGATCGGCACTTCCTTCTTGAACTGCGCCTTCGGGTTCTTGGCGCCGTTCACGTGGTTCTTCCAGGCGATGCGCGAGATCACGTCCTTGAGCGTGCCCTCGTCGACGCCGTACTTCTTGGCGTAGGCCGGCGCGAGCAGCGAGAACATCGCCGGCGCCGTCAGGCTCGGCTTGGTGCCGTCGTCGGGCACGCTGCCCGTAACAAGGCCCGAGAAGCCCGAGTCCTTCAGCTTCTCGACGCCCACCGCCATCACGAGGTCGTAGGCGCCGCTCGCGACCGCGTAAGCCGCGTTGCGGATCGCTTCGCTGCCCGTCGCGCACATGTTCTCGAGCCGCGTCACCGGCTTGTAGTCGATCTTGATCGCCTCGCTGAGCACGAGACCCGAGACGCCGCTGCCCATGGTGCCCAGCCAGTAGGCGTCGACCTGGGCTTTGGCGACGTTGGCGGACTTGAACGCTTCCTGGGTGGACTCGACGAGCATGTCGTCGGCGCCCTTGTCCCAGTGTTCACCAAACGCGGTGCAGCCCATACCCACAATCGCAACTCGGTCGCAGAT
>JANNDT010000223.1:0-3862 GCA_031387905.1 Deltaproteobacteria bacterium
CTCGCGGTCCCAGGTGATGCGTGGCCGCAGCTCCGAGAAGTCCGTGCTCGGGTAGCGGCCGGCGAGCATGTCGAGCACCGAGCCGAGCACCTCGCGCGAAATTCCGGCGAAGCTCGCAGTGCGGCGCACGAGCGCGAGCAGGTCGTCGACGCGCCAGGGGTCGCCAGCCGCCATCGCCACGACTTGTTGGGCGAGCACGTCGAGCGGCGTGTGCGGCACGCGCAGCGCCTCGACTGCGCCCGCGCGCATGCCCTGGGCAACCACGGTGGCTTCGAGCAAATCGCTGCGGTGCTTAGGGAAAATCAGTCCGCGGCTCGCGGCGCCCACCTGATGCCCCGCTCGCCCGACGCGCTGGAGGCCGCGCGAGACGGCGCCGGGCGATTCGACCATCAACACGAGATCGACCGCGCCCATATCGATGCCGAGCTCGAGCGAGCTCGTCGCCACGATCGCGCGCAAACGGCCGGCTTTGAGGTCCTCCTCGATGCTGCGCCGTTGCTCGTGTGCGATCGAGCCGTGATGCGCGCGCACGAGGTCTTCGCCCGCGAGCTCGTTGAGCCGCCGCGCGAGCCGCTCGCACAGGCCGCGGCTGTTCACGAACAGGATCGTGCTGCGGTGCGTGCGAATCGCTTCGAGCAACCTCGGGTAGATCGCGGGCCAGAGGCTCGTGTCCGCGTCTTCGCCGGCGCTCGCCGCGCGCGATTTGAACGGCGCGAGGAGCTCCGAGTCTTCGGCCTCTGCCCCTGGCAATGCGATTGCGTGCAGCGCCGGCTCGCGCGCTCCGGAAGCCGTGCCTGGGGCGAACGGCGCGCGGGCCGCGGTCCCAGGCTGCGTCATGTCCGGCACCGGCACCGAGATCATCAGGTCGAGCTGCGGCAGCCCGGTCGCATCCACGATCGCGACCGTGCGGTTGCCGCCCAGGAAGCGCGCGACTTCGGCGACCGGCCGCGCCGTCGCCGAGAGCCCGATGCGCTGCGGGTCGCGTGCGCCGCAGAGCGCCGCTACGCGCTCGAGCGAGAGCGCGACGTGCGCGCCGCGCTTCGTCGCGGCGAGCGCGTGCACCTCGTCCACCACGATCCAGCGCACCGTGCGCAGCGTCTCGCGCTGCGCCGAGCCGAGGATCAGGTAGAGCGACTCGGGGGTTGTTACGAGGATCTCAGCGGGGTCGCGCAACTGCGCGCGCCGGTCGCGAGCCGGCGTGTCGCCCGTGCGCAGCGCGACGCGCGGCGCGCGGAACGCGGCGCCGAGCTGCTCCGCAGTGCGAGCGACGCCGACGAGCGGAGCGCGCAGATTGCGGTCGATGTCCGCGACCAGCGCCTTCAGCGGCGAGATGTAGAGCAGGCGAACGCCTGGCCCTTGGACTTCGCCGAGCGCCACGTCGCGCGTTGCGCCGGCAGTCCCCAGCTGATCGATCGCGTAGAAGAACGCCGCGAGCGTCTTGCCGCTGCCGGTGGGCGCGAGCAGCAGCGCATGTTCCCCAGCAGCGATGCGCGCCCAGCCGTCGCGTTGCACCGGCGTCGCCTCCGCGAACGCAGCGGCGAACCACGCGCGCGCGGCGAGGCCGAAGGGAGCGAGAGCAACGGGGGAAGACGACACGCGGGCAGCGTAGCCTCGCTGGGCGAACGGCCGATGGTCAGCTCGGCGTTCGGACGGAGTTACGAGCTACGGCTCGCCTCAATCCGATCGACTGCCTCGCGCGCTGAGACGATCGCGATGCCTTGGTAGTTCGCGAGACGAAGCAGATCTCGCTTGTCGCCTGAGGCGATCAGGTCGGCGCCACTCGTTAGGGCAGCTGCGAGCACGTGATCGTCGTCCGGATCCTGGAGTACCACCTGAGGCACCGATGTCGGCGAACCCACAATCGCTAGGCGCCTGAGGTCATCGACGATCGCTGCAGGTGCAAGACCCGCGAGCGTCAACCGGCGCGAGAACTTCTCTCGGGAGAGCACGCGAAGCAACTCGTCCAGCAACGCCTCGCTCGTGCACAGGTCGAATGCCCCAGCCCTCGCGAAGTCGAGCAGCTGACGCGGGGTGCCCGTCGAGATCACGCCCGATACGAGGAGGTTCGGGTCGACGACGATACGCATCGATCACGCGCCCTGGCGTCGTCCCCGGTCGCGCCGCGCCGCCTGCACCTCCTCCTCGACCTCGTCTTCCGAGGGCGCCGGAAGCTTCAGCGCATCGATTCGCGTCATCGCGTTCCCGAGGCGCTGGGCGGCTGCTTCACGCTCCACGCGGGCCGCGAGGAACTCCACGAAGTCCACGACCTCCGCCTGTCGATTGGGCGGAAACTTCTTCAGTTTTTCGAGCAGCTGTGCCTCGATTGCGGTCATCCGAGCCCCCTTTTTCGCCGCGCGAACGTACCCCAGGGCCGCGCCGAGACCGACCGGTCAGCCGCTTCGGCGTGCGTCTCGGGCAACGAGATCGAATGCAGCGCGGGCTCGCGCGCCGCCCTCAAGCTCCTTGTCATCCGCAACGCGATGGTCCGGAATCGCACGATGTGTGGTCAACCGCCGTGAGTTGGCAACACAGTCGCTTGTTAGGCGGCGGGCTCGCCTGGAGGCCACCGCCCTGCCTTCTCGCTCTTGCATAGTTTTTGGAACGCCTCACGGAGGGTGTCGAAGTCATCCAAATCAACGTCGCTCGCCAGGGCAGCGGCGATCTCGGGTGTGACCGCGTCGGGCCTGAGGAGATCGGGGTGCTTGCGAACGAACCACGAAAAGAAGACGAGGGTTTCGGGGACCCACCGATGCGCAACGCGCCCGAGCATGTCTGCTGCCTCAAGGATCGTTAGAGGGACCACGTCGGTGCGAAACTCAAGCGTGCCGTCGGGGTCCTTGTCGGCGTGTTTGAAGAAGTTGGCCGCGCGATTGAGGGCCGAGATCCATTCAGTCTTTCGCTCGGGTCGGATGATTTCACTATCGCGAAGTGGAGCCTCGACTCCGCGATGGCCGCCGATGTCGCGGAGAACTGTGGAAGCGGCATAAGCGAGGGTTTCGATGGCGACTGGATCGCGTCTCTCGAAGAAGAGCTGAATCGCCAGCCGAAGTTGCCGTTCGGCGGCTTGAACCTTGCTGATGTTCTCGACGAGGGACATTCGGCCGCCTAGAGCATTGAAATTCGCTGGAGCAACGATTGGAGTCGTTCGGCTTCGCGCCCGAGTTCACGGTTGCCTTGCTGAGCTGCGAGGAGGTAAGGCCCGATCGAGTTGAGACGGACGCAGAGCGAGCCGGTGACAAGGAAGTTCATCACAAGCAGTAAAGCCGGGAGCCAAAGGCCCTTGAGCAGCAAGACCGGCACCCAGAGGAGCCCCGACCAGCGAAGGCCCTGCAGCACCTGACACAGATTGGCGGAGCCGCCTGGGTACCTGAGGTAGACGTGGTGGCGACGAAAGGTGTCGGATTCGCCCGGGAGGACTGTCAGTCCGCTTGGAGGGCGCGGCCGCGCCAAATCTGCTGCGAACAGCAAGGCATCGGTAGCAACGATGAGCAGAAAAAAGATGCTCGTTGGCACCGTTGGAAGAAATGCGGCCCAAAGAAGCAAGGCCAGCGACAGAGCGACGGTCGCCAGCAGAAAGAAGTAAGCGATGAGCACCTGCTCTCTGGCCTCCTTGCTGGCATGCCTCTGAACGCTCGGATCCCCGGCCGCCTAACGGGTTGGCAATAAGCTGCCGGCCGCCCGTGAACCTACCACGCGTGGTCCGGAGGCCGGCCGCATGACGACCACCGACCGGCCGGCCGACGGCCTGGGATGGTGTACGCCTCGGAGCGGCGGCCGGACAGCTTCATTGCTTGGTTGGGCGGCGGGCACTGCGGTGTCTGGGCTGCGAAACCGCCTCGACACCGACCCTCCATACGGTCAT
>JANNDT010000490.1:0-10735 GCA_031387905.1 Deltaproteobacteria bacterium
TTGGCAAGACCCCATGTGCCCGGAGCTTCCAAGCTGAGTCACTCGACGCCGTAGTTGCGTGACTTCCCCGCGGCGCGTAAAGCCGAATCATCCCAACGGTGGCTGAGAGGCCGGAAGTTCAAGACAGCAGCCTGCTTGATCCTGGCGGGCCTCCCGTTCCTGATGGGCGGGTGCGCGGCGCAAAGGCCCCCGCTCTCCGAAGAGCCCCATGCCCCTGGCGAAGGCTGGGTTCATGTCTATCGCCTCGAGGGGCCGGTTGGCAGACTGATCGGCGCCGGCTTCTTCATCGACGATCACAACCTCGTGTTTCACTCCCGGAACGTCGTCCTTCGCCAACGCGAGTACAGCTCGTTCCGGCTGAGCCCCGGTGCGCACACGTTTCGGATGCACGGCACCTTCCCCGCGGACTCGAGCGTCATGCTTGAGATCGATGTCGTGCCCGGTGAAACCGAATACCTCCGTCTGACCTCCGACTCCGTCGGCTGGAGATTCGAGAAGGTTGGGCTGACCATCGGCAAGAGCGAGATAGAGACCTGTCGCTACCGGGCGCCGGCGCGACTTCCGGCAGAGGCAATCGGAGCGCGCCGCGGCGGGGGCCGCCCGTAACGGCGGGCATCGTCGCTCCGCCATGGGCCTTCGCCCGCTCGGGCCGAACGCCGCGCGCAGCCGGAGCGCCGCCTGCTCTGCGCGGCGATGCAACTGAACGAGGAGCGGAGCTTCGGCGGGGGATAGGAATACCAGCGCCCTTTCGAGGATCCGAGAATGGGCGCTTGTTTTACCTACCCCTGGCGCGCCGCGAACCGAAGCGCGCCTCGCGGTGTTGGAGGATGAAGGCAAGCGCGCGATACATGCCGCCTCGCGCCTGGAGGGAACCGCATGACGACGAATCCCACGCAACGCGCGCGCGGGAGCGCTGCTCGCGCGGCCGCTCTCAGCCTCTTGCTAGCGCTCTCGCTCTCAACCGGGGCAGCCGCCGATGGGAAGCGCTGGTTCGAGGGCAGTGACAAGGTCTTCATCCGCCTGCACGAACAGTTCGAGCGGATCTCGGAGCCAGACGTTCACCTCGAGCGAGCGCAGCGGAGCTTCGCGAAGGGTCACCGCTCCGTGTCGGCGGACGAACTGGAGAAAGCCTCTGCAGGCTTCGCGTACTTCGAGGATCGCTCGGCCGGCGAGCGAAGCGCCGACCTTCGACTCGCATCTCGAGCGCTGAGCAAGCTCGCGGACGACATGCGACGAGGCGAAGTTCTCGAGACCACTGAACTCGACCGCGCCGTCGCCGACGCGATGCGTGTGCTGCTAGCGATTCCGCAAACGCCCACACCGGTCGGCCCGCCCGCGCCGCACTGAGCGCCGCGTCCCGCGCGAGCTAGCCGAGCTTGCCCCTCACCGGAGGCGCGCGGCGATGCAGCGGTGAGGATGGGAAGTACAAGCGCCCTTTCGAGGATCCGGCAGGACAGCACCGATCCAGGCTCGCTCGGTCGATACCGCACTGGCACGAACGTCAAGGCGAAGATGAACCACACGTAGTAGCCGCCGATCGTATGCAGCAGCTTCCAGCCACGCTTTCCGAGCGCGGCCACCGACGCGTCGTTCGAGGTGAGCCCCATCGCAAAGAAGAGCCCGAACCCGAGGCCGCCGCCGATCAGGGTCCGAAGATCCACCTGATAAGCGCTCGGGTAGGCGACGAACAGGGTGGCGATCGCGGTCGCGTGAATCACGTGAGACAGTGCGGCCGAGGCGCCGATGTAGCGTCGATTGCGCAGCAGCCAGCGCGAAGCGTCAGCGCGCCAGAACTGGACAAGCGGGCGTGCGCTGAAGGCGAAGAGGAAGAGCGTGGTCGACGAACGAGCGGTGGCTCGAATCCACATGCGCACGCCGCTCTCGCCAGCACCGGCGATCGCTAGCAGCGCGGCGCTCCCAAGCACTAGCGCGATGAAGATGCGAAGCGTTAGGCCCCAGCCGGAGGTCGCCGTTCGAAGATCCAGCGCATGAGCCGGTGACGTCATGGCGTCTCGGGGTAGCGCGTGCGTTTCAGCGACGCCCGCGCATTCACCGCAGATACACTGCGCTGCCCAAGAACGTGGAGTCGGGGATGGCAGAAGAAGTTCGCGGCATCGACGTGGCGCGAGTCTCGGCGTGGCTCGCCGCGAATCTCGCAGGCGCGCGCGCGCCGTTCGCGTTCGAGTTGATCGCCGCGGGCGGCTCGAACCTCACCTACCGCGTTACGGATCACGCGGGCAGGCATTATGCGCTGCGCCGCCCGCCGGTCGCGGCGCGCATCGCCACCGCGCACGACATGGCGCGCGAGTGGAAGATCATCTCCGCGCTGTCGCAGCCCGCGAGCAGCGTCCCGGTGCCCGCTGCGCTGGCGTATTGCGACGACGAGAACGTGAACGGCGCAGCGTTCTATGTAATGAGCTTCGTCGAGGGGCTGATCCTGCGTAACAGCACACAGGCGGGCGCGCTCAGCCCTGGGCAGAAGGCGCGCGCGACCGAGTCGCTGATCGAGACGCAAGCCGCGCTGCACACGCTCGACATCGACGCCGTGGGCCTCGGCGATCTCGCGAAGCAGCGCGGTGGCTACGTCGCGCGCCAACTCTCGCGCTGGCGCAAACAGGCGGAGGCGTCGACGACGCGCAGCGCGCCGTGGCTCGCGGAAGTGCACACGCGGCTCGCACGCGCGCTTCCGCACGAAGCCGCGCACCCCGCGCTCGCGCATGGCGACTTCCGCTTCGACAATGTCGTAATGGATGGCGAGCAGCGCGTGATCGCCGTCCTCGACTGGGAACTCTGCACGCTCGGCGACCCGATCGCGGATTTTTGCTGGTCGCTCATGTACTGGGCCGCGCCCGGCGAAGCGAACACCTGGCTGCAGAACCCGCCCACGCAAGCGCCCGGTTTCTGCTCGCGCGCCGAAGTGATCGCGCGCTACGCCGAACGCACCGGCTTCGACCTCGCGCGCCTACCTTATTACGAAGCGTTCTCGTGGTGGAAGATGGCGTGCCTGATCGAAGGTGTTGCGGCGCGCGTCAAAGCCGGCGCAAGCGGCGGCATGCGTTCCGGCCCGGCCGAAGAAATCGTCGCCCGCGCAGACAGCTACTTCGCTCGCGCCGAGGAATTGTCGCGCCAGCTCTGAGCGCGCCGCACCTGCCGATCTCTGCAGAGCGCTGCCGAACTCGGCAGGGGCGCGCGCGCGATCGCAGCGCAGCACGCCCGGCGCGCTGGGCACCGCCTTTGCAGTTAGGTCCTCGCAACCGAATCCGCGCGGAATCGCCCGGCGGATTCCACCAAAGGACCCAACCATGTTGATCGAGGGAAACACAAAGACGAAGCTCGCGCGCTTCGGAGTCATGGCGGCGCTCGCGGCGCTGGCGTTGACGCTGGCGACGACGGCGTACGCAGGCAAGAAAGCGAAGAGCGCGGCGCCGCTGGCTGCCGCGGCCACGAGCGCGCAGTTCTGCTCCAACGTCGCGGACCTGCAGGAACAGGCGTGCGTACTCGAGGCGCGCGACGACAACGCGCGAGACCGCGCGATCTGTCTCAACATCTCGAACGCTTCGGAACGCGCAGCCTGCAACGCCGACGCCGCGGCTCTGCTGCGCGACACGACGCTGTTCTGCGACGAGGTCGATGACGAGCGCGAGGACCTCTGCGGCCTAATTGGTGAAGGGCGCTACGAACCCGACTTCGATCCGGCCCACTACGACGATCCGCGCAATCCGTCGAATCCGAATCCCTACCTGCCGCTCGCGGTGGGCAATCACTGGACCTTCGTGGAAGGCGCTGAAGTCGTGGACATCACGGTGCTGAATGCGACGAAAGCGATCGACGGCATCGATTGCATCGTCATGCGCGATGTCGTGAGCGTCGCGGGCGAGGTCGTGGAAGACACCGACGACTGGTTCGGCTTCCGCAAAGACGCCAGCGTGATGTATTGCGGCGAGGAAGTGAAGGACTACGAGACCTTCCCGGGTGACGATCCGATTCGCCCCGAGCTCGTTTCGCGCGACGGCTCCTTCAAGCAGGGCCGCGACGGCGACAAGGGCGGGATCGTCATGCTCGGCTCTCCGCGCGTGGGCGTGACCTATCGCCAGGAGTTCTCGGCGGGCAATGCCGAGGACGCAGCGACGGTGCTCTCAACGACCTATCGCTACGGCCAGAGCGCGACGCTCGACCGCTTCGTGCCGCCGGCGCTCGCGGGCCTGCTGTGCAGCGCTGGCGACTGCCTCGTGACGCGCGAGTTCAGTCCTAGAGCGCCCGGCGTGGTCGAGGTCAAATACTTCGCCCGCGGCATAGGCCAGTTCCTCGCGACCACTCCCGAGAGCGGGAAGAGCGTGGAGTTGATCGAGTGCAACATGGACGCGCGCTGCGCGTCGCTGCCGCAGCCGTAATAACGGCGCGACAGACGCCAGAGGGCGATCGCCTGCCGAGTTCGGCAGGCGATCGCTGTTTTCGGCAGGGCTGACGCGCTCGCGCGCTGCGGGAGTGTGCGCCGCGACCGGCACCGCGCTTGCAGTTCTCGCGCGAAGACGCGAGCGAACCGGTCGCCCGCGCGAAACCCAAGGAGAACTCCATGATCGGAATCGAGTCGAGGCCATTCGGCGCACTCGTGCGCGGAAGCCTGGTGTGCGCGGCAGCGCTGCTGATCTTCCTGCCGGCGGACGCGGCGCTCGCGAAGAAGAAGCAGAAGCCGGCGCCGGTGGTGGAGGCGCAGCGCCGACCGAGCACGAACTTCTGCTCCGACAGCGCGGACCTGCAGGAGCAAGGCTGCCTGTTCGGAGCGAGGGACGATCAGTTCACTGCGCGCACGATCTGCCTCAACCTCAGCAATGCCGCCGAGCGCGCGGCGTGCGTGGCAGACGCCGCGGAGGCGGCAAGCGAGGCGAGGCTGCTCTGCGACGAGCAGTCGGACGCGCGCGAGGACCTGTGCGCCCGAATCGGCGAGGCGCGCTACGAGCCCGACTTCGATCCGGTGAACTACGACGACCCGCGCTCCCCGACGAACCCGAACCCGTACGCACCGATCGCAGTCGGGAATCACTGGAGTGTTTCCAATGGCGGCACTGAAACGGACGAGATCGAGGTGCTCGACCAAGTGAAGCTCATCGACGGCGTTCAGTGCATCGTGGTGAGCGACGTCGCGTCGGACGGCGGAATTCCGATCGAGGTCACCGCGGATTGGTTCGCGCAGCGCAAGAACGGCGACGTCGTGTATTGCGGCGAGAACACCGCCGAATACGAGACGTTCCCCGGCGACGCCCCGCTGGTGCCCGAGCTCACCTCGATCGACGGCTCCTTCAAAGCGGGACGCGACGGGGCGAAGCCCGGGCTGCTGTTTCCCGGAACGCCTCGAGTCGGCGCGACCAGCCGGCAAGAGTGGGCGCCCGGCGATGCTGAGGACGCCGCGACCGTGCTCTCGACGAGCTACAGCTTTGGGCACGACGCCACGCTCGATCAGCTCGTGCCGGCCGCGCTGGCGCAGCTGCTTTGCTCCGCCGGCGACTGCGTCGTGACGGCCGAGTTCTCGCCGCTCTCACCGAGCGGCCTCGAGCACAAGTATTATGCCCGCGGCATCGGCTTTTTCCTGGCGACCAAGCCAGGGCGGGGCAGCGTCGAGCAGCTCGTCGGCTGCAACTTCGACGCACGCTGCGCATCGCTGCCGCAGCCGTAATCATCTAGCTGCGGAGTGCTCTCGTGTGCCGCGGTCCGCGCTCATTAAGGGGAGGCGGGGCAGATTGTCTGCCTCGCCTCGAGCGCGGATCGCGGCGCCTGCGCGCGCAAAGACTGCTCTCTACGCCGCCGCTCGGCTGCCCGGCTCCGGCAACACCGTGACGGGCATGTTCTCCGGCTCGAGCCCCATGATGATCAACGCCTTCGACAGCCCGTGGAACAAGCTGAGGCCCGTCGCGATTTCCGCGATCTGCCCGTTGCTGTAGTGCTTGCGCAATTCGGCGAGATCGCTCGGCGCCAGCGCGTGCGGCGTGGTGACGATCGCGTCGGCGAGAGTCAGCGCGGCGCGCTCGTGCGCGGGCAGCGTCGAGTTCTCATGGCCGTCGGCGATTTGCGAGATCAGCGCCTCGTCGAGCCCCTGGGTTCGCGCCCCGGCGAACCGTACCTGCCGTCAAAGCCCGCAGTCGGTGATCCTGGCGTTGCGCAGGCGCACGACTTCCTTGATGCGCTGCGAAACGATCTCGCTCTGCCAGAACTCGGCGTAGAGCGCGCCGAAGGTCGCTGCAAAATCCGGCGCGTGTTGGAACACGGAGTAGAAGTCCGCCGGCTGGCCCGGCACGCCGGACGGGACGCGAGCTGAAGTCGACATGCGGTGCTCCTTCTCGACTTATTGGGGTTCGGGCCACGCGGCGGCGAGGCGCCGGTGGGCGTCGTGCAGGCACAGCGACATCACGAGCGGGACGAGCTGCGCGTCGGGCAGGTGCGCGCGCAGCGCCACGAAATCGGCGTCGCTGACTTCCTGATGAGCGAACGGGATCTTCTCCGCGAGCGCGTTCACCGCGCGCTCCGCGTCGCTTGCGGGCTTGGGCCATGCGCCGAGGCCGTGCGCGGCGTCGATCACAGCGCGGCCGAGCGCGAGCAGCTCCGCTGGCGCGAGGCCCGCGGCGTCGGTCATGCCGGCGAACGCCTCGTACTTCGCGCGCAGCGCGGGTGTCAGGTTCGCGAGCAGAGATTCGGGCGGCGAGGAGACGAGCTTGCTCATGCCGCCTCGTACTGGATCCAGAGCTTCTCGAGCCCGCGCAGAATGAAACTCGGAACGTGCTTGAAGTCGTTCTTGCCCGGCGAGAAGCGCCAATTGCGCGTGCGCTCGAAGAGCGTCTCGAAGGCGACCAGCATTTCCTTGCGCGCTAGCGCGGCGCCCGGGCAGAAGTGTTCGCCGCGGCCGAAGGCGAGGTGTTCGCGCGCGTTCTTGCGCGTCACGTCGAAGCGATCCGGGTCCGCGAACACCGCCGGGTCGCGGTTCGCGGCGGCGTAGCTCACGGCGATGCGCGCGCCCTTCGGGATCGCGACGCCAGCCACTTCGGTGTCGCACTTCGCCATGCGGAACAGCGTCTGCACCGGCGTCTCCACGCGCAGCGCTTCGTCCACCATGTTCGGAATCAGGGACGGATCGTCGCGCACCAGCTTCTGCTGGTCTGGGTGCTGGATCAGCAGCATGATCGCACTGGCAATTAGGTTCGCGGTGGTCTCGTTTCCGGCCACCAGGAACTGCTGAAGGATCGAGAGCAGTTCGGGCACGTTCAGCGGTTCCACCCCATCGAGCCGCGCGTCCACCAAGTCCGAGAGCATGTCGGTGCGCGCTTCCTTCCTTCGCTCCTCGATCTTCTTCGCAAAGTAGTGCTGAAGCTCGACGATCGAGCGCGCGCACTCGAGCCCGCGCTCGTGCGAGATCATGCCGCCGAGCGGCGCCACCGAGTCGTCGCTCCACTTCTTGAAGAGCCGCATGTCGGCTCGCGGCACGCCGAGCTGGTCGGCAATCACGGTCAGCGGCAGCGGCACGCCGAAGCGCTTCACGGCTTCGATCTCGCCCTCTCGATGGAAGCCATCGACGAGTTCACGCGCGACGCCGCGGATGTACGGCTCGATGCGAGCCACCGCGCGCCCCGAAAACGCGCGCGTGACGAGTGAGCGATAGCGCGTGTGCTCCGGCGGGTCGGCGCTGAGCAGCGTGTTCACCGGCGGGTAGCCCTGCGACATGATCTCGATCAGATCCGCCGGCGGCATCGCGCCGCCGCCCACCGCGGGGCCGGATTGCGACGAGAAGCGCTGCTGGTCTCCCAACACTTCGAGCAAGAGGTCGTAGCGCGTGACGATGAAGAACCCGGGCCCGGGCACCTGATAAACCGGCGCTTCCTCGCGCAGAATGCGGAAGAACTCGAACGGCGATTCGACTACGGCGGGATCGAGCGGATTGATCGCGATGAGTCGAGACACGTGGCGACGCCTCCACGGCGGTGTTCGGAGAAGTGAGTGAGAGCGGGGGCACCGGGTTCGAAGCGCGCTCCGGATTATGCTCGGCCCATGCGCCTGCAGACCCCCACCTCGGGCGGGCCCGCGCAGCCCGAGAGCTACTCCTCCCGAGCGATCGCGTTGGCGACGCCAGGAAGGGAAACGAACTTTTCGGTCGCTTGCACGAGCGCCGTCCGCAGCGCCTCCTCGTCTACCTTCGTCGTCTCCGACGAGCTGGGCGACTGATAGCTCGCCTCGGCCTCGCCCACCCAGACGATCTTCCGCGAGGCGTCGCGGATCACGCCCTCGAACGCAACAGTCGCGGTCGAGTACTCCGCTGTAAAACCGATGCGTTCGGCCACCCAGAACTGCCGAACGGTTCCTCCGAGTACGCGCTTTGCGCCTTCGCAGGTGGAGGAGAGCCAGCCCTTGCGAGCCAGAGCCGCCCGGAGCGCACTGCTGACTTCGAGCGAGGGTTCTGCCTCCAATCGAATGGGGACCTTGGCGTTGAACAAGCCGGTTCGCGCCTCCCCGACCGTCCGGGAACTCGGCCGCGCGTCGACGAAATCTTCGACGCACATCGCGCCGTCGCCGAGTGGATTCGATTCGCCGTCCGGCGGAAGCAGACGCGCAATCGTGAGCGACGACGCGCAAGAGAGGAGCGAGACGACGAGACAACTGGCAAACGCGCAGCGACGCTTCATCGGTCGGCACCGACTCGAGGACATGTCGCGCCATCCCCCACCACGATCTCGGTGCGCTCGCCCGACGCGAGGTCCACGGTCGATATCACGACCGCAGCAGCTCGCTCGGATCCCTGTGCGAGCCGGAAGAAGATCGCACCGAAAGCTTCGTCGCCAGGGTTCAGCACGCGCGGCCGGAACTCCTTTGCTCGAAAGTCCTGTTCGATCGAGCGATTCGCGCTGTCGATTGGCGCGCCGGCGGCGATTCCACCGACGAGGCCGAACGCGAGCGTCGCAAAGGCCGGCCCCACCATGCTGTGCCGGGCCTGCGTGATGACTTGATCGATCGGCAGCACGGCCGATCGACCCCAGGCACCGCACGCCTTGGCGTCCTCGACCTCGACACGAAGTGCTGGCGCAGCGCTCTTGCACGCGAGTACCGCGGGGAGGAGGCGCACGCGCGAGACCTCGAACCCGAAGAAGCGCTGACTCTGCGAGTCGGTCTCGAGCAGCGCGGCCCTGCATACGACCGCGCCCGCCGGGCTCTCCAGGATGCGCTCGTCTCCGAGCGGTGGTTCGTCGAGGGTCGCAGGCGCGTACGACACGCAGCCGAAGCACGCGAGCAGCGCTGTCACGAACGCGCGTTGGCCGCGAGTCGTCACGGTGAGATTCTCCGCACGAGCGCCGCCGCGTTGTCGTGCATCACGAGTCTCTGCTCCGCGGGCGTGAAGGCCTTCAGCTCGCGGATGTAGTCACTCGGTTGGGGCAATCCCTCGGCGTGCGGCCAGTCCGAACCCATTAAGAGGCGGTCCGCGCCCAATAACTCCTTCAGGCCCGCGACGTCGTCCTCGTGAAACGGCGAGATCCAGACGTGGCGCTTGAACGTCTCGACCGGATCTTCGGCGAACTCCTTCGGGCTGATGCCGTAAGCGCGCCGGAAGCTCTGGATCAGCCACGGCACCCAGTTGGCGCCCATCTCGATGGAGCAGACGCGTAGGCGCGGAAACCGCGCGAACAGGCCGTGGCAGACGAGTGCGGCCATCGTGTCGAAGGGCGCGCGCGTGCCGCCGATCACGCTCTTCCACGCGGAGCCCTTGAACGACTCGACGTCTCCGCCTTCGCCCCACTCGGCGAAGTGGCGGCCGTAGCCGGAGTCGCCGCCGTGGAACGCGACCGTAATGCCTGCCTCGGCGACGCGCGCCCAGAACGGGTCGAAGTGCGGGTCGGCGAGCGAGCGCGAAATGCCGGGCAGGCGCACCGGCGCGGGCCGCATTACCACGAGCCGCACGTCGCGCGCGAGCGCGCGTTCGAGCTGCGCCACCGCGTTGTCGAGATCCATCAGCGAGATGTAGGGCGCCGCGAAGATCATCTGTTTGTGTGCGTAGCCCCAGTCTTCGTGCAGCCACTCGTTGAAGGCGTTGAACGCGGCGCTGACGGCCGGCGGGTCGTCCGAGAGCGCTTCCTCCATGCCGACGCCGAGCGTCGGAAAGAAGAACGCGCCCTCGACGCGCTGCTGCTTCATCACTTTCACGCGCGCGTCGCGGTCGCGGTACTCGACGTGGATCGGCTCGAGCGCGCCGAAGGCGTCTTTGATCGAGAGGCCGCCCCTGTTCTTGCCCTGGTAATAATCATCGAGGCAGCCGGGGCGCGCGACCGGATCGAAGGTCGGGTTCGGGATGAAGCGGTTCACCGCGCCGCCGACCAATAATTCCTTACGCCCGTTCACCACCGCCCAGTCCATGCAGCGGCGCTTCATCTTCCGGTCGATGTGGCGGGTGAAGGCGTCCTCGGCCTCGTAGTAATGGTTGTCGCCGTCGAAGATTTCGTAGGGAAGCTGGGTCATGGAGGTGTCCTCGTTTCGCGGGAGCCGGCCGGCGCACGTTAGACGAGCGCGCGCCGCGAAACTCGAGAAGGCGTCGGAGTCCTTCCTCCGTTTCTCGTTACTCCTGCGGCGGCAACTCGGCGTGGCGCGGCAGGTCGTCGCCGAGCACGAGCCACTGCAAGCGCTCGCGCTCCCACATGTGGAGCTGCGGCGGCAGCGCGGCCGGATCGTCAAAGCTCGCGATGGTGAGGTCGATCAGGCCGGGCATGAA
>JANNDT010000533.1:0-1690 GCA_031387905.1 Deltaproteobacteria bacterium
GATCACGCTCGGCTCGCGGCCGAGTTCTTCACCCAGCGCTGCCGCGAGTGCGGCCGTGGCGCGCTCCCAAATCGGCAGCGCCGCGCGCCCGGTTACGACGACGCGGAGCACGCCGCCGAAGCGATCCGCGAACAGCCCCGGCAGCGCATCGGCCTCGGAGTGCACGAGTCGCAGCGAGTCGCCGGTCGCCGCACTCGCGCGCAGTTTCTCGCGCCGCGCGAGCGCGCGCACCACGCGCGCCTCGATCGACGCCGCCTTCGGCGGCTTCGCGCCGACGCGCACACCGCGCTGCGTCGCGGCCCACATGCGCGCAACGAGTTGCGGCCCGCCTTCGATGCGCGCGGCGCCGAGCGTGCGCCCGGTCCCGGCAGCGCGCACATCCACGAGCGCACCCGGCGCGAAGCGGCCCTCGTCCTCGCTCTCGCGATCCCGCGTCAGCCACGGGTGACCGCGCGCGATTGCACGCGCTGCGGCTTCAGAGACACGCAGCGCGCCGCCCGGCGCAAACAGGGGTTCGCCCGGACCCGCGAGTGACCCGCCGCGCGCGAAATCCCCAATAACTGGCGAACCTGCCTGCGCGGCCCATTCACAGACGCGCTCGCGGCTCGCGGCTTCGCAGCGGAAGCGCACGCGCGAGCGATCGCCGCTCGTTTCGAGCACCTCGAACGTGAAGTGCCCGCCGCGCACCGGCACGACGCCTGCCGGCCACACCAGCGCGGGCAGCTCGAGTTCGAACTCGCTCTCGCTCGAATCGCGCGAAGCCACGCGCGACTCGTCGTCGAGACAGAGCGCCGCGGCAGCCGGCAGCTCAGCCTCGAGGTCGCGAATCGGGGCGGCGAGCGTCCAAGGGTTCCCGACGCCGTGCGTGTGCGCGAAACGCAGCCGCTCGCTGCGCAGCGAGTCGCGCGCAGCACGTGCGGGTGCGAGGCGCGCGAGGATTTCCTCGACGCGCAGCGGGATTCCAGGCGCACGAAACCAGAGCGGCACGCGCGCACGATAGGCATTCGCTGAAAGTGCGCGCTGTGCGCCCGCAAGCGAGGCGATGCCGAGCGAAGTCGACGCGCTAACAGGCGGGCGCGAAGCGGCCGCGCGACACTGCGCGCGATGCAGTTCTCGATTCCGCCCAGCGTGCTCGCGCTTTGCGTCGCGCTGAGAGAGCGCGGATACCAGGCGGTCTTCGTCGGGGGCTGCGTGCGCGATGCGCTGATCGCGCGGCCGGTGCGCGACTGGGACATCGCGACGTCCGCGCCGGTGGCCGACGTGCTCGCCTGCTTCAAGCGAGCGGTCGCAATGGGCGCGAGCGCGCGGCATGGCACCGCGCTCGTGCCGACCGCGGCGGGACCCGTAGACGTGACCACGTTCCGCGGCCCCGATCTCGCGAGCGATCTGGCGCGGCGTGACTTCACGGTGAACGCGATGGCGTATGACGCCGACATTGCGCAACTGACCGACCCGCACGGCGGACAGCGCGATCTCGCGGAGCGGCGGCTGCGCGCAGTCGGCCGCGCAGCCGATCGCTTCGCCGAAGATCCGCTGCGCGCGCTGCGCGCCGGGCGCCTGCTCGCGGAGCTCGGCCTCACGCCCGATGCCGAGATCGAGGCTGCCATGCGTGCGAGCGCGCCCGCGCTGGCCGGACTCGCGCCGGAGCGCGTGCGAGCGGAGTTCGCGCGCGCGCTGCTCGGGGAGCACG
>JANNDT010000538.1:0-13050 GCA_031387905.1 Deltaproteobacteria bacterium
CAACGCTCGAAGCTCGCACTCGCCGCCGGCGTTCTCGGCGCCGTTGGCCTCTTCGACCCAAGCCTCGGCGCGGCGCTCGCGCACTTCGGTGTGCTGGAGCCGATGGGAGGCTTCATGCTGTTCGGCCTCGGCTTGCTCTCGGCGTTGATCGCCGGCCTGCTCGGGCTCGGCGCGCTTTACACGACTCGCGCCGGCAGCAATCGCAGCGGCCGCTCGCTCGCGTGGGTGGGCGTGGTCGCCGCGGTCGTGGCGGTCAGCATGGTCGGCTATGGGCAACGGCCCGGCGCGGGCGCTCCACCGATCAACGACATCAGCACCGATCTCGCGGATCCGCCGGCCTTCGCGAGCGACCCATCAGGTCGCGATCGCGACATGAGCTTCCCGGCCGGCTTCGCCGACACGATCAAGGCGACGCCCAGTTATCAGGACTTGCAGCCGATCCGCGTCGCGCGCCCGCCCGCCGACGTGCTGCGCGAGGCCGAAGCCGCTGCGCACGCACTGGAGTGGGAAGTCGCCGGCCGCGACCCGGCTTCGGGCCGGATCCTCGCCAGCCAGACCACCCGGCTGTTCCGCTTCGTCGATGACATCGTGATCCGCGTGCGCGACGACGGCACCGGCGGCTCGGTCGTCGACGTGCGCAGCAAGTCGCGCGACGGCAAAGGCGACATCGGCGCGAACGCGGCGCGCATCCGGAGATTCTTCGAGGTGTTGCCGGACTGAACCTGAACGCGCCTCATTCAACGCAAATTCGGAAGCGCAGCGAGACGCTCGGGTCGGGCGTCGCGGCGTCGGCGACGAACACGCCCTTGGGGTTCACACGCACGTTCGTAACAGCCGCATCGCAGCCATCGGTGCTTGGCGCGGGCACGTAGGTCCAAGTCGTACCGCCGTCGTTCGAGAAGGAAGTGTCGTCGGTCGCCGACGCGAGCGACGTAAAGGTGAAGGTGAGGCCGCTCGGGGTCGCGCCGTTCGCGAAAGCAATCGGGCCCGAGCCTGCGAGGCCGAGATCGAGCGCGCGGAAGGCCGTGTTCGTGGGGATGCTGTCGTACACAAAGACCGAATTGTTATCGGCGGCGCCACCGGCATTGCTCGTGCTGATTCCGTACTCGACGATGCTGCCAGGGATACGCTTCTGCGAACCGAGCGGGCTACACGACGCGGAGTTGCCGGGCGTCGTGCAGTTGACCGGATCCGTGATTGCGCTCGAGGTCTTCGTGACCGTGAAGCTCGGGAATCCAGTGACGACCACGAACGCGGAGAACTCGGAAGTGTTCCCGCCGAGCCGCGCGGTCGCCGTGAGCCGCGTTCCCGCTGCAACGCCGCTCGGCGTCGGCATGCTGAAGGCGAAGCGCGTTGTCGTATCAGTGCCCTGCACCACGCCGTTGATCGCGCCGGGGCCGTAAGCGCTCGAGGTCGCGTCGGTGTCCGCGCCCGCGCCCTCACTCGCGGTGAACTTGTAGGTTTGGCCTTCACCGAAGCCGCTCGCATCGGCGGCGGCTACGAAGAACTCCATCAAGGAGAGCGGCCGCGCCCAACCCCTCACGATCAGGTTTCCGCCACTGAGTGTCGCGGATTCGATCACCGGGAAGTTCAGCAGGCCATTCGGCCCGGCGTCCGCGTCGCCCGCGTCGTTCAAGGTCACGCCCTGCGGCGGCATGTACGAGTTCGGGTCGACGCCGCGCGGGTCGAGATCGATGCCGAGGCCAGTCGCGATCCCATTTCCGAAGATGCTGTTCTGCGAGATCACGATGCCGGAGGCGGTCTCGACGATCAAACCGGGGCCGCCACTCGCCGTCACGATGTTGTTGCTGAAGGTCATCGCGGTCGCAGCGCCAAGGCTGTAGAAGGCGACGTTCAGCGCTTCGGTACTGGGAACGCCGGCGCTGTCGAAGCCATTCGTGGTCAGTGTGTTCTCGCTGACCGTGCCGGTGACGGAGCCGGCGCCGAAACCGAACTCGAGGCCGCCGCCTCGCTGGTTCTTGGAGAGGTTGTATCGAACCGTGATGTTCGTCGCCGAGCCAATGAACAGGATGCCGTCGAAGGTGTTCGTTTGTCCGCCGCCCGGCGCACCGGTCAGCGAGTCGACTTCGTTGTATTCCACGAGCGCGCTCGAGCCGGCGGCATCACCGCGAATGCCGCTGTTGTTCACTTTTGCGTAGTTGTGCGCAATTGTGATCGCGCTGCCGGCCCCGACGGTGATCCCGTAAGCGGCGCTGTAAATCGTCCCGACCGTGCCATCGGCCCGGATACCGGCAAACGAATCGCGAACTTGGCTGTTGTTCCCCGAGACCGCGATCGAGCCGTTCTCGACTGCGAGCCCAATCACGATCACAGCGCTTCCCGTGCCGCTGATCTGCGTGGCGGCGGCGTCGATCACCAGCTCGGGGCGATCGAATCGCGGCAACGCGATCCCGCTCGTTCCAACCACGCCACCGGTTCCCACCTGACCGGAGTTCGTCTCCGCACCGCCCGGCGTCGAGCGCACATTCGCGGTCTGCGTGCGGCCGTCGAGGCTCGTGTTCGTGCCGGTAATCGCGGGCAGCGCGCTCGCAAGGGTGATCCGCGCCGCGCCGGCGTTCGCGCCGGCTGCCGTGAGCTGGTTTGCATAGCCCGCGTTCTGTCCGGGGTTCGCGACGCCGTTCGGGATCATGAAAATCGAGGTCTCGCGCCCCGCGCTCTGGCCCGCCTGCGCGAGCGACGCCTCGCCCGTAATCGCGTTCGCGTTCGTCACGAACTGACGCAGCGAACCCTGCCCCGTATTGGTCACGTTGACGATCGTGTCGAAGTTGAAACCGAAATCGACGCCCGCGACGGTGGTTCCGGCGGCTGCGAGCTGAACCGTCGTAATCGATTGCGGGGTGGTCGTCGCCGTCGTTAGAGAGGCAAGAGTTGCGCTCGTGGTGTTATTCACCGAGTCGAGCAGCGTGGGGGTTTGTCCGCCAACGCGATCCGTGACCGCGACCGCCGCGCCGGTCGCAGCATTCGTGCGGTACGTCTGCACGGGGATGCACGTGCCCGCCGCGCAACCCCCCGTACGCGTCGAAGCGATACTGCGATTCGCCGCTCGCACCGTGTACGTGCCCGCCGCGAGTCCCGTGAAGGAGAACGTGCCGCCCGCAGTCGTGTTCTGGTTCGAGACGAAGGCGCCCGCAGCGTTGTAGAGCTCCATGCGAATGGTCGGCATTGCGCTGCCGCCCGAAGCCGCGAGCGAGCGGCCGGCGCCGCCTCCGTAATTGCGATCCTCGAACACGCTGCCGTTGATCGTCGCCGCTCGCGCGCTGCTGGCCGCAAGGAGCGCGATCGCCATTGCGGTCGCGCACGCAAGGCGAGCAGGTACGAAACATGTTGCGCTGAACCGCATGAAAGGTTCTGCGGCAGAACTGCGCACGAACTTCAGCCCAGTTGCACACGCGTGGGGATGCAGATCGGAGGCTGCCGCGGCCTCAACGCGGCTCGTCCCTGCCCGCGGATCGCCCCTCGACCCCCTCCAGATCCTCCTCGAACCATTCGTTCGCGCGCTTCACGCTCGGGTCGCGGTTCATCTCCGCCTTGCGCAGCTCCACGCGCCGAATCTTGCCCGAGATCGTCTTCGGCAACTCCGCGAACTCGAGCCGGCGGATGCGCTTGAATGGCGCGAGCTTGTTACGCAGGAACGCGAACACGTCCTGCGCCAGTTCGCGGCTCGGGGCGAAGCCGGCGCGCGTCGTTACGAACGCCTTCGGCACCGCGAGCCGCAGCGCGTCCGGGCTCGGCACCACCGCGGCTTCGGCGATCGCGGGGTGCTCGATCAGCACGCTCTCGAGCTCGAACGGGCTGATGCGGTAGTCGCTGGCTTTGAAGACGTCGTCGGCACGGCCGACGTAGGTGATGTAGCCGTCGGCGTCGATGCTGGCGGTGTCGCCGGTGTGGTAGTGGCCATGGAGCATGACTTCGGCGGTCTTCGCGGCGTCATCCGTGTACCCAACCATCAGGCCGAGCGGGCGCGGCTCGAGCGAGAGGCAGATCTCGCCTTCGGTCTGCTGCGCGCCATCCGCATCGAGCAGGCGCACCTGATAACCCGGTAGCGGGCGGCCCATCGAGCCAGGCTTCACGGGCTGGCCGGGCGTGTTGCCGATCTGCGCGGTCGTCTCGGTCTGGCCGAAGCCGTCACGAATCGTGAGGCCCCAGGCGCGGCGGATCTGTTCGATCACTTCCGGGTTGAGCGGCTCGCCCGCCCCAATCACTTCGCGCAGCTTCAAGGCGTGGCTCGCGAGGTCGGGCGCCTGGATCAGCATCCGCCACACCGTGGGCGGCGCGCAGAGCGTGGTGACGCCGTGCTGCGCGAGCACACCGAGCATCGCGCTCGCATCGAAGCGCGCGTAGTTGTAGAGGAACACCGTGGCGCCCGCGTTCCACGGCGCGAAGAAGCAGCTCCAGGCGTGCTTCGCCCAGCCAGGCGAGGAGATGTTGAGGTGCACGTCGCCCGGCTGGAGGCCGATCCAGTACATCGTCGCGAGATGCCCGACCGGGTAGCTCGCGTGGGTGTGCAGCACGAGCTTCGGCTTCGAGGTGGTGCCCGACGTGAAGTAGAGCAGCAACGGATCGCTCGCGCGGGTCGGGCCGTCGGCGGTAAAGGTTGTTGGGGAGGCCGCGGCCTCGGTGAAGTTGCGCCAGCCGCGCGCCTCGCCGCCCACGACGATCTTCGTGTACGCGCCCTGCGCCTGCTCGAACTTTGCCGCGTGCGCAGCGCCCGCGACGACGTGCTTCACTCGCCCGCGACCGAGGCGATCGCGCAAATCGTCGGCTACCAGCAGCGTGCTCGCGGGAATCATTACGGCGCCGAGCTTCATGCAGGCGAGCATCGTCTCCCAGAGCGGCACCTCGTTGCCGAGCATGAGCAGCACGCGCTCGCCGCGCGCGACGCCGAGGCCGCGCAGATAGTTCGCTACCTGACTACTGCGCCGAGAGAGCTCCGCGAACGTGCGCCTCTCCTCCGCGCCGCTCTCCTCGACGACGTGCAGCGCCGTGCGCGCGTTGCCTGCCGCCAGCGCGTCGAAGTAGTCGAGCGCCCAGTTGAAGTGCGCCAGCTCTGGCCAGCGGAAGCCGTGCATGGCGGCGTCATAGTCGGTGCGGTGAGCGAGCAAGAAGTCGCGCGCTCGCAGGAACTCTTGCAGCTCGCTCATTCAGCGTCCTCCGCGTGACCGAGATGAGTCCGGGCCGCGAGCGCATCGTGACCCTCCGCCGCCGCGGGTTCGGGCGCGAGCTTCGAAACGAGCACTCCGACTGCGAACGAGAGCGGAATCGTAATTAGCGCTGGATTTCGCAGCGGGAACCAGGCGCTCGTCCCGCCGAGCACGTCGATCTGCACTGTCGGCGAGAGGGCGATCAGGCCGAGCGCGCCGACTGTGCCGAACGCGATGCTCGCGACCGCGCCCGCGGTGGTGAAACCGCGCCAGAAGATCGCCAGCACGAGCGCCGGGAAGTTCGCGCTGGCGGCGATCGCGAACGCCAGCGCCACCATGAACGCGACGTTCTGGCCTTTGAACGAAATGCCGAGCCCGATCGCGACTACACCTAACGCCACCGTCGCGATGCGCGCGACCACGAGCTCTTCGGCGCTGTCACCCTTGCCCCGCCGCACGACGTGCACCCACAAATCGTGGGAGAGCGCCGCGGCGCCCGAGAGCGTTAGGCCCGCGACCACCGCGAGGATCGTCGCAAACGCGACGGCGGAGATGAAGCCGAGGAACGGCGTGCCGCCGAGCAACTCCGCGAGCAGCGGCGCGGCGAGGTTGCCGCCAGGGTCGGCGGCGCGAATCGCGTCCGGGCCCACGAGCACCATCGCCCCGAAGCCGAGCACGAAGGTCATTAGGTAGAAGAAGCCGATCAGGCCGGTGGCGTAGAACACGCTGGTGCGCGCGGCGCGCGCGTCGGGCACGGTGTAGAAGCGCATCAAGATGTGCGGCAGGCCGGCGGTGCCGAACATCAGCGCGAGGCCGAGCGAGACCGCTTCGAGCGGGTTCGAGACGAGCTTGCCCGGCGCGAGCACGGCATCTCCGTACTGCGCGGCCGCGGCGGCGAACAGCGCGGCCGGGTTGAAAGCGAAGCGCGCGAGCACGAGTCCGGCAAGCAACGTCGCGCCGCTCAGTAGCAGCCCGGCTTTCACGATCTGCACCCAGGTCGTCGCGAGCATCCCGCCGAACAGCACGTAGGTGATCATCGCCGCGCCCGTCAGCGCCACCGCGGTTTCGTAACTGAGCCCGAACAGCAGCTTGACCAGGCTACCGGCGCCGACCATCTGGGCAATTAGGTAGACGGTGACGGTCGCTAGCGTCCCGCAGGCCGCGGCGATGCGGACCGGGACCTGGCGCAGACGCAGGGCGACCACGTCGGCAAAGGTGAAGCGCCCGAGGTTGCGCAGCGGCTCCGCGATCAGGAACAGCACGATTGGCCAGCCCACCAGCCAGCCCGTCGAGTAGATCAAGCCATCGAAGCCCGTGGTCGAGACGAGGCCCGCGATGCCCAGGAAGCTGGCCGCGCTCATGTAATCGCCGGCCAACGCGAAGCCGTTCTGCCCGGCCGTGATGGAGCGTCCCGCGGCGTAGAACTGCTCAGTGCTGCGCGTGCGGCGCGCCGCCCAATAGGTGATGCCGAGGGTCGTCGCGATGAACGCGAAGAACCAGAGCATCGCGACGCCGCTCGGCTCGCGGGCCTCAGCCATTCCGCTGCGCCTCTTCGCGTTCGCGCAACGCTCGCAACGCCGGGTCGTAGTGCTTGTTCGCCCAGCGCACGTACACGGCGGTGAACACCCAGGCGAGCACGATCACCGCGGCGCCCAGCAAGATGCCGAGCGTCAGGCCCGGCGCGATCAGCGTCGCGAGCGATGCCGGCGCGAACGCCACGGCCAGGATGAAGCCGAAGTAGACGAGCATGGTCGCCGCGCTGAGCGCCGTGACGATGCGCATGCGCCGCGCCTGGAGCGCTGCGAGCTGCGGGTCGCGCGCGGGCACGTTCATGCGAGCCTCTCGCCGCCGCGCCGCACTTCGATCGCGAAGTTCGGGCACGCGCGCGCGGCCTCGGCGATCTGCTCGGCGGCGTCTCGCGGGTCGGCGGCGACCCTCACTCTGCGCTCCGCATCGAGCGAGAACGTGCCCGGCGCGCGCCGTACGCACTCGCGCGCGCCCTTGCACGACGCGCGCGTGGTGCGGATTTCCAGCTTTGCCATCACTCGCCTACGCGTTGATGTGCTTCTCGAGCAGCGCATGGAAATGACGCGGCTTGGTTTCCTGATAACCCGCCAGCGTGACGTGGCTGTGCGCGGCGGCGCGCAGGCCGTCCTGCACGCGGAACAAGTTGCCCGTGTCCTGGTTGAACACGCGCGCCAGGAATCCGAGCTCCGCCGCCTGGGTCCAGTCGTCGGCCGTGCCAAGCAGGTGGAACTTTGCCGGCGCTGGCCGCTTGCCGCGGAACGGCGAGATGAAGAACACCTCCATCAAGCAGCTGTTGGGGTCGTTGCCGTTCGGGCGAAAGCGGTAGGTGATGCGGTTGTGCGCGCCCCACGGATGGAAGTTCGGGAACACCGTGTAATAGAACGAATCGTTCAGCTCGGCGTCGGTGAGATCTTCGACGCCTGCCACGGTGGCTCTCAGCTGCATGCGCGTCATCTGCCCGACGAGTTCGCGCGCCGTCATGCCTTCCGGCACCCGCAGCAGCGGCTCGGCGCCGATATCGCGCGAGAACATCGCGTCGAGCTGATCCTGCTGCGTCGGCTCCCAGCCGAGATGCGGGCTCACCGTCATGTTCGGCGTGATCGCGCGCGAGAACGTGTCCCACGCGTCGTACTGCGAGTTGCAGTCGCCTATGCCCGGGAGCATTTGCGGGTGCGTCGCGATCACGTGATAGGCCTCCATGAAGGCCTCCTGACACACCTTCCAGTTGCACGGCATGACTTTGCCGACCCACGCCTCGATGTACTTCTTCTCATGCGGCCAGCGCGTGAAGTGCTTAGGCAGGTCGCCGAGGTAGGTCTCGAGCGAGACGCCGTCCGGGTCCATGTTGATGAACACGTACCCGCCCCAGCACCCGACGCGCACTTCCGGAAGGTGGTATTCGTCGCGATTCACGTGCGGGAAATCCCAACGCGCCGGGATCGTCTTCAGGCTGCCGTCGAGGTTCCAGCTCCAGCCGTGGAACGGGCAGCGCAGTTCCTGCGAACGTCCGTCACAATCTTTGATGGCGCGGCCGCGATGCAGGCAGGTGTTACGAAACGCCTTGATCTCCGTGGCCGTCGCGCGCACCACCACGATCTCGATGTCCGCGATCTTGTAGACGCTGTGATCGCCGACTTCGGGAATCTGCTCCTCGCGGCACGCGAACTGCCAGACTTTTTTCCAAAGCTTCTCGACTTCGAGGTCGTGGAACTCGCGCGACGTGTACCGCGAGATCGGCACTTTCGAGGCCGGGAGATCGCGCGCCGATTGCCAGCGCAGCACGTCCGGGACGGGGCGCGTGTCGGTATCGAGCAGCTGCTGGTACGAGAGTCCCTCGGAGCGCGGGCCTTCGTTCGGCTTGCGGAACGGAAGCAGCGGTTCGGTCGCCATCAGCAGATCTCCTTGTTGGGCTTCGCAGGGCTCAGAACTGGTGGCCCTTGGTGAAGCCGCCGTCGCACACGAGGTTCGCGCCAGTAATCAGGCTCGCCGCCGGGCTCGCGAGGAACACGACCGCGCGCGCCACTTCTTCGGGTGTTCCCATGCGACCGATCGCGCACTGCGCGAGCGCACCCTGATAGATCGCCGGCATCGCCTGCTTGATCATTTGCCAGTTGCCGCCCTCGAAATAGATCGGGCCCGGCGAGACCGTGTTCACGCGGATGCCCTGCTTGGCGAGCGCTTGCGAGAGATCGCCGGCATGCGCGATCAGCGCGGCCTTCATCGCGTTGTAGGGCTGCGGCACGCCGAGATACTCGAGCGCAGCGGTCGAGCTGATGAACACGATGCTGCCCGCATCCGACTTGGTGAGGAATGGCAGCGCCGCCTCGACGCCGCGCGCGGCCCCCATCACGTCGATCTCGAAGCTGGCTTGCCAGGCCTGCTCACCCATGCCGCCGCCGGCGCTCGCGTTCGACACGAAGATGTCGAGCCCACCGAGCGCGCCCGCGGCCTCGGCGACGAACGCTCTCAGCGCCGGGCCGTCGGACACGTCGACCGCCTTCGCGAACACTCTCACGCCTCGCTGCTCGAGGTCCTTTACCGCGGATTCGAGGCCGCCCTCGCTGCGCGCGCAAATCGCGACGTCGCAGCCTTCGTCGGCGAGCTGCCGCGCGATCGAGAGGCCGATGCCGCGGCTCGCCGCCGTAACAAGCGCTCTCTTGCCCGAGAGTCCGAGGTCCATGCCTTTGCCTTTTCGCTCCCCGGCGACTGTCGCGCGGGGCTGAAACGTGGGAACCGCTGCGCCGGCCTCACCGCTCGCGAGGCCCGAGATGGTGCCCCCGCTCGATTCGACCTGCGGGCCACCCACCCAGTTCAAGAAATGGAGATCCGCCTCGCGCACCTCGCCCGAGAGCCAGCGGCCGTTCTCGGTGAACACGCCCGAGCGGCCGTCCGTCTCGGTGACTCTGCAGCCGCCGCTCTCGAGCCGCTCGTAGATCGCCCCAGTCATGGGGTGACGCATCTTCACTTCGATCTCCTAACACGTGGCCGCGCGGCCGGCTTGTCGTCTGCCTGCGATGTGGCGCGGCCGACCGCGGCCGACTGCGCCTCGCGCGCGAGTTCTTCGAAGCGCGCACGAACGGAGCCGTTCGTCGCCGCAATCATCAGCAGGCTCGCGCCGTACTGCGCCGCCGCGCGCAGCCCCTCGTCCGAGAGGCTGCCCGCCGCCCACTGGATCGAGGTCATCTGTAGATGCGCGCGCAGGCGCCCGCGCAGCGGCCGCAGTTCGACCCACGGCGCGAGTTCGCCTCGGGCTTCGAGCCCGGCGAGCGCTTCGCCGAGCGGATTCGCGATTGCGCGATCGACGCGCCGACGCATTTCGCCCGCGGAATCCGAGACAAAGAGCAGCGTGAGTAGCGTTCGGTAATAGCGCGGCATGCGCAGGTACTCGTCGACGCAGGCGTGCACGATCGCGCGCACGCGCTCCGCGGGTGCGAGCTCGGCGCCGCTCGCGACGCTCGCCTCGAAGCGCGCCGTCTGCTCCTCGATCGCCGCGAACAGCACCTGTTCCTTGCTGCCGATTAGGTTGTAGATCGTCGGCACCGTGACGCGGCTCGCGAGCGCGAGATCGCGCATCGTGAGCGCCTCGTAGCCGCGCTGACCGATGGCCTCGCGCGCCGCGGCGAGGATGCGCTCGCGGCGTTCGGCCATCTGCTGCGCGAGGACGTCGATCCGCAAGGCGATCCCCTGAACGAAGCCAGCAATTTAACACGATCAAATCGAAACTTTCACCGCAAAATCTTGAAGCCGCGTGACGGGCAAGGGGCCGTGTGAGGTCACAACGCAGACCCGAGCCGCGCGAGCGCGACTTGCTTCGCCCAGCGGTAGTCGGCCTTGCCGCTCGGCGCGCGCACCACTTCGTCCACGAACACGACGGCGCGCGGCAGCTTGTAGCGGGCGATGTGCGCCTCGCAGCTCGCGCGCAACTCCTCCTCCGAAACCCGCGCACCCACGCGCAGTGCGACCAGCGCGGTCACCTGTTGCCCGAAGCGCGCGTGAGGTGTGCCGGTCACCACCGCGTCCCAGACCGCGGGGTGATGCTTGAGCGCGTGCTCGACCTCCTCCGCGAAGATCTTCTCGCCGCCCGAGTTGATCGTCGCCGAGTCGCGGCCGAGCAGACGCAGACCGCCGCCCTCGAGCGCAATCGCGCGATCGCCGGGCACCGAGTAGCGAACGCCGTTCAGTGTCGGGAAAGCGCGCGCGCTCTTCTCGGCGTCCTTGTAATAACCGAGCGGCACGGGCCCGCTGCGCGCGAGCCAGCCGCTTTCGCCTGAGCCCGGCGCCGCTATGCGCGTGAGATCTTCCGAGAGCACGACGTTGTTCTCGGTGAGTTCGAACTCGCCCGTCGTCGCTTTCTGCCCCGGCCGGGAAATCTGCGTCGCCTGCTGGCCGCTCTCGGAGGAGCCGAGCACGTCGATGATGCGGACGCCCGGAAGCCGCGCGAGCAGTTCGTCCTTCACGGGCGCGCTGAGAATCGCGCCGCCCGACGTGATCGTTTTCAGCGAAGCGAGGTCGTACGTGTGCTCCCGGAGCGCAGCGAGCAGTGGTTGCGCGAACGCATCGCCCACGATCGTCATCGCGCTGATGCGCTCGCGCTCGACCGTCGCCCACAGATCGTGCGGATCGAGGCTGCGCGGCTTCGCCGGGATGCAGACCGTGCCGCCAGCATGCCAGAGCGTGAAGGCGGCCCAGTGCGCGGCGCCGTGCATGAAGGGCGGCGTGGGCAGCGCGCGCACTTTGCCCGCGCCACGGCGCGCGCGCTCGACGATCGCGGCGGTGCTCGGCTCCGTGCGCGGTGGCAAGAGCGCGGCGCGCAGGATCTCGTCTTGGCGCCATAACACGCCCTTGGGCATGCCGGTGGTTCCGCCGGTGTAGAGGATGTAGAGGTCGTCCTCGCTCAGTTGTTGGGGCAGCTCGGGCGACGCGGATGCGAGCGCACGCTCGTAGTCGAGCGCGCCGGCGAGGTTTTCGCCGGAGCCGTCGTCGACGCTCAGCCAGAGCTGCACTCGCGGCAGCTTGCCGCGAATGCGCGCGAGCGCGGGCGCGAAGCTCGCGTGGAAGATCACCGCGCGCGCGTCCGCGTTGTCGAACAAGTAGATCAGCTCTTCGTCGACGTAGCGGTAGTTCACGTTGAACGGCGCGCAGCGCGCCTTCATCGCACCGAGCATGCCCTCGAGATACTCGTTGCCGTTGTAGAGGTAGAGCGCGACGTGGTCTTGGCCCGACTCGTGGTTCGCGAGGCCGGCGCGCTCCTGCCGGCAGCCGAGGCCGGCGGCGCGCAGCACCGCAGCCAGGCGACGCGTGCGATCCGTGATCTCGCGCCACGTGAAGCGGCGCGCGCCCGAGACCAAGCACTCGGCGTCGGGCAGAGCGGCAGCGATCGCTTCGTGGAGAGCGGCAAGATTGGGCAACGTGGCTCCATTCGCAGCGGGAGGCGGATTCTTGCGCGGCGCGCGCGCGGCCGGCAGTGGCACAGGCGTATCCTGCGCCGCGATGAACGACGAACATTTCCGCTTCGAACTCGACGATTTCGGTGTCGCAACCCTCACCCTCGATCGGCCCGCCAAGCTGAACGCGTTCTCCGGCGCGATGGGCGGCGCGCTCGCGCGGGCCTATCGCCGCTGCGACGAAGACGACGCCGTGCGCGCCGTCGTACTCACCGGCGCGGGCCGCGCGTTCTGCGCGGGCGCAGACATGAGCGACGCCGCGAACACGTTCCGGATCGACGATGCGAGCCCGTTCAGCGCCGCCGCAGTCGCGTTTCCGGCGTTCCGCGTGCGCAAGCTCGTGATCGCCGCGGTGAACGGCCCCGCGATCGGGCTCGGCCTAACACTCGCGCTGCAGTGCGACGTGCGCTTCCTCGCGCGCGAAGGCAAGTACGGCGTGGTGCAAGTGAGGCGCGGCGCGATGCCCGACGCTTACGCTCACTGGACCGCGACGCGCGCGTTCGGGCTCGCGCGCGCGGCGGAGCTGCTGCTGACGGGGCGCACCTACACGGGTGACGAGATCGAGGCGCTCGGCGTGGCGACGCGCGTGCTGCCTGCAGCGGAGGTGCTGCCGGCAGCGCTCGCGCTCGCCCGCGATGTAGCGGTGAACGCGGCGCCCGTCTCGGTGGCGATGAGCAAGCAGCTGTTGTGGGAAGCGCCGTCGCTCGCGCCCGAAGAGGTGGAGCGCCGCGAGACCGCACTGCACCAGAGACTATTCGCCCTGCCCGATTGCGTGGAAGGACCCGTCGCGTTTGCCGAGAAGCGCGTGCCAGTGTGGCGCGGAAGAGTGAGCCGTGACGCATAGCGTCACGCAGCGAAAGCGCGGGGTCAGACCCCGCTCTTTCGCTGCGACGCCGCGGCGCGCGAGCGAGCTCGGT
>JANNDT010000553.1:0-5010 GCA_031387905.1 Deltaproteobacteria bacterium
GGCCCTTCTCGATCAGCTCGCCGATGGCGTCCATGCCCGCGATCGAGGCGGCAGCTTCCTTCGCGGTTTGCGAGACCGAGGGGCGCGCGTTCGCGCGCACGGCCCACGCCGCGAGCGCCGAGCCCGCCGCAGGTGTTAGACCGAAGCCGGCGGAGCCGTTGACGTAAGGGATCACCGAGAGGTCCGCCCAGCCGAAGCTCGCGCCGCCGAACCACTCGGCGTCGCCGAGTTGTTGGGTGAGCCAGCGCTGCCACGCGGCGACCTGCTGGGCCGCTCTCGCCTCGATCTTCGCCGCGAGCTCGCCCTTGGCGCGGCCCATGAACCGGATCTCGCCGAGGCCCCAGTTGATCGCCTCGTAGTGTGTGTCCATGGCGTCTTCGATCATGCGCGCACGAGCGCGCGCGGCCGGGTCGCGCGGTAGCAGCGGGGGCATCGGCCACTTGTCCTCGATGTATTCGAGGATGATCGTGGAATCGAAGATGCGCGTGTCGCCATCCACCAGCGCCGGCACTTCGCCGCGAGGCGACGCGCTCGTAAAATCTTTGCCGTAGCCCGCGCCCGCTCCGATGCCGGTCGGCAGGCGCAGCTCGAACGGCACGCCCTTCTCGCGCAGCGCGATCTTGTTCTTCTGGGCGTAAGGCGACAGCGGGTGTTCGAAGAGAATCATCGGTGCTCCTTTGCGGGGACGTTCCATAACTAACCAAACTTGTCGGCTCGCTCGGGTTAGTTTGGTTAGTTATGGAACGTCCCCGCGCTTCCACTCGGCGTACTCGCACATCGCGGCCAGCGCGGCGACGGCGCGGTGCGCGCTCGGGTAGCAGATGCGGCCTTCTTCTTTTACGCCCACCGGGCCGCTGTTTCCGTAATGCCTGTCCGTGTGCACGAGTTCGCTGCACGTCAGCACGGGTTTGCCGTGCTTCTCGCTCACTTCGCGCGCCACGGCGGCGTAGCGGCGGTCCTGGCGGACGTGGTAGTCGACGATGCGGTCGATGCCGTTGCCCGGGTAGAACGGGCCCGACTTGAAGGCGTTGGCCTGGCCGGCCTGGATGCCGATACCGAGGTGGATCATCGCGTCGACGTCCGGGTGCGCGACGATCCAGTCCATGACTTGCGCCACGGTGTCGCGCGTCTCGCCGCCCGCGAGGTCGATCGGGTTGTTGCGGCTCCAGCGCGGCGGGACGACGGTGTCGATCTTCGCTCTCAGGTCGTCGGGCAGTGGCATTAGAGTGAGACCGGCCTGGGAGCAAGCGTCGGCCGCCAGCACGCCCCAGCCGCCGGCGGTGGTGAACACGATCGTGCGGCGCCCGCGCGGTAGCGGCTGCGTCGCGAAGCTCGCGGCCCACTCGAACGCGTGCTCGACGCTCGGCGCGCGCACGACGCCGTTCTGCTTCGCGACGCCGTCGAACACGCGGTCGTCGCTCGCGAGCGCGCCGGTGTGGCTCGCGGCCGCGCGCTGGCCTTCTGCCGCGGCCCCGCCTTTCACCAGCACGATCGGCTTGCGCTTCGAGGTGGCGCGCATCACCGCCGCGAGGCGACGGCCATCGCCGACGCTCTCGAGGTAGGCAAGGACGACCGCGGTATCGGGGTCGACGCCGAAATACTCGATGTAGTCGGCGAGCGTGGTCTGCGCGGAGTTGCCGGCCGAGATCGCCTTCGAGATGCCGACGCCCGTCTCCACCGAATAGTTGAGGAAGCTCGACACCAGGTTCCCGCTCTGGCTCGCGACGCTGATGCGCCCGCGCGGTGGGTATGGCGCGACGATCTGTGCGCACATCGAGCGCTCGGTGGAGATCACGCCCTGGCCATTCGGGCCAGCGACCAGCATGCCGAGATCGTTCGCGAGCGCGACCAGCTCGCGTTCTGCCTGCTTGCCCTCGTCGCCCGCCTCGCCGTAACCCGCGCTCGCGATGAACGCGGCGCGCACGCCGCGCGCGCGGCAGGCCCGCAACAAGTCGGCGTTGGTGTGCGCGGGCGTGCACACGAACACCAGATCGGCGGCGTCTTCGGGCACCTGCGAGACGTCGGTGAGGGTCGGGTGCCCGAGCACGTCCACGCCTTCGCGGTTCACGGGGAAGAGCTCGCCGTCGTATCCGAACCGCAACAAGTTGTGGTAGGCGACGAAGCCGAACTTGCCGGGATGAGACGAGACGCCCGCGACCACCACGCCGCGCGGGTTGAAAAGGCGCGCGAACTTCTCGCGGAGCGCCGCCTCGCGCTCGGCAGCGCTCCGGCCGCTCGCGCTTCCAGGCGCGCTCGCCGCATGCGCAGCATCGCTCGCGGGCGCCGGCGCAATCTCCACCAGCGCATCCACCGCAACCGGCTTCCCGTTCGCGATCAGCAGCGGATTCAGATCCACGCTCGCAACGTCGCCGCGTTCGACACCCAGCTTTCCGAGCCCGACCAGCACATCCGCGAGCGCCTCGAGATCGACGGCCGGCTCACCGCGCCACGGCTTGGTGTAGAGGACGGCGCTGCGCAGCTTCCCAACAAGTCCTCTCGCCTCCGCGCGCGTGAGCGGCGCCGCGGCAAACACCACATCCGAGAGCGCCTCAGCCGCGATGCCGCCGAGGCCCAACAACACGCACGGCCCGAACTGCGGATCGCGCACGAGGCCTGCGATCAGCTCGCGCTTGCCGCGCACCATCTCGGCTACGAGCAGCTGCACGTCGCCGTCCTCAGGCCGCATTTTCGCGAGCAACTCGCTCGCAGCCGCGCGCACCGCGTCCGCGTTCGCGAGCCCGAGGCGCACGAGATCGCGCTCGGTCTTGTGCGCGATCGCGTCGCCGCACAGCTTCACGACTACTGGGAAGCCGATGCGCACAGCCGCCGCCGCCGCGCCCGCCGCATCGCGCGCCAACTCCTCGCGCGAAACCGGCACGCCGTAGCGCGCGAGCAATTCCTTGGACGCGTGCTCGGAAAGCGTTTGCGAACTCACCGCGTCTCCTCGTCGGCCCGCGCACCGAGTTCGGGCGCGCGCGAAAGGCGCTAACTCTACGCGACCCCCTCGGCGATTTCATTGAACGAACCTGCGCTCACGGGCGAACGAGGGTCTCGGTTGGAAGAACTTCTCGCGGTCTCTCTCGCCCGGCTCGACGCGCGCTTCCAGAGCTGGCTGATCGAGCCCATCTCGGCCGTGATCTTCTTCGATCTCGCCTTCTGGGATGACGGCACGCAGGGCGAGCTCGTGTTGCCTGCCGTCGTTTGCTGGCTGATCGCCGCCGCCCTCTTCTTCACGCTGCGCTTCAATTTCATCAATCTGCGCGGCTTCCGGCACGGCGTCGACGTCGTGCGCGGGCGCTACACCGGGCCCGACGCCGAGGGCGAGATCTCCCCGTTCCAAGCGCTCTCTGCCGCCCTCGCCGCGACGCTCGGGCTCGGCAACATTGCGGGCGTCGCCACCGCCGTGGGGATCGGCGGCCCTGGCGCTGTCTTCTGGATGGTGCTCGCCGGCTTTCTGGGCATGAGCGCGAAGTTCGCCGAGGTGACGCTCGCGCAGATGTACCGCGAGCGGCGCGCGGACGGGCACTTCTCAGGCGGCGCGATGCATTACCTGCGCGCCGGCCTCGCCGAGCGCGGGCTGCCTCGCGTCGGCGCCGCGCTGGCAGTGCTGTTCTGCGTGATGTGCATCGGCGGCAGCCTCGGCGGCGGCAACATGTATCAGGCGAACCAGGCGTTCGTGCTGCTCGCCACAGTCGCGCCGCCACTCGCCGGCATCGGCGGCGCGCTCGCGATCGGCCTCGCGCTCGCGCTGCTCGTCGGCCTCGTGATCATCGGCGGCATTCGGCGCATCGGCGAAGTCGCTTCGCTGCTCGTGCCCGCGGTGTGCGGGCTCTACATGCTCGCGGGCCTCGCCATCCTCGCGCTTCACGCGAGCGAGCTGCCCGCCGCGTTCGCGACGATCGTACGCGGCGCGTTCTCCCCCGAAGCCGCCTACGGCGGCGCAGTGGGCGTGCTCATCCAAGGCTTCCGCCGCGCCGCCTTCTCGAACGAAGCCGGCTGCGGCTCCGCGCCGATCGCCCACGCCGCCGCCACCACCAGCGAGCCCGTGCGCCAAGGCCTGGTCGCGCTGCTCGAACCGTTCATGGACACCGTGATCGTGTGCAACATGACCGGTCTCGTGGTCGTGGTGACCGGCGCATACCTCGACACCAGCGCCGGCAACGGCATCGCGATGACCTCCCACGCCTTCGCGAGCGTGCTGCCCGGCTTCGAGTACGTGCTTTCGCTCTCCGTGCTGCTGTTCGCCTACGCCACGATGATCTCGTGGAGCTATTACGGCGAGCAGTGCTGGACGCACCTCTTCGGCGCGCGCTCGCTGCTCGCCTACCGCGCGCTGTTCCTGGTCTTCACCGCCGCCGGCCCGCTGCTCGCCGCCCAGGCCGTGCTCGAGTTCGGCGACCTGATGATTCTCGGGATGGCGTTCCCGAATCTGGTCGGCGTCGTGCTGCTCTCGGGCAAGATCAAGCGCGCGCTGGACGACTACCTCGCGCGGCTGCGGGCGGGGCAGTTTCAGCGCGTCATCTGAGCCGTCTTCGCAGGGTGGAGACAATCTTCACGGCGCGAAATCCGCACCCTCAGTGTCCCGCCGCTCGCGCATGATCCGCATCCGGATCCGTGCGCGTCGCGCGCAGGACGCTGAGCTCGCTGCGCTCCTTGAACGCCGCGCCGCGCACCGCGCAGGCGGGCATCTCGCAGGTCGCGCAGTGCACCGGCCCGCACGGGTCGAAGTGCACGACCGCTTCGCCCGGCTCGGAGAGGCCTTCGAGCAGCCGCGCCTCGACGATCTCGCTAATCCCGTGCAGCCGCTCGGCGTCGTAGTAGCGCGGCACGACGAGGTGCAAATCCGTGTGCACGGCGGCGCCCGAGCGCCAGGCGCGCAGGCCGTGCACGTCGATCCATTCCGGTGGGGGCGCGCGCCGCAAAATAGCCGCGAGCGCGCCCCGCACTTAAGGGTCGGCCACCTCCAAAAGGCCCCCCACCGCGCAGCGCGCGGCGCCGGAGCCCTAGCGC
>JANNDT010000554.1:0-2770 GCA_031387905.1 Deltaproteobacteria bacterium
GCCGAGCGTGCGCGGCGCGGCGAACTCGAGCGCGTGCGCATCGACCATGCTGCGGCGTTGTTCTGCTGGACGTCGCCTGATCTGAAGCGCGCCTTCGAGCTGCACGACAACTTCGCGACGCCCTTCAATCGCGCCGCCATCCACGCAGGCGAGGTCGAGTATCTACCGATCAGCGTCTGGCAGGCGGGGATCACGCCGCCGCACTACAAGCCCGACCCGGATTTCTACTTGGTCCCCGTCTCGCCGCCCGACGCCCACGGCTTTTGCAGCTTTGGCCCCGGCGTGTGGTTCTCGAACGTGTTCGTGCGCGGCGCGAAGCAAGTGATCGCCGAGGTGCATCCAGAGTTCATCCGAACCGGCGGCGACAACTTCGTGCACATCGACGCGATCGACTTCTTCGTCGAAGCCGAGGACGTCGCAGATTCGGTGCTGCCGCCCGGCCCGCCGCCGAACGCGGAAGAGCTCGAAGCGGTGGACACGATCTGCAACCTCGTCGCCGCGGAGCTCGTGAACGATGGCGACACGCTGCAAATCGGCATCGGCACGGTCTCGGCCGCGCTCGCGAAGTTCCTGGGCTTTCGCAACGACCTCGGCATCCAGACGGAACTGATTACTGGCGGCACCGCCGAACTAGTGAAAAGCGGCGTCGTCACGGGCAAGTACAAGTCGCTGTACC
The DNA here is from genome assembly GCA_031387905.1 of Deltaproteobacteria bacterium. Taxonomy (GTDB): domain Bacteria; phylum Myxococcota_A; class UBA9160; order UBA9160; family UBA6930; genus VGRF01. The sequence continues at coordinate 677 of JANNDT010000554.1, forward strand.
CGGGCAAAGTGGTTGGCAGCGCGCTCGTGGCGCTCGGCCGCGAAGAACTCGACGCGATCGACGGCAATCCGGTCTTCGAGCTGTACGACTTCGGCACCACCGATGATCTGCGCAGCCTGATCCAACAAAAGAACTTCGTCGCGGTGAACAACGCGATGCAAGTGGACCTGACAGGGCAGGTGTCGGCGGAGTCGTTCGATCACCGCCCGTTCTCAGGAGTCGGCGGGCAGACGGTGTTCATGATCGCCGGCGCGTACTCCGAAGGCGGGCGCTCCGTCTCCGTGTTGCCTTCGAGCTCGCGCCCAGCTGGCGGCGCTGCGCGCGTTTCGCGCATCGTGTCCGCCCTCGGCGCGGGCACCGCCGTGACCGTGCCGCGCACCTTCGTCGATTACGTCGTCACCGAGCACGGCATCGCGGAGCTGCGCGGCAAGAGCGTGCGTGAGCGCGTGGGCGCGATCCTCGAGATCGCGCACCCCGAGTTCCGCGAGGAACTGCGCGCGCAGGCGCGAACGCTCTACCGGATCTGAAGGGCGGAGCGCGCGCGATGGCGGCGAACATGGCAGCGGCGGCGACCCCCGAGCCGGCAAGCGCAGCGCTCGGCGCGCCGCCGCTCGGCATGGCCGCCTCCATCAGCCTCTACGTCGGCGTCGTCGCGGGCAGCGCCACGCTCGCCGCGCTCGCACTGCGCGCTGGCGTGAACGCCGGCGCCGTGGCCGGCGGCGCGTTCTTTGCGCTCTGCGCGCTGTTCTTCTTTCTGGAACGCTGGCGCCCGTGGCGCCGCCGCTGGCTCACGGGCTACCGCGATTTGCGCGTCGATCTGCCGTTGATTCTGCTCGCCGCGCCCGCGGGCTTCCTGATCGTGGCGCCCAGCGTCGCGCTCGCTGGCCGCGTCTCGCAGAGCCTCGATTTCGGCCTCTGGCCGGCGCACTGGCCGCTCGTGGTGCAAGGTTCTCTCGCGCTCTTGTTAGGGGATTTCTTCCGCTACTGGTTCCACCGCGCCGAGCACGCCTGGCTTCCGCTTTGGCGCATCCACGCCACGCACCACAGCGCCGAGCGCATCTACTTTCTGAACGGGCCGCGCTTGCACCCGCTCGAGATCGCGCTCTCGGGCGTGCTGCAACAAGTTCCGCTCGCGCTGCTCGGCGCGAGCCAAGAGGCGCTCGCGCTCAGCGTTGCGCTGACTGTCGCGATCGGGCGCTTCCAGCACGGCAATCTCGCGCTCACGCTCGGCCCCCTCGACTACCTGTTCTCCGCGCCCGCGCCGCATCGCTGGCACCACGCGCGCGATCCGCGCACGGCGGCCTGCAACTTCGGCGGTGACGTGCTCGTCTGGGATCTGCTGTTCGGCACGTTCTTCCTGCCGCGCGGCCGCGAGCCGAGTGACGACGTCGGGATTCCAGACGGTGATCACTTTCCGCGCGGCATCCTCGGCGTGCTCGCCTCGCCGTTTTCTTGGCCGCGCTTTCGCGCGCCGGAGTAGGCTCGCGGCGTCGCCGGAGGATTTCGCGCATGCACGACGGCTACCCGCTCACGCCGGGCGGTGTTTCCGACTACCCGGTCAAAGTCGGCTCGATGCTGCTCACGCTCGTCGATCCCGAGCGCGGCTTCGAGCGCGCCTACAACCGCTGGTACGAACGCGACCATTTCTACGCCGGCTGCCTGATCGGGCCGAACTTGTTTGCCGGCGCGCGTTGGGTCGCGACGCGCGCGCTCAAGCGACTGCGCTGGCCGCGCGCGAGCGCGATCGCCGAGCCTTTCGACGCCGGCTCCTACCTGGCGACTTATTGGGTGCTCGCCGGCGCTCACGACGAACACTTCGAGGGCTGGGCGCGCCCGCAAGTGCGCCAGCTGTATGCCGAGGGCCGCGGCTTCGCGAAGCGCACCCACGTACACACCGCGCTCTTCGACCACCTCGGCGCGAGCTACCGCGACGCCGACCCCGTGCCGATCGAGCTCGCCCTCGACCGCGGCTACGACGGCCTAATCGCCGTGTGGCTCGACGGCGCCGGCCGCGACGCGCGCACGCTCGCCCACGATCTCGGCAAGGAACTCGTGCCGCAGCTGCTCGCCGAGTCGAGCGTCGAGATCGCTTCC
>JANNDT010000238.1:0-3546 GCA_031387905.1 Deltaproteobacteria bacterium
TCGCGACAGCCAGCACCCCCAGCGAGGGCAGGTACGCGAAGTGGTCCGCGACGAACGAGTAGAGCATCGGGTAGAAATCGATTAGGCCGAGCGCGGGGAAGATCCCGCCCGCGAAGAACGCGAGCGCGAGCGGCGCGCCGCGCCAGCCCCGGCGATACGCGAAGAGCAGAGCCGCTGCGATCGCGACGACGACCGGCACCGGCCAGAACGCAGCGAACTCCGCGCCCGCAATTTCGAAGCGCGGGTAACAGAACATCAGCGGCTGCGGCGCGAGCAGCTTCTGCGGATAGAAGAGCAGCACGCGCGCCGCGATCAGCAGCCGCTCGGCGGCGCTGAACGCGAACCCCGCGCCGCGCGCGCCCACGAAATCGCGCTCGACGAGCATCGTGAAGAGCGCGGCCGCGATGCCGAGCGCGAACATCGGCGCGAGCGGCATGAGGCGCCGCGAGTCGAGCGCGCCGCCGCGGTAGAGCAGCGCGAGCACGAGTGCCGCGGGCAGCGTGCTGGTGACGGATTTGCTGAGCAGCGCGAGCGTGAAGAGCGCGAGTGCGGCGGCGTAGCCGCGCCAGAGCTGCGGCGGCGCCGCGCCCGCGCCATTCGCCTCCTCGCGCGCGCGATCGAAACGCAAATAACAAATCGCGGCCGCGAGATAGAAGAATCCCGAGAGCACGTTCTTCAGCTCCATCGCCCAGGCGACGGTTTCGACGTGCAGCGGGTGAAGCGCGAAGGCCGCGGCCAGCACGCCGGCGAAGCGCACGCCGAGCCCCTTGAACAGCCGCCATACCAGCAGCGCATTCGCGCCGTGCAGCGCGAGGTTCACGAGGTCGTAGCCGAGCGGAGTCGCGCCCCAGAGCTGGTACTCGAGCCAGAACACGCTGAACGTCACCGGGTAGTACTGCGGCGTGTGGCCCGGGATCCAGATCTGGACGAGACCTGCCAGATCCCTCAGGTAGGGGTTGTCGACGATGTGAGCGTCGTCGTCCCAGATGAAGCCGCCGCCGAGTGAGGGCCAGTACGCGATGAGCAGCGCGAGCGCGACGATCGCGATCGCGAGCTGCGGTGACCCCGTCGAAGGCGGGTTTCTCGAGTCGGCCACTCAGCAGGACCTCGCGATTTCGCGGGCATGATCGCAGAGGATCGACCCCGTGCTCGCTAGCGGACGATTTTTCGGGCACGGTTCCCATCCCCGTGACGACTCCACCCGGCCATGACCGCCCCGCCCGCCGCGACGTGCGCTCGCGCGGCTTCGCTGCGCGCGCGGACGTCGAGGAGGTCGAGCGCTTCCTCGCCGCGAAAAGTGCGCCGCTCCCGGTCGAGGCTGTGTCGCTGCTCGAGTGCGCGGGCCGCGCGCTCGCCGAGGACGTGCGCGCGGCGGTCTCGGTGCCGAGCTTCGCGCGCTCGGCGATGGACGGCTTCGCGCTGCGCGGGGAGGACACGTTCGGCGCGTCGGACTACGACCCGATTCAGTTGAAGTTGTTGGGGCAGTCGCTGCCCGGCCGGCCGTTCGGTGGGCGCGTCGGCGCGGGCGAGGCGGTTCGCATCATGACCGGCGCGCCGCTGCCCGAGGGCGCGGATGCGGTGGCGATGGCGGAGGTGTGCGAGGAGCGCGCTGAGAGCGTCGCGGTGACCGAAGCGGTGGCGCCGCAGAAGAACGTCGGCGCGATCGGCGAGGACATTCGCGCGGGCGAGACGCTGCTGCGCGCGGGACGCAAGCTGCGCGCCCAGGACGCGGGGCTGCTCGCGTCGATCGGCGTCGCGCGCGTTCTTTGTCATCGCCGTCCGCGCGTTCAGCTGGTGATTACGGGCGACGAGTTGCTGCCGCCCGGCGCGATGCCGAGCGGCTCGCGCATCGTGGACAGCAACTCGGTGGTGCTGCGCGCACTCATCGCGCGCGACGGCGGCCTGGTGCGCGACTGCGCTCCGCTGCCCGATCGCCGCGAAGTCATCAGGCTCGCGCTCGCGAGCAGCGACGCCGACGTCATCTTGGTGTCCGGCGGCAGCTCGGTCGGCGTCGAGGATCACGCGCCAGGCCTCGTGGCTGAACTCGGCACGCTCGACTTCCACGGCATCGCGATGCGGCCGTCGAGTCCGGCCGGCGTTGGGCGGATTGGCGACCAGTTCGTATTCCTGCTCCCCGGCAACCCCGTGAGTTGCCTCTGCGCATACGAGTTCTTCGCCGGCCCGACGATTCGCGCGCTCGGTGGCCGCTCGCGCGCGTGGCCGCATCGCCGCGTGCGGCTGCCACTCGCGCGCAAACTGAGCTCGCAGATCGGCCGCGTCGATTATGTGCGCGTCGCCATCGAAGCGGGCCGCGTCACGCCGCTCGCGGTTTCTGGCGCGAGCATCTTGTCCTCGACGGTGCGCGCCGCGGGCTGCGTGATCGTTGCGCGCGGGCGCGAGGGCATGGCGGAAGGGGAAGAGGTCGAAGTGCTGCTCTACGACGACGAGCTCGCCGACGCGGGCGCGCGATGAAGCAAAGCCAGTTCCTCGACGTGCTCGATCGCGACGAAGCGGAGGCGCGCTGGCGCGCGGCGATTCGCGTCGCGCACGCGGGCGTCGAAGACGTCGCGCTCGCCGAGGCATTAGGTCGCGTGCTCGCGGAAGACGTGCGCGCGGACGTGGACGTCCCCGGCTTCGATCGCTCGAACATGGACGGCTTCGCGGTGCGCGCTGCCGACACCTTCGGCGCCAGCGAAGAGGAGCCGCAGCGCCTAGCACTCGCGGCCGAGTCGATCCCGACGGGCGTCGCGCCGAGCGGCGAAGTCGCGCCCGGTGGCGCCATGACGATCGCGACCGGCGGCATGCTGCCGCGCGGCGCGGACGCGGTGGTGCCGGTCGAGAACACCGACGTCGAGCGCGGCGTGCTCAGTGTGCGCCGCTCGGTCGTGCCGGGCGGGAGCGTCTCGTTCGCGGGCACCGACATCGGCCAAGGCGAGACTGTGCTGTTCGCGGGCACGCGCCTCAGCTCGCGCGAAACCGGTGTGCTCGCCGCGATCGGGCGTGCGCGCGTCCCGGTCGTGAAGCGGCCCGTCGTCGCGATCCTCTCGACCGGCGACGAGATCGTGCAGCCGGGCGAGGCGCTCATGCCCGGCGGCGTCTACGATAGCAACGCGCGCATTCTCAGCGACGCCGTGCGCGAGCTCGGCGGCGAGCCGCGCTTCCACGGCGCGTTCCGCGACGACGAAGCCGCGCTCCGCAAAGCGCTCGCGAGCGCGCTCGTCGGGGCCGACCTGGTGCTGCTCTCGGGCGGCACCTCGAAAGGCGAAGGCGACCTGAACGCGCGCGTGGTCGGCTCCCTAACACCAGGGATTCTGGTGCACGGCGTCGCGCTGAAACCGGGCAAGCCGATCTGCCTGGCTGCCCACGGCACGCTGCCCGTCGTGATCCTGCCCGGCTTCCCCACGTCGGCCGTCTTCACCTTCCACGAGTTCGTCGCGCCAGTTCTCAGGGAAATGGCCGGCCTCGGCGCCGCCAAACGCGAGACGGTGCACGCCAGAATGGCGCTGCGCACGAACTCGGAGCGCGGCCGGCTCGAATACCTGCTGG
>JANNDT010000035.1:0-12017 GCA_031387905.1 Deltaproteobacteria bacterium
CTACGACGTCCTGCTCAGCGTCACGCCGCTCGGCGGCGGGGACGATGCCTACGAGGAGAACGATTCCCTCGCAGAGGCATGGGTTGCGGGCTTCAACTGGGAAGGCACTTGGCTGTCCTCGCTCGACGGTCCCGGCATCCAGTCGGACGACGACTTGTACCGAATCGAGGTCTCGCCGGGGTTTGAGCGCGTACTCGTAGATTGTCGCTTCGCTCACGCCGCGGGCGACATCGACCTCTATCTGCTGGACGCCGCAGGCGGCGTCATCGGCAGTTCGGACGGTGTCGCAGACAACGAAGAGATCGACGTGGTCGTGCCGGCGGGCGGCGGAACTCATTACCTGGTCGTCACCTACGGGAACGCCGGAAACTCCTACGACCTCTGGTGGGACGACCTCGCCCGGCCAGTCACGGGCCCCAGCAATGATCACTTTGCCGACCGCATCGGCCTGAGCGGTCTGAACGCGAGCGCGAGCGGCAACAACGCCGGCGCGAGCAAGCAGTCCGGCGAGCCCGACCACGCCGGTGTACCGGGCGGCGTTTCGTTGTGGTGGGAGTGGACTGCACCGCGCACGGGAGATGTCGAGATCAACACGTCGGGCAGCACGTTCGACACCCTGCTCGGCGTCTACACCGGCACTCGAGTCGATGCACTCACGCATGTCGCATCAAACGACGACGTCGGAACCGGCTTGACCAGCGGCGTCTCGTTCGCCGCAATGGCGAACACGGCATACTCGATCGCCGTCGACGGCTACAACGGCTCGCAAGGCGCGATCACGCTCACGATCGCCCAACAACAACCGCCGCCGCCGACGCTGCAGGCAGCGTGGTCGAGCCTGTCGAGCAAGTGCAAGGCGTCCACGTCCGTTTGCAAGCTGAAGGGCAAGCTGCTGGTGCGCAACGTCAGCGCGGGCTTCTCGGCGGCGGCGCAGGTGAGCATCTACCTCTCGGACGACAACACGCACGACGCGAGCGACCGCTCAGTCGGCGGCGGCTCGGTCGCGTCGCTGAAGGTCGGCAAGTCGAAGAAAGTGAAGCTGAAAGCGACGCTGCCGAGCGGAGTTGTGGTCAGCGGAAAGTTCGTGATTGCTGTGGTGTCGAACGGCGGCTCGACCGAGACCGTCGTGTTCGGCCCGCTGTTCTGATGTCCACCACTCAGGTGCGGCCGATGCGCTGAGCGGCGCTTCGCGAGGGGTGTGCTCGAGCGCGCGGCTGTGGAATGCTCCTCGGCTTCACGAGGAGCCCCGCATGCCCGAAGCCGATCTCGTCATCCGCAACGCAAACATCATCGACGGCACCGGCGCGCCCGGCTTTGCCGGCGATGTCGCCGTCAGTGCCGGCCGCATCTCCGCGGTCGGCCGCTACGCGGGCCGCGGCGCGCAGGAGATCGACGCACGCGGTCACGCGCTCGCGCCCGGCTTCATCGACATCCACACGCACTTCGACCCGCAGCTTTGCTGGGACGGTTTCGCGACGCCGTCAGTCGAGCACGGCATCACGACCGTCGTGATCGGCAACTGCTCGCTCTCGCTCGCGCCAGTGCGCCCGGGCGCCTCGGGCAAGCTCGTCTCGATGTTCGCCGTGATCGAGGACATCAAGAAGCCGACCTTCGACGCGGCCGTGCCGTTCTCGTGGGAGAGCTTCCCGGAGTACCTCGATCACCTTCGCCCAAGGCTCGGGCTGAACGTGGGCGCGCTGATCGGGCATTCGGCGCTGCGCCTCTACGTGATGGGCGCCGCGAGCCAGGAGCGCATCGCCACCGACGCGGAGCTCGCGGAGATGTGCGCCCTCGTCGAGGAAGCGATGGCGGCGGGCGCGCTCGGCATCTCTTCGTCGTACGTCGACATGGACGAGAACTCGAAGCCCGTGCCGAGCCGTTTTGCCGACGTGCGAGAGAAGATCGCGCTGTGCAAGGCGATGATGAAATCCGGCCGCGGCGTCTTTCAGGTGGTGCCGTACTTCCCGGATCCGAATGAGCAGCTCGCGAACATCCGCGAGCTCGGCGAGATCAGTCGCGCCTCGGGCACGCTCTGCTCGCTGCAGCCGATCCTCTCGAACCCGGCGTCGCCGCTCGCGGCCGAGTCGATCGCAGCGCTCGAGGCCGAGCGCGCGAGCGGGGCGCGGGTGTTCGGCCAGGTGATGCCGCGCTGCTTCGACCTCAACATGCGGCTCTCCGAGACGAGCATGCTGTTGTTCGCGCTGCCGGGCTGGAAGGCGATCATGGATCGCCCGAAGAGCGAGCGCGCCGCGCTGTTCTCGAGCCGCAGGGCCGCGCTCGTGAGTGAGCTGAAGAACGCGGGCGGCTTCAGCAGCGCGCTGCCGTTCCTGCGCGTCGGCTTCGCGCGCGCGCCTGAGAACCAGAAGTACCGCGGCCGCGTGCTCCTCGAGATCGCGATGGCCGAGGGCAAGGAGCTCGGCGACGTGATCCTCGACATCGCGCTGCGTGACGACCTCGAGACCGAGTTCCAGCTGAAGGACGCGCTCAACGCGGACAAGCCCTCGGTCGCGAAGCTGCTCGATCACCCCCTGCTGCACTTCGGCGCGAGCGACGCTGGTGCGCACATCACGCAGTTCTGCGGCACCGGCGACACCACGCACCTACTCGAGCATTACGTCCGTAACACCCAGCAGATGACGCTCGAGCGCGCGGTTCACCGCATGACCGGGGAGCTCGCGCAGGATTGGGGCTTCGCAGACCGCGGCACGATCGCGGTTGGGAAGGCTGCCGACCTGGTGCTGTTCGACCCGGCGCGAGTCGCGTGCGCGGCCGAAGAGTTCGTGAACGACTTCCCGGGCGAAGCGAGCCGCTACGTGCGCCGCGGCAGCGGCTACGACGCGGTGATCGTGAACGGCGAGATCGTGCTGCGCGACGGCAAGTACACGGAGGCGCGGCCCGGGCGCGTGGTGTGAGCACTGCGTCCGCTGCAGCCGCGCCCTCAGATCCCCGCGCTGCGCAGCTCCTGGTCAGCGCGCACCGCGAGCTTCGGCGCGCGCTCGCCAATCGTGATCATGCGCGCATCGGTGCTCTCGCCGCGCTGGAAGCGCGTGTAGAGCTGCTGCACTACGACCGCGGTCTTCCAGTACGCAAACGCGGTCCACCACGCGAGCGCTGTTAGGTCCGCGCCCGTGCGCTCTTTGTACCGTGCGGCGATCTCGGCGCGCGGAGGCAGGCCCAGGGCGAGCATGCCGGGGTGGCTCGTGAGTTCGCGGAAGCTCGGGTCGCTGGCGTCGGGCCAGTACTGGAGCAGCGTGCCGACGTCGATCAGCGGATCGCCGAGCGTGGTCATGTCCCAATCGAAGAACGACTTGCAGCGATCGGGGTCGGCCGGGTCGAACTGGCAGTTGTCAGGCTTGAGATCGTTGTGCACGAACGACACGCGCTCCGCGCTGGGGACGCGCTTCGCGAGACGCTCGGCGACCGCGTCCATTAGGCCCGTGTCATCGGCAGGCCGCACGAGCTCCCAGCGCTTGCGCCAGCCCGCGACTTGCCGCGCAGCAAAACCCTCGGGCTTGCCGAGATCGGCGAGCCCGCACGCGGCGGGATCCAATGAGTGCAGCTCCGCCATCGCGTCGGTGATCGCGAAGCCAATGCGGTGGCCGACGTTCGCGTGGTGGCGCATCGAGGCGGGGATCTCGGTGCGCACGACTTCGCCCGTGCGCCGCTCCATCACGAAGAAGTCCGCGCCGCAGACGCTCGTGTCTGCGCAGAACGCGAGAGCGCGCGGCGCGAGGCGCGTGTGCTGCCAGAGGCGCGAGAGCACTTTGTACTCGCGGCGCATGTCATGCGCTCCGGGAGCGATTACGCCGAACGGCGGGCGGCGCAGCACCAGCTCGCGCGCTTCGTAGCGCAACAAGTAGGTCAGGTTCGCGGCGCCGTTCGGGAACTGCAGCACCTCGGGGCCGCTGCCGAGCGAGATGTCTGGCGGGGCGTTCGCGCGGAGCCAAGCGTCGACTGCCGGCCAATCGAGCGCCTCACCCGCGCGCACCGGCGCGAGCTCGGCCCCGGTTCGCGATTCCGCCATCCCTGACTCCTGCCCGCGCCCGCTCAGTCCGCGCCGTCCGCTTCCATCTCTTCGAGCACGTCCGCGTACTGCGCACGCGCCGCATCGCGCAGCTTCGGAATATGTCGCGTCGGGAACAGATCGCCCGCGACGCTGAAGCCCGAGAGCACCTCGCGCGCGAGCGTCACCTTGTGCACCTCGGTCGGGCCATCGGCGAGACCCATGTGGAACGACTCGACCAGGTACTTCGAGAACGGCATCTCGTTCGACGCGCCGAGCGAGCCGTGCAGCTGCAGCGCCCGCGCCGAGATGTCGTGCAACACGCGCGGCATCATCGCTTTGACCGCCGCGATGTCGCGCCGCACTCGCTGGTAGTCCTTGTAGCGATCGATCTTCCAGGCGGTCTGCATCACCAACAACCGGAACGTCTCGAGGTCGGTCCACGAATCCGCGATTTTCTCCTGCGTCATCTGCTTCTTCGCGAGCAGTTCGCCCTGCGTCGAACGCGAGAGCGCGCGCTCGCACATCATCTCGAAGGCGCGGCGCGCGAGGCCGATCGTGCGCATCGCGTGATGGATGCGCCCGCCGCCGAGGCGCGTCTGCGCCACCACGAAGGCGCCGCCGCGCGGCCCGAGCATGTTCTGCTTCGGGATGCGCACGTTTTCGTAACGGATGTAGGCGTGCGCGCCGTGCTCGGGCGCCTCGTAACCGAGGCCGACGTTGCGCACGATGTTCACGCCCGGCGTTTCCTTGGGCACCAGGAACATCGACATGCGCTGATACGGCGGCGCGTCCGGGTCCGTCACCGCCATCACAATCAGGAACGACGCCCAGCGCGCGTTCGACGAGAACCACTTCTCGCCATTGATCACCCAAGAATCGCCGTCGAGGGTCGCGCGCGTCACGAACACCTTCGGATCCGCGCCGCCCTGCGGCTCCGTCATCGAGAAGCACGAGACGATTTCGTTGCGCAGGAGCGGCTCGAGGAACTGCTTCTTCTGCGCCTCGGTGCCGTAGTGCGCGAGGATCTCGCTGTTGCCCGAGTCGGGCGCCTGACAACCGAAGACGATCGACGCACAGCGCGCGCGGCCGAGGATCTCGTTCATCAGCGCGAGCTTCACCTGGCCATAGCCGCGGCCGCCGAGGTGCGGCCCGAGGTGACACGCCCAGAGGCCACGCTCCTGCACTTCTCTCTGCAGCGGCTTGATGATCTTGTTACGGAGCGCGTCCTTCGTGTCGTAGGGCGAGCCGATCACGAAGTCGAGCGGCTCGATCCGCTTCTTCACGAACTCGTCGATCCAGTCGAGTTCTTTCTGATACTCAGGGTCGGTCTCAAAGCTCCACATGGTCACTTCCCCTGCGCAGCGCGCAGACGGTGCAGTTCTTCCCAGCCGAGATAGCTCTCGAGCCCGTCGTCGCCGTAGAAGAGCACCGGGCCGTCACAGATGAACAGGTACTCGGTGTCTTCGAGCGCGGTGGTCGCACCGTGCAGCACGCCGTTCGGCTCGTAGTCGTAATCACCGGCGTTCAGCACGCCGTCGCGCACTTGCAGCTTGCCCGAGAGAATGAACGTGTGCGCCGCCGAGAGGTGCTTGTGCCGCGCCGCGACGTAGCCCTTCTTCCAGCGGAACAGCACGGCCCAGCGGCCAGATTCGTCGCCTGTCCACAGCACCTTCATCCATGCCATGCCCTTCTCCGTCTCGATCCACGGATCGCTGGCGCGCACGATGATGTCGGCGAGTTGATTGTTCACCGGCGTGATGTCTTGCATGAGGCCCATGATGATTCTCCTTGCTGGCCGCGTGGCCGGTTCTCGAGTCCAGTTGAAGCGCATACGAGGGCTGTGGTAACTCCGTCCACATGCCTGCTTACTTCATCGCTCAATACGTCGTGAAGAATCCCACGCTCTACAGCGAATACCAACAGGGCGCGGGCCCGACGGTAGGCGCATTCGGCGGAAAGCTCGTCAGCTTCGACATTGCGTCGGAGACCATCGAGGGCAAGCCGCCGGGGCCGCAGACCGTGATCATCGAGTTCGAATCAGTCGAGAAAGCGAAGGCTTGGTACAACTCGCCCGGGTACCAGAAGGTGGTCGGGAAGAGGCTTGCGGCGACCGAGGGCCACGCGCTGATCTCGCAGTCGATGAATGTTGGGAAGGCGCGGTAAGAGAAGAACCAAAGAGTTGGTTGCTTCGCGGAACCTGCGCGAAAGCCGGCGGCGCTCCTCGGGTGCCGCCTTCGCTCGATGGCTCGCTTTTCTAGCTGGGTGTTGCGCTGCACGGTGAGCCAGAGCGCTTCGGTCCCGCAGCGTTTCCTGCTGCGCTTGACTCTCGCTCAGGCGGCACCCCACCGTCGCGCCGCCGGCTTTCGCGCAGGGACTCGATGCGGGCTCGGGCGGAGCTTGGGGGTGGGAGGGTGAATCGAGCGCGCCGTCGAGGCGCGCTCGATTCACTTTTCGGGTGATGGCCAGCGCGCCGTCACGAGACGTTCTCTAATGCGCCAGCCGTTCGCGGTCTTCATGAGCACGTCTCTGTAGTCGCCCCCGTACATCTTGCCGCCTGCGCCGGGCACGGCGTATTTGCTCAAGGCGCGTGCGGCGCCGGCTTCTTCGTAGACGTAGAGATTTGTGCTGTGGTGGGCGGGCGGGTGGTTGGCTCTCTCGAAGAAGGCGATCACGGCGCGCAAGCCTTCGTGGCGACCGGCGTCATAAGCGATCACGTCGAAGATGCCGTCGTCCGAGAAGATCTCCCCGAGGCGCAGCCACTGCTTCGCATCGACGAGGTGTCCATAATGGGCCATCAGCTGCTGGATCTCGACGATGTCGCGCGTTTCCATGGGCGCCTCCTCGGGGCGCGAGCGTGGCACAAGCTCGCGGCATCCCGGCAGGCGAGCGAAGCTCGCACGCGATGAACGCGGATCTCGCGACGCTCGATGCGGTGGGGCAAGCGGAGTTGGTGCGGACGCGCGCGGCTTCGGCGCTCGAGCTCGTGGATGCGGCGATCACGCGCATCGAGCGTGAGGACGCGCGCCTCAACGCCGTGCCGATTCGCTGTTTCGGTGAAGCGCGCGAAGCCGCGAAGCGCGAGTTGCCGAACGGGCCGTTTCGCGGCGTGCCGTTTCTATTGAAGGATCTAGGCGCGACGCAGGTCGGCTTGCCGTACACCGCGGGCAATCGCGCGCTGCGCGACGCCGGCTATCGGTCGCCCGAGGACAACACGCTCGGCGCGCGCTTTCGTGCGGCAGGGCTCGTCGTGCTTGGCCGCACGAACACGCCCGAGTTCGGCTTGCAGTCGATCACGCAGCCAGCGGCGTACGGCGCCACTAACAACCCGTGGGACCTCGCGCGCACGCCGGGCGGTTCGTCGGGCGGCGCGGCCGCCGCGGTGGCAGCCGGGCTCGTGCCGGTGGCGCACGGCAACGACGGCGCGGGCTCGCTGCGCATTCCGGCAGCGTGGTGCGGCGTGATCGGGCTGAAGCCGACGCGCGGGCGCATTCCGATCGAGCGGCACTGGGTCTCGCGTTACGCCGCGGGTTTCGTGCTGACGCGTAGCGTGCGCGACACGGCCGCTTTCCTCGACGCGCTGCACGGCGCCGAGCCCGGCGACTTGTTTCGCGTGCCGCCGCCCGACCGCCGCTTCGTGCGCGAACTCACGCGTCCGCCCGGCGCGCTGCGCATCGCGGTCGTGAGCGAGCTGCCGGGCATTACGTTGCATCCCGAAGTTCGCGCTGCGCTCGAGCGCACGGAGGCGCAGCTCGAGGCGCTCGGCCATCGCGCCCTGCACGGCGGGCCGCCGGCGCTCGCTGAAGCGGAGCGCAAGCTACAGACGTTCGTGATGGGGCCGGTCGAGTATCGGCTGTGCCTGCGCGCGCTCGCCGAAATGTTAGGGCGGCCCGTTCTGCGGGAGGACGTCGAGCCGTACCTGTGGACGCTCGCCGAGTTCGAGGGCGCCGCTATTTCGGCAGAGGACTTCGTGCGCGCCTCGGAGTGGGAGCAGGGCTGGGTGGCGCGCGTCACCGAGTGGTGGGCGGGCTCGGGCTTCGACGTATTGCTGACGCCGACCGTGTGCGAGCCGGCGCCGACGACCGCGTCGTTCGCCGCCAACGCCGCGAAGCCGTGGGCGCTGCTCGAGCAGATGATCCCGCACATGGCGTTCACCGAGCCGTTCAACACCACCGGCCAGCCCGCGCTCTCGCTGCCGCTGCAGCGCAGCGCGAGCGGGCTCCCGATCGGCATGCAGTTCGTCGCGCGCTTCGGGCGAGAGGACCTACTGCTGCGTCTCGCCGCCCAGCTCGAAGCGGCCGCCGGCGGCTCGCTGGTGCGGCCGGTTGTTACGTAGGCGCGGCCGCGCTCGGAGTTTCGCTCTCGCCGCGCGACACCACCACAGCGGCTGCGAGATCGCCGGTCACGTTCACCGTCGTGCGGCACATGTCGAGGAAGCGATCGACGCCGAGCACGATCCCGATGCCTTCCGGCGGCACGCCGATTAGGCCGAGGATCATCGCGATCACCGGAATCGAACCGGCCGGCACGCCGGCGGTGCCGATGCCGCCGAGGATGCAGATGAAGACGACGAGTATCTGCTGGCTCAGCGCGAGTTCGACGCCGAAAAATTGCGCGAGGAACAGCACGGTGACGCCTTCGAAGAGCGCGGTTCCGTTTTGGTTCGCGGTCGAGCCGAGCGTCAGCACGAAGCGGCTCACGTGGCGCGGCAGGTGAAGCTCCGTATCCGCGACGAGCAACGCGGTGGGCAGCGTGGCGTTGCTCGACGCGGTCGAGAAGGCGGTGAGCATCGCCGTGCGCACGCCGCGGAAGAAGAAAAGCGGAGACATGCCGCCGAGCCACCACACGGCGAGCGAGTAAACGCCGAACTGGTGGATCGCGAGCGCGATCAGCACGACGGCGACGTACGCACCGAGTTGCCCCACGAAGCCGAGGCCGAGCCGCGCGCCGAGCGAGAAGACGAGGCACGCGACGCCGTACGGCGCGAGCCGGAGCACGAAGCCCATCAAGCGCATCACGACGTCGTAGAGCCCGCGCATCGCGCCCTCGAACTGCCGGGCCGCGTCGGTGCGCGTGCTCGCGACGCCCACCCCGAGCAGCAGCGCGAACACCATCAGCGCGAGCATGTCGCCTTCCGACATCGCCTTGATGATGTTGTTGGGGACGAGGTTTACGATGAACTCGACCCCCGTGCGGCCGGGCGTGCTCGCGGGCATGGGCGCGGCGGAGGAGCGCATCTGCTCGCGCAGCGAAGGGTCGAGCCCCGCGCCCGGCTCGATCAGGTTCACGAGGCCCACGCCGAGCATGACGGCGATCGTCGAGACGACTGCGGTGTAGGCGAGGGTCTTCAACCCGATGCGCCCGAGCGAGCGGAGGTCGCCGAGTTCTGCGACTGCGAGCACCAGCGAACTCGCGATCAGCGGAATCACGAGCATGAAGAGCAGGCGGAGGAAGATCTGCCCGCCAGGCTCGATCACATTTCGCAAAAGGGCGTCGAGCCAAGGCGCGCCGCCCGCGACATAGTGCGCGACGATTCCGAAGCCGAGCCCTGACAACAGGCCGACGATCATTCGGATGGGTAGGCCGCGCTCCACGGGCGCGGAGTTAGCAGAGCGCGCGAGGCGAGTCGCGAACGCGCTAGGCGACGAACGCTGCCAGCGCGAACGCGGCGCCAGGCTGGCGGCGGTGGCGCTCGAAGCCTGCGGCCGCGAGCGCGGCGCCGGCTTCGCTCGCGAGCAGCGCGCCCAGCGCGGCGAAAGCTTCGGGCGCAGGCGCTGCGGCGTAACTCGCGGGCAAGCCAAGAAACGCGACGATTTCTGCCAAGTAGGCGCGATCGTGAATCGCGTACCACTCGGCGAGCACGTCGCCAGGGATCTTCATCTCGTCCGTGTCGAAAGCCCAGAACGAGTTCGCGGTTTCGGGACGCAGCGGCCCCGCTGGCGTACCCCACGGCCGATCCAGCGCAGCCATTGCGGGCGCGATCGGGTTCGCGTCGCCGACATCGCGAAGCACCACCTGCCCGGTCGGCAGCCAGTTCGCGTCGAGCTGAAGCAGCAGGTTCTGTGGATTCGGCGTCTCGTACTGCAGGCCGTAGCGCGCCACGAGCAGCGCCTTCGCGCGCCCGACCGCGGCGGCATAATGACGCGCCCAGAACGTCTCGAACGCTTCGCCGTGTCGCGCCGCGATCTCGCGCCCACACCACGGCAGCGAAAACGCGGGCAGATAAAAGTTGCCATCCGCGAAAGAGCGCAAGTCGCGCACGAGGAAGCCGCTCTCGCTGCCGCGCACCATCGCGACGATCAACTCGCGCGCGATGCGCAGGCGCGGGTCCGCGCCGAGCGCGGCGTCGATGCGCGCGATGCGCGCCGAGTTCGCCACGGCGTCGCGCGCCTCCTCGCGAAGCTCGGTTTTCTCGGGCTGCGTGAAGTCGGGGTGCGGCCGGTCGGTCGCGAGCTTCACAGAGATCGGGAGCAGGGGATCGCTCACGATCGCGAGTGTGCGCGAGGACGTGAAGCGCGCCTGCCAACGCTCCGCGACGGGCGCGTCGAAGAAAGCGACACTCGCATCGCGATTCAGCGGGTGTTTGGGGAAGAACACGCGATCGCCGCGCACGAAGCGGCGCACGAGCGCGGGCGGCGTGCCCGGCGCGATGTCCAGCGTGAAGGCTTCAGCGGGCGCCTCGGCGACGCACAACGGCACCGGCTCGGTGCTCACGCGGAAGCCGAGCAGGTTGGACTGCTCCTCCCAGCGCAGCCATTGCTCGAGCGCGCTACGAGAGCTGGCGAGCTGTTGCGGTGTGGGATGCGCAGGCGACGTCGACACGAGATCCCCCAACCCTCTAATCGGGGACGCACTCGACGCTCTTGAGATTCGGCAGGGCGACGCGCGCGCAATGTGATCGTTGCGGCGACGGCGCACGCGCGTGCAAGCGCGCGCCTAACAGGGCGGAGTATTTGCGCATTCCTCCGAATGCGGCCGCGCGGATCCGCTGCGTCCGGAGGAATTGCGTGCTGCTATCGTGCGCCGCCTGAAGAGGAGACCCGCAATGGAAATTCGCAGCGAGCGCGTTCAGATCCCGGTTTCGGGCGGCGGCACGATGGGCGGCTATCTGGTGCGCCCCGCCGACTCGACGCCGCGTCCCGGTGTGATCGTATGGATGGAGATCTTCGGCGTGAACGGCCACATCCGCGACGTGGCGGACCGCGTCGCTCGCGAGGGCTACGTCGCGCTCGCGCCGGATTTCTTTCACCGCACGCACCCCGGCATCGAGCTCGGTTACGACGAAGCGGGCATGGGCACCGGCATGAAGGGCCTAATGGCTCTCGACGCGGATCAGATGGTCGTCGACGCGCAGGCTGCGCTCGCGTTCCTGCGCAAGCAGCCGAACACGACCCAGAAGACCGGCGCGATGGGCTTCTGCATCGGCGGCCACATGACCTACCTCACCGCTTGCGAAACGGACATCGCCGCAGCGGCGTCGTTCTACGGCGGCGGCATCGCGGCGCCCAAGGGGCCCGGCGGAAAGCCTTCGACGGTCAGCCGCACCCCGAAGATCAAGGGCAAGCTCGTGTGTCTGCTCGGCGCAAAGGACGCGCTGATTCCGATGGCGCAGGCGGACGCGATGCGCGGCGCGCTGAAGAGCGCGGGCACGCGGCACGAAGTGATCGTGTACGACGCCGCCGACCATGGCTTCTTCTGCGATCAGCGCGGCACGTACCACAAGCCGTCCGCCGACGATGCCTGGGCGCGCGTGAAGACCTTGTTCGCGTCCGAACTGCGCTGAACGATTAGGGCGCACTCGTCATGCTCGATGCCCGCAGCCTCTCGGATCGCCGCGACGAGATCGCCGCGAGCATCCGGCGCCGCGGTGTGCGCGCCGACCTCGATGGCGCGATCGCGCTGCACGCACAGGCCGCGACCAAGCAGCACGAGCTGAACGAGACGAACCGCCGGCGAAACGAGCACCAGGAGCGCGGTAAGAAGAAGCTCACGCTCGAGGACCGCGCGGAGCACG
>JANNDT010000245.1:0-4560 GCA_031387905.1 Deltaproteobacteria bacterium
CCTCGCCGTCGACGAGGCGGCCGGTGAGCAGCAGCTCGACCGCGTTCGGCACACCCATTAGGCGCGGCAAGATGTAGGTGTTCGCCATGCCGGGGTGCAGCCCGAGGCGCACGAAGTTGGCGCCGTATTTTGCGCCGGTCGCCGCCACGCGTAGGTCGCAGACGATCGCGAGGCCGAGGCCACCGCCGATCGCGTGGCCGTTCATCGCGGCGATCGTGGGCACCTCGAGCCCGAGCAGCGAGAGGAAGGGCGCGTAGGTGTTATAGGAGCGCTCGTGGGGCGCGACGTAGGGCGCGTTCGGATCGACCTCGGCGCGCGCCTTGAAGTCGGCGCCGGCGCAGAAGCTCCTGCCGCGGCCCGTGACGATCACGCAGCGCAAGTCGGCGTCGCCCTTCGCGCGCGCGACGCCGTCCGCGAGGCCCGCCAGCACGTCGGGCGTCATCGAGTTGCGGTTCTCAGGGCGATTGAGCGTGATCTCGGCCACGCCGTCGTTCACTTCGTAGAGCACCGCAGTCTCGGCCATGGGATCACGCACCTCGTTCGTTCGGGAGATTCACGAGTTGACGCGCCATCACGATGCGCTGGATCTGGCCCGTGCCCTCGACGATGTCCATTGCTTTGACGTCGCGAAACAGCTTCTCGATCAGGTGATCGCCGCGAGCGCCAACGCCGCCGAGCAGCTCCATCCCGAGGCTCGCGGCTTCGTACGCCACCGCGGGCGCGAGCGCCTTGCACATCGAGGCCTCCAACATGTTGGGGCGCTCGCAATCGGCGAGCCACGCCGCCTTCAGCGTCAGCAGCCGCGCCATGCGCAGCTTGCGCGCGATGCGCTCGAGGCGGTCGCGCACGCGCGCGTCGTGCAGGCGCTCGTGCTCGCGCGCGAAGCCGAGCGCTTCGTCGAGCGCGGCGCGGCCAATGCCGACGGCGTTCGCGGCGATTCCCGGGCGGATCGCGTTGAACGTCTTCATCGCGCCCTTGAAGCCGGCGCGCGAGGCGTAATGGCCTTCCCCGCCCAACAAGTTGGCCGCCGGCACGCGGCAATCCTGCAGCGTGAACGAGGTCGACTCGTAGCCCTTGATGCCCATCTTTTTTTCGATCTTGAAGTTGCCGAGGCCCGGCGTGCCCTTCTCGACGACGAACGCGCGGTGCCCTGCGCGGCCGAGCGCTGCGTCCGTGGTCGCCCACACGAGGATCCAGTCCGCGCGGCTGGCGTTGCCCGCGAAAGATTTCTCGCCGTTGAGCACCCAACGGTCGCCGTCCCGCACACAGCTCGAGCGAATCGCCGAGACGTCCGAGCCCGCGCCCGGCTCGGTCATCGCAAACGATCCCCAGCGCGGCTTCTCGGGGTTCACGAACGGGCCGAGGAAGCGCTCCTTCTGATCCTCGGTGCCCATCGAAATGATTGCGGGCTCGCTCATGCCGGGGCCGGGAGTCGCCGTCGAGACGCCGCGATCCCAATACGCCTGCTCCTCCGCGAGGTGAATCATGAAGCGCGAGTTGCCGGGCCCGGCCTTCTCTTCCTTCCTCGGCGCCGCCGCCGAGCTCGGGTTCCAGCGTGTGCGCCCGAGCCCGCTCGCGAGCAGCAGCTTGAAGTAGTCATGCTCCGGGGGCACCGGGCGGCCGAGGCGGTCGGCCTCGATTCCTAATGGGCGGATGTGCGTCGCGCCGAGCTGGCGGATGCGCGCGAGGCGCTCCGCGGTCTCTTTGTCGATCGAGAAATCCATCAGCGTTCTCCCAGCGACAGCGTGACGGGCGGCCCGCTCGCGCAAATGTGCGCGCCGGCTTCCTCGCGGGCGGCGTCGAAGCCGCCGAGCATTAGGCCCAGCGTGCGCGCTTCGCGCATGTGCTTCTCCAGCGGGTAGTCCTGCATGAAGCCGTGACCCCCGAGGATCTGGATGCCGTTCGGGCCGACGAACGTCGAGGCCTCGATCGCTTCGGCGAACGCGGTGGCGGCGAGCGCTTCCGCGCGGCGCCCCTCGTCGAGATGCCACGCCGCTTCCTGGATGAGCACGCGCGCGCCATCGACGGCGGTGCGCATATCGGCGATCAGGAACGCGAGCGCTTGGTGGTGCGCGATCGGCTTCCCGAACGCGACGCGGCTCATCGCATAGATGCGCGATGCCTCGGCGGCTTGGCGCAGCACGCCCAGCAGCAGCGAGGCGTAATAGACGCGCGCGTGGGCGAGCGCCTCGCCAACGGCTTCGCCATCCAGCCAGCGCGCGAGGATTGGCGCGTCGATGTCGAGCTCGCTCGCGCCCGCCGCGCGCAGGCCAGCACCGCGCAGCGGCTTCGCAGCAATGCCGTCGCGCGCGAGCACGACCTCGTCATCGGTGACGTAGACGAGCAGGTCGGCGCGATCGGCGGGCACCCAGGGCACGCTGCCGCGCAGACGATCGCCACGCGTCTCGAGGCGCGCGTCGTGCGCCGTAACAAGCACCGCGCGCGCGCCGGACCGCGAGAGCAGTGGGAGCAGGTGCTCGCGCACGGCGCCCTCGCCGCCCGCTTCGAGCACGGCGTAAAACGCGGGGCCGAGTGGATCGAGCGCGAGCGCGGCGCCGGGGTCGGCCGCGCCGAGTTCCTCGTTCACGAGCGCGCGCGCGACGGCGCCGAGTTCCGCGCCGTCTAGCGCGACGGGAAATTCGAGCGTCGCGAGCCCCGTTTCGGCGAAGCGCGCCGCGATCTCGGGCGCGATGGCGCGCGCGGCCTCGGCCTCGCGGATGTGCGGCGCGAGATGCGCGCGACCGAACTCGCGCGTGGTCTCGATGACGAGTTCGAGTTCCTCGGGAATCGACCAGTCGAACATTCGGACCTCGAGGTCAGCACGATACATCGAGCGGAGGAGAGCGCGGGCGGGTAGCAGGGCGGCTGCAGCGGTCGGCGAGACGCCGCCGCTGATCCGCTCGTCGAATTGCGGGCCTGGGGTGTTCACGAACCTTGCGAACGAACGTCCCCGGCAGTTTGCGGCATGCTCGGGGCGCCTAGGAGGCGACGCGGTGCAGCCGGACTTGTTCACGCCCGAGTTCCAGGAAAATCCGTATCCCAGCTACGCGTGGCTGCGCGAGAACGCGCCGGCGTATCGCGAACCGCGCTACGGGAACGTGGTGATCACGCGCTTCGCCGACGCGCTGGAGGTGCTGCGCGATCACGCGACGTACAGCAGCGCGCGCGGGCAGAACCCGGCGGGCCCGCAGGCAGGGGTGCCGTCGATCGCGACGAGCGACCCGCCGCTGCACGATCGACTGCGCGCACTGGTGAGCCGCGCGTTCACGCCGCGGCGCGTCGCGGAGAGCGAGCCACGCATCCGCTCGCTGGTGAGCGAGCTGTTGGGCGCGCTGCCAGGGAATCGCTTCGACCTCGTGCCGCGCATCGCAGTTCCGGTGCCCGTGGTGGTGATTGCGGAGATGCTCGGCGTCGCGCCGGATCGCGGATCCGACTTTCGGCGCTGGTCGGACGCGCTGGTCGGGCTGATGGAGAGAGAGCCGACGCCGAGCCTGCTCGCGGCTGCCCGCGAGATGATCACTTACTTCCGCGAGGAAGTGATCCCGCGCCGGCGCGCGGAGCCGCGCGACGACCTGGTGAGCGCGCTGCTCGCCGCCGAGATCGAAGGGCGGCGGCTCACGCAGCTCGAGGTGGAATCGTTCTGCTTGTTATTGCTCGTGGCCGGCAACGAGACGACCACGAACCTGATCAGTAACCAGCTGCGCGTGCTCGCCCAACGGCCCGACCTGTGGAAGCGCTTGCGCGAAGACCCGGCGCTCGTGCCGGCGGCGCTCGAGGAGACCGTGCGCTGGGACAGCCCGGTGCAGAACCTCGCGCGCGACGCGATGCGCGAGGTCGAGCTGCACGGCGTGCGCATCGCCGCGGGGTCGCGGGTGCTCGTTTCGTTCGCGGCGGCGAACCGCGATTCGCGCGAGTTCGCGGACGGCGAGGAGTACCGCCTCGAGCGCGGCGCGCTGCGCCACCTCGGCTTCGGCTTCGGCGTGCACTTCTGCCTCGGCGCCGGGCTCGCGCGCCTCGAAGCGCGCTGCGTGCTCGACGCGATGCTCGCGCGCTTCGCCGAACTCGCGCCCGGCGACGCCGCGCCGCGGCGCACGCACTCCACGGTGATTCGCGGCTTCGAGTCGCTGCCGCTCGCCGTGGCGTAGTGCGCGCGAAAGCACACTACTTGTTACAGGCGCCCTCGCCTGCCGCCCACGCGATGGCGCCTTCCAGGAGCGCCGTGTGTTCGGGCGTCGCGTAGGCCTCGGCGGTGTGGCCGAGCGCGGAGTAGAAGGAGCGGCCGCGGCCTAAGCACTGCGACCAGAGGATCGGGTGGTCGCCCATCGCGATGCTGTTCGTGAGTTCGCGCGGCGAGTAGCTCGCTTCGTCGAGCGTCGCGAGCACGCGCACACGAGCGCGCGGGCTGGCGGCGAAGCTGTACCACTCGTCGCGCGCGAGCCAGCGCTTAGGGAGCGCGCGCGTCGCGGGGTGCGCCGCGTCCTCGACCACGACTGCGGCCTCTTGGAGTCGCGGGAACAGCGGGTGCCCGACGACGCGCGCGCCGAGCAGCGTGTCCTTGTA
>JANNDT010000130.1:0-25473 GCA_031387905.1 Deltaproteobacteria bacterium
CGAAAGGCACTCGCGTCGAGTACACGAATCGAACGACCTCGATGACGAAGCGCCTCGAAACAGGGCGCGAGGCCGCAAGCGAAGCGCGCAGCGAGGCGGAGTCTTCGGAGCCGAGCGGAGTAAACAAGGAGGACCCAGGGCGCTGGCGCTTCCAGCCCAGCAATCCCGCGGGCTACGGAATCGCGACTTCCTTGAGAAGATCGAGATTATCCAGCGCCCTGCCCGCGCCGTAGACGACCGCTGTGAACGGATCCTCACTGCGCAGGATCGGCAGCTTCGTCTCCTGACGCAGAATGGTGTCGAGATCCTTCAGCATCGAGCCGCCGCCCACGAGCATGATGCCGCGGTCGACGATGTCAGCCGCGAGTTCCGGAGGCGTGCGCTCGAGCGTCAGGTGCACGCACTCGATGATCTGCGCGAGCGGCTCTTGCAGCGCCTCGCGAATCTCTTCGCTGGTGGTGACGACGACCTTCGGAATACCAGCCACGAGATCGCGGCCCTTGATCTCCATGGTTTCGGTTTTCGAGGTCGGCGACGCGGTGCCGATCCCCATCTTCACGGCCTCAGCGGTGCGCTCGCCGATCAACATGTTGTACTTGCGCTTCACGTAATTGATGACGGCCTCGTCCATGGCGTCGCCGCCGCAGCGGATCGAGCGCGAGCAAACGATGCCGGAGAGCGAGATCACGGCGACGTCGGTGGTGCCGCCGCCGATGTCGACGACCATGTTGCCGGTGGGCGCAGTCACATCGAGGCCAGCGCCGATCGCTGCGGCCATGGGCTCTTCGATCAAGAACACTTCGCGGGCGCCGGCCGACATCGCGGATTCGCGCACCGCACGCTTCTCGACGCTCGTGATGCAGGGCGGCACGCAGATCACGATGCGCGGGCGGGCGATGCGTCGCTTGTTATTGGCGCGGCCGATGAAGTAGCGCAGCATCGCCTCGGTGATCTCGAAGTCGGCGATCACGCCGTCCTTGATCGGGCGCACCGCGCGAATCGAGCCCGGCGTGCGGCCGAGCATTTCTTTGGCTTCGTGGCCGACGGCGAGCACCTTTTCGCCGCGACCGCTCGGATCCATCGTCACCGCGACCACTGAGGGCTCCGAGCAAATCAGCCCCTTGCCCTTCGCGTACACCAGCGTGTTCGCGGTGCCGAGATCGATCGCGAGATCGTTGGACAGCCAGCCCATCAGCGAGTCGAACATGAACGCCTCTCGAAGATGCGGACGCGGCGCGCGCCAGCCTCGCTTCGTATCGGCGAGAAATGCGAGGAGTTGAGCCCTCGCTGCGCGCGCTTCGCGAGTGCGCTGCCGGTAGCAGGCGACTGGCGGCGGGCTAGCGCTCGCCGTCGGTATCGCGGCGGGGCGGCGGCGACGGCGACGGCGACGAGCGGCTCGCGGCCTTGCTCGCAGCCTCGGCCTCGGGCATTGCGAGCGCCTCGAGCGCACGGGCTTGCTGCTCCCCCGCAGCGAGGCTCGCCGCCAGGGCGGAGGCGCTGCGGCGCACCTGCTGCATGCGCGCTTCGAGCGAGAACACGCGCGAGTCCGAGCGCGCGAGCGCCGCTTCCGCGCGCCGCAACTCGCCGGCTTCCAGCACGAACAGCCACCAGCCCGCGATCGCCAGCACCGCCAGCGCCGCCACGAGCCAAGCAGTTGCACCGAAGTTGCGCATCGACCGCGCCGGAGCGTCCGCCGCGGGTGTCTCCGAGTCGACTGCGCGCAGCTGCGGCCGGTTCGGCGTCATGCCGCGCGCTAGGACTGGATCACGAGCTTCGAGAGGCTCGTCTTCCGCAGATTCGTCTTCTGAATCGTGCGCACGAGTTCGGCGACCTTCTCCGTGTCGGTCTCGAACGGGTTGTTACAGATCACGCGCACATTCAAGAGATTGCCGAGGCGAATGTTCGACCAATCGAGGTCGTACTGGATGCCGTTCTGGCGAGCGAGCTTGATGAACTCGCCGCGCATCTTCGCGCGCGTGTCGGGCGGCGGCTCGGACTTCGCCTTGTCCACTTCCTCGTCCGTCAGGATGCGATCCACGGCGCCCTTGCGTTCGAGCAGGTAGTAAAGACCGCGCGTCCGGCGCAGATCGTGGTACTGCAGGTCCAGCATGAACACGCGCGGATCGCTCCAGCGAGAATCGTGGCCCTGGATCCAGTTCTCGATCAGACGGCGCTTGATCACCCAGTCGATCTTGCGGTCGAGCTTCTCGGGGTCCGAGTCGAGGCAGTCGAGCACGTACTGCCACATCACCACGGATTCTTTGAGTTCGTCGGAGACCGGGTACTGCTCGATGTATTTCTGCGCCATCTCGCAGTACTCGCGCTGGATCTCGATCGGCGAGTACTCGCGCCCGTTGTCGAGGCGCAGCTTCCGCTTGCACGTCGTGTCGTACGAAATGTCCTTGATGGCCTTCACCGGATTGCGCAGGGTGAAGTCCTTGTTGATGTAGTTGTCCTCGATCATCTGGAGCACGACCGCGCACGCGCCGACCTTCAGGAAGTTCGTGTACTCGGACATGTTGGAGTCGCCGACGATCACGTGGAGGCGGCGGAACTTCTCGCGGTCGGCGTGCGGCTCGTCGCGCGTGTTGATGATCGAGCGGTCGTTCGTCGTGGTGCCGCTGATCTTCTGATAGATGTGCTGCGCGCGCTGGCTGACGCAGTAATGCACGCCCTCCTGCGTCTGGAACACCTTGCCCGCGCCGGCGTAGATCTGGCGCGTCACGAGGAACGGGATCAACTGCTCGGCGAGGTAGTAGAAATCGACGTCGCGGTCGACGAGGTAGTTCTCGTGGCAGCCGTAACTGTTGCCGACGAAGTCGGTGTTGTTCTTGAAGATCGAGAGCTTCCCCGGGATGCGCTCCTCGCGGATCTTCTCCTCGGCGTACTCCTGCAGGTCTTCGAGGATGCGCTCGCCGGCCTTGTCGTAGACGATCAGTTGGCGCGGCGAGGCGCACTCGGGCGTCGCGTACTCGGGGTGGCAGCCGGTGTCCTGGTAGAAACGCGCGCCATTCTCGAGGAAGACGTTCAGGAAGTGCTCGGTGGTGATCAGCTTCTCGAACAGGAAGCGGATCGCCTTCTCGACGGGGAGCGTCTTGCGCCCTTCGGGCGTGAAGATGATTCCGAACTCCGTCTCGATCCCGTAAATGCGCTTCTGCACAGCCCCTCGCCCCGAGTCGGCCAATGTATGGGGCTTATCGGCGTGGGGCTAGCGCGACTTGCAGGCGATCGCGCCCGGAGTTGCGGGCTCCTTGCGGCCCCGGGGGGCCGAGGGACGCCCCCGATGCGCACCTCTCAGGTGAGGAGCTCCTGAATCTCCGGCGCGGCGAGGCGACGAAACTTGCGGCCGGTGCGCGCTCGATCGAGCAGCGCGACTTCGAGGTGCCGCGCACCGAGATCGGGGTTGCCGTTCTCGGCGCGATGCAGGGCGTCGCGTCCGAGCTTCAACGCCGCGGCCAACGACAGCCCAGCGCGGTATTGGCTCGACATGTGGTTCTGCAAGTTGTCGACGCTGCCGCCGATCACGATGAAGCCCTCTTGGTCTTGAATCGTGCCGTCGAAGCCAATCTTGAAGAGCGCGTTCTTCTCGTGACCCGCGAGGCTCTCGTCGCCGACTTCTGCGACCACGATCTCGACCTCGAACGGCTTCGGCGAGCGCGTGAACTCTTCGCCTAACACCTGCGAGTAGACGTTGGCGAGCGCCTTGCCGCGCACGTCGCCGCGGCTGAAGCGGTAGCCCTCCACGTCGGCCCACTGGATGCCCATTTTGCGCAGGCGATCGAACTCGCTGAGCTTGCCGACGCCCGCGAATCCGATGCGATCGTAAATCTCCCCGACCTTCTGAAGCTTCGTCGGATTCTCGGCGACCATGAGGACGCCACCCTCGTACTCGAGAGTCACGATCGACTTGCCACGCGCGATGCCCTTGCGCGCGTACTCCGCCTTCTCGGCGGTCATCTGCTCCGGGTTCACGTAGAACGGGAAGGCCATCGCTCGCTTCTCCGGGTTCCGATTCTGGGTTGCGCGCTAGCCGCGCGGCCGCCGCCGGCGTTCGAGCACGCGCTGATACGCCTGCGCGATCTCTTCGTCCGAGATGTCCTCGACGCCGCGCGCCGTGCAGGTTTTCACGCGCGGGTAGATGCCGCGCTCGAGATCGACACCGCCGGTCGCGCGGTCTTCGTCCGCGGCATCCTTCAGCGCCTCGATCGCCATCAGCAGCGCATCTGCGCGCGTCGCCTCCGGCATGAAGCTCTTCTTCAGCGACTCGCGCGCGAACAGCGAGCCCGAGCCGATGCTCTCGTACTCGCGCTCCTCGTAACGCCCGCCGGTGATCTCGTACTTCCACACGCGGCCGGTCTTGCGGCGCACGTCGTAGCCTGCGAACAGCGGCACCACCGCGAGGCCCTGCATCGCGGCGGGCAAGTTTTGGCGAATCATCTGCGAGAGCGTGTTGGCTTTGCCTTCGAGTTCGAGCGGCTCGCCCTCGATCTTCTCGCGGTGCTCGAACTGAATCGCGATCAGCCGCGCCATCTCGATCGCGGGGCCGGCCGCGCCGGCGATCGCCATCACCGACGATTGGTCGGTGACCCAGAGTTTCTCGATCTCGCGGCTCGCGACCTGATAACCCATCGTCGCGAGGCGGTCCGCTGCGACCATGGCGCCATCGACGTAGCGCAGCGAAATGCAGGTCGTGCCGTGCGGAACCATGGGCACGGCGCCGACTTGCGCGAGCCAGCCGCCCACGTCCGGCTTCAGCTGCGCGTGATCGATCGCGATCAACTCGAGAAAGCTCGAACCCTTGTAGCCATCCCAGAACTGCACGCCCACTCCTGCGTGATCGAACTGCGTGATCGAACCGCGTGATCGAACTCCGAACGCGCACGCCCCCCGCGCGCGCGACCGGCGCTCGGCCTACTCGCCGCCGCGCTGGACGTAGTTCTTCACGAACTCTTCGGCGTTTTCTTCGAGGACGCTGTCGATCTCGTCCATCAACGAGTTCATTTCTTCTTTGAGCGCCTCGCCCTTTTTGGCGAGCTTCTTGCCGCCCTCGGCGGATGTGCCTTCGCCTCCGCCCTCTTCGCCGCCTCCCTGCTTCTGCTTCTGCTCTGATTCTGCGGTGCGCGCGAAGCCGAAGCCCGCGACGTCTGCGTCATTCCCGAAAGTCGTGCGGCGAATCATGTCGTTCTCCCCGGATTTTCAGGCGCGCAGATTGCGCACGAGGTCGGCGGCAGTGGGTGAGCGCGCGAAGAGATCGGCGACGTGCGCTTTAGAGCCTCTCAGCGGTTCGGCCATGAGCAGTCGCTTGATCGGCTCGTCGCCGATCCCGAACGAGATCGAATCCCAGTTCACACCAAACACCGAGTCACCGTAGCGCTTGAGGCACTGGCCGCGGAAGTACGCGCGGGTGTCCTCGGGCGGCTCGGTGATCGCGCGCACGATCTCCTCGTCGGAGACGAGGCGCCGCAGCTTGCCTTGGCGCTCGAGCAAATATGCGAGGCCCTTCTCAGGGCGCACGTCGTGGAACTGCAGATCGAGCATCTGCGCCTGCGGAGATTCCCAATCCAGCGATTTGCGGTCGAGGAAGGCGTCGATCATCGCTTTCTTCGCGACCCAATCGAGCCGGTCTGCGAGCGACATCGGATCGCGCTCGAGCGTGTCGAGCACGTCGATCCAGGCGTCGAGGATCTCGGGCGCCCACGCCGGCAACTCGCGCGCAACCTGATACTTCCGCGCGAGTTCGTAGTACTCGCGCTGCAGCTGTACCGCAGTGAGCTTCCTGCCCGACGACATCTCGACGGTGCGTCGCAGCGTCGTGTCGTGGGAGACTTCCTTGATCCCGCGCACCGGATCGCGCAGCGTGAGATCGCGATCGATCGCGCCGTCCTCGATCATCGACAGCACGATCGCAGTGACGCCTTGGCGCAACCAGATCGTGTACTCGCTCATGTTCGAGTCGCCGACAATTACGTGCAGGCGCCGATACTTCTCACGATCCGCATGCGGCTCGTCGCGCGTGTTGATGATCGGGCGCTTCACCATCGTGTCGAGTGCGACCTCCGTCTCGAAGAAGTCCGCACGCTGCGAGAGCTGATACGCGCAAGGGTGCGCGCGATTCTCGCTGCCGACCTTGCCCGCGCCCGAGTAAACCTGGCGCGACACGAAGAATGGCATCAAGTGCTCGACGATCTGCTTGAAGGACGTGCGGCGGTCCATCAAGTAGTTCTCGTGCGAGCCGTAACTGTTGCCCTTGTGGTCGCTGTTGTTCTTGTGCACGAGAAGTTGCGTGCCGGCCGGCAGCAGCTGGGTCGCCTCGCGGCGCGAGATCTCGACCACGCGCTCGCCGGCTTTCTCGTGAATCACGAGTTCGCGCGGGTTCGTCACCTCCGGGCACGAGTACTCGGGGTGCGCATGATCGACGTAATAACGCGCGCCGTTCTCGAGCGTCTTGTTGCGCGCGATGTTCTCTTGCTGGTTCGGCGTGTATTTCTCGCCGTCCACCTGGAAGCCGCGCGCATCGGCGAGCGGATTCTCCTGGTCGTAGTCCCAGAGAATGTCCGCGAGCCGGTCTTCGCGATACGCATTCACCAGCAGGACGCAGCTCGAGATCGGGTCGAAATCGCGGTCCCCTTGGACCGCGATGCCAAACTCGATCTCCGTCCCCATCACCTTGGGTATCGCCATCGGCGCTCCACGAACTCCGGGTGACGGGCGGCCCCGTCCCTACAGATACTGCCCGGAGTCGACGTTCTCGATGGAGCGTTCTTTCCGGCTGATGCCCGTAATTAGCGTGCGCACATTGATGATGCGTTCGCCTTTACGGCCGGAGATTCGCGCCCAGTCATCGGGGTTGGTGGTGTTGGGGAGATCCTCGTTTTCCTTGAACTCGTCCCGCACCGCTTGATGAAGATCTTCGATCTTGATGCCGCGATCGTTCGAATCGATCAGGCGCTTGACGGCCGTCTTCTTGGCGCGCGCGACGATGTTCTCGATCATGGCGCCGCTCGAGAAGTCCTTGAAGTAGAAGATCTCGCGCTCGCCCTTGGCGTAGGTGACTTCGAGGAACTTGTTCTCATCGCCGGTCGAGTACATCTGCTCGATCGTCTCGCGCAGCATCGAATCGACGATCTTCGCTGCGTCGTCGCCGAAGCGCTGGCGCATCGTCGGGTGCAGCGGCAAGTCGGGCGTCAGGTACTTGGTGAAGATCTCGTACGCCGCCTTCTTGTCAGGCCGGTTCACCTTGACCTTCAAGTCGAGGCGGCCCGGGCGGAGTACCGCGGGATCGATCAGATCCTGCCGGTTGCTCGCGCCGATCACGATCACGTTCTTCAGCGACTCGACGCCGTCGATCTCCGAGAGAAACTGCGCCACGACGGTGGCTTCCATGTCCGACGAGATGCCCGAGCCGCGCATCCGGAAGAGCGAATCCATCTCGTCGAAGAAGATCACCACCGGAACGTTCTCGTTCGCCTTCTCGCGCGCCCGCTTGAAGACTTCGCGAATCTTGTGCTCCGTCTCGCCGACGTACTTGTTGAGGAGCTCGGGGCCCTTCACGTTCAGGAAGTACGCGGTCGTCCCCTTGCCGGTGCGCTCTTCGATGCGCTTCGCCAGCGAGTTTGCGACGGCCTTTGCGATCAGCGTCTTGCCGCAGCCAGGCGGGCCGTAGAGCAGGATGCCCTTCGGCGGATGCAGCTTGTGTTCCGCAAAAGCTTCGGGGTGTAGATACGGCAACTCGATCGCGTCGCGCAGGATCATCACCTGCTCGCCGAGGCCACCGATCTGGTCGTAGGTCACGTCCGGAACTTCCTCGAGCGCGACCTCTTCGACCGAACTCTTGGGCATCTTCTCGAACGCGTACTGCGTCCGGACGTCGACCAGCACGTTGTCGCCGGCCTTCAGGCGCTCGCGGCGCAGCGGCGACGCGAGCGTCACCACGCGCTCGTCGTCGGTATGACCGAGCACGATTGCGCGGCCGTCGCCGAGCAACTCGACGATCGCCGTAATCTCTCCGCGCTGCGTGAAGCCGGCGCCTTCCACCACGTTGAACGCTTCGTTCAACACGACGAGTTGGCCTTCCTCGAAGACTGTCGTGTCGACGTTTGGGTGCACGTTGACGCGCATCGCCTTGCCGTCGACGACGATCTCCGCGGTGCTGTCCTTGTTACTGCGGATGAAGACGCCGTAGCCGTTGGGCGGCGCGCACAGCTTGTCGACTTCTTCCTTCAGCAGCTCGATCTGCTGTTTGGCTTCCTGCAGCGTCGCGACGAGCTTTTCATTCTGCCGCTCGGCGTCTCCGAGTTGATCGCGCAGGAGCGTGGCGCGGCGGCGCTGGGCGTCGTACTCCGCGAGGATTCGATCGAGCCGCCTGCGGAACTCGGTGGAATCGCCACCGAAGAAGCGCAGCGCTTCGCGCAGATCTTCGGCTTCTTCTTGGAGCGACCGCGCCAGCGTGCGTTCGCGCTCGCGCTCGTTCTCAGCGTCAGCGTCCCGCGTGCCACCCGGCGCAGTGGGCGTGAAACGTCGTAGGAAACCGCGGCGTCCAGACTCGTCGAACTCGCTCATCGCGACCTCTCCTGCCTACGCCGTCCGCGTCACGCGCTCGGCTGCCGTGTCCAAATGCAAGCCATGTGCCGCGCACGGCGCCGCAGCCCGCGATGTGCGTTCACTGGGTCGAATTGCTGCTCGAGTCATCAGGGTCGCTCTGGTTTCGAGCGCGGCCCAATGCGCCGCGCAATCCGTTTTGAACTCTCTGGGGCGCGCGACAGTCGGGCCGACACCGGAGCAGGCAACCGACTCTCCCGAGTATGCGAGACGCGCCCCCAAGTCCTCGTTTTTTCGAGACTTTCTGGTCGGGCGAATCTAGGAGTGGAGAAATTGCGTGTCAACACTCGCTGCGCGCGGCTCGGCTCGCAAAGCGCGTGGCCACGTCCTTGAAGGAGGCCCCTGAACCCGCGCGGCTCGGCGAGCCTGCGATTAGGGAGAAACTGCCATGGAGTTGCCGGTGGGGTGCCGCCGCGAGATGCGAGTTTGCTTCCGGAAGAACTCGAACCGCCGGAATCCCGACGCTCCGTCGGAAATTGGAGCGCGTCAGTTCGCAGTGGGCGCGAGCTCTAGGACGCGCACACCGGGCTCCGGCGTGAAACGAAACACGCTCGGATCCGGGCCGCGGTCGTAGCGGACTTCCGTGAACGCAACATCGGTGCGATTGCCGAACAAATCGAGCACCGCGGTCGAGTGCGCTTCGCCCGAAGCGGAGTCGATCTCGAGCTCGAGCTGCTGGTACGTCGCTTCGGCCTTGGGCACGAGCGTGAGCCGCGCGCGCGCGCCAGTGCAGCCATCGGCGTGAGCTGAGAAGAGTTCCGCGATTCGGCCGCTGCCTAACAAGAACTGAAAAGCTGCGCCCGACATGAAGTTCTCACCGACGGCGAGCTTTTGCGCCTCGCGCGCCGCCGGGTCGTAGATCCAGAGCGTCGCGCCATCGCTCACCACGAGGCTCGGCTCGGGCGTCTCGTAGCTCCAGCGCATGCGACCGGGTTTCGCGAGCGTCACGCGCCCCGTCGACACATCGCCGCTGGGCGAGAGCGCACTCGCGGTGCGCTGCGTAAAGCGCGCTTCGAGGTCGCGGATGCGGTCGTAGCGCGCCTGCACGCGAGCAACGAGCGTCGCCGCGCAGTCGGTCGTAACTGCGGGCTTCGGGGCGCTCGCTTGCGGAGTGGGCGCTGCTGGCGCCGCGTCGCCGCCCGCCGTGCTCGCGCTCGCAGAACAGATGCAAAGCGCGGCCGCGAGCGCCCTGGCCGCCCGCCTTGCCTCAGATATCCGCATCTTCGCCTGCCGGGCGGATGAAGACGTCGCGCGGCTTCACGCCGACCTGCGGGCCGACGACTCCCTCGCGCTCCATCTGCTCGATCATGCGCGCTGCGCGGTTGTACCCAATCTTCAGGCGGCGCTGGAGATACGAGATCGATGCGTTGCGCGTCTCCGCAACGATGCTCACCGCCACATCGTAGTGCTCGTCCACGTCGTCGGGATCGATCGCGGCGCCGTCTTCGCCCTCCTCGGGAATCCTCAACAACTCCTCGTCGAACTTCGGCGCGCCCTGCAGCCGCAGGTGCGCGACGAGTTTCGTGACTTCGCGCTCCGTCACGTAAGGGCCATGCAGGCGCTGGAGCTTCGAGGTTCCCGGCGGCAGAAAGAGCATGTCGCCTTGTCCCAGCAGTTGGTCGGCGCCGCCCTGATCCAGAATGGTCCGGGAATCCGTGCGCGACGAGACTTGGAACGAGATGCGCGCCGGAAAGTTCGCTTTGATGATGCCGGTGAGCACATCGACGCTCGGGCGCTGAGTGGCGAGCACGAGATGAATCCCCGATGCGCGCGCCATCTGCGCGAGTCGCTGCAGCGACTCCTCGACGTCGCGCGCGGAGACGACCATTAGGTCCGCGAGTTCGTCGATGACCACCACGATGTAGGGAATGCGCTTGAACTCGACTTCGCGCCCTTCCGCTTCGCCAGGTCTCGGCCGCAGGCGGTAGGTCTTCTCGCCCGCCGCTTTCGCCTCGTCCACGCGCGCATTGAACTGCGCGATGTTGCGCACACCGAGCGCCGCCATCTGCTGGTAGCGCTCCTCCATCTTGAGCACGATGCCCTGCAGCGCCGCCGAAGCGCGCTTGGGGTTCGTCACCACGTCAGCAATTAGGTGCGGAATCTTCTCGTAGACCGAGAGTTCGAGCAGCTTCGGGTCGACCAGCAGCAACTTCACTTCGTCGGGCGTGGCGCGCACCAGAATCGAGCAGAGCAGCGAGTTCAGGAAAACGCTCTTGCCGGTGCCAGTCGCGCCTGCGACGAGCAGGTGAGGCATCGCAGCGAGGTCCGCCTCCACAGGGTTCCCGAAGATGTCTTTGCCGAGCGCGAGGGTGAGGCGGCTGCCGCTCTGCCGGAACGAGCGCGCCTCGAGCACGTCGCGGATGTAGACCGTCTCGCGCTCCGTGTTCGGGACCTCGATGCCAACCACCGACTTGCCCGGAATCGGCGCGATGATGCGGACCGAGAGCGCGCGCAGCGCGAGCGCGAGATCGTCCGACAAGTTCGTGATGCGATTGACCTTGACGCCAGGCGCCGGCTCGAACTCGTACATCGTGATCACGGGGCCCGGGTGCACCGTGAGAACCCGGCCCAGCACGCCGAAATCCGCGAGCTTCTTCTCGAGGATCCGCGAGTTCATGATCAAGCTCTCGCGGTCGTAGCGGCGCGCGTTGTCGGGCGGCGGCTGGAAGATCTCCGCGACATCAGGCGGCACATACGGCCCGGTCGAGGTGTTCTCGGCGAAGCTGAAGGTTTCCTGCTCTGGTTGACGCCTGCGCTCGCGCGCGTGATCGACGATTGCGGGCGCAGCGCCGCGGGCGCGTGCAGACGCCGGCTGCGCGGCCGGCGTTTCGGGAGATGCCGCGCCCGGACTCTCGCCCGCAATCGCAGCCGGCTCGTCCAGCGGAAGCTCCGGCGAGAGGTCTCCGCGCGCCGCCGCCACCCGCTCTCGGCGCGCACGCTGTTCGCGCCACACTTGGAGCTGCGTGTAGGCGTGCTCCGCCGCCGCGTAGCTCGAAATCGCAGCGCGCTGCGCCCAGCGCCCGAACGCGATCGATGCGCGTCCAGCGAGGTGGGAAGCTGCGACGCCGCCGCGTCCGAGCGCAGCGAGCGCCTCACCCGCGGGCACCCCGAAGAAGCCTGCGATTCCGACCGCGAGCAGCAGCGCGTTCAGCACGAACGCGCCGTAGGCGCTCAATAGCGCGGACTCGATTCCAGCGAGCGAACTGCCGAGCCAGCCGCCGCTGAGCGTCACGAACCGATCCGGCCGGAGCATCGCGAGCAGCGCTGGCAAGGCCGCGATGGCCATGAACGAAACGCCCGCCGCGATCCAGAACTGGCGCGGCACGACGAGTCGGCCCGCAGTCAGGAGCTGTGCGGCGATCGCGCCGACCGCGAGCACGATTCCCCACGCCGCAACGCCCGCGAAGCGTACGAGCAGGCCCGCGAGGCTCGCGCCTGCAACGCCGCCCGCGTTCTTCACCGCGACCCAGCGGAACACCGCATCGTGCGCGTCGAAGCTCCAGAGCCCGAGCGCAGCGATGGCGACGACGCCGAGTAGCAGCACGCCGGCTGCTTCTCGCGCTACGGCGCTATCGCCGAACAGCGCGCCGAGGCTCGCGGCGCGCGCACGTGTTTTTCGGCCGGCCGCAACTTTGGCCATGGCGCCCCTCACCCCCGCGATGGGCAACGCGAGCAAGCTACCCAGCGCCGCGTTGGAGCGTCAACCGCGCGCTTGCAGTTCCGCGTCGAATCCCGCTTCGATCGCCTCCGCGACTCGCTGCTTCAGTGCCTCGCGATCGCGGTTCGACAGCCCGGCGGTTGGGATCGGTGCGCCGTAGACGACTTTGATCGTGCCCGAGCGCACGCGCAGCGAGCCCGCGGGCATCAGGCTGCGGCTGCCCGAGACGGTCACAGGGATCACCGGCACTTGTGCGTCGACCGCGAGGTGAAAGCCGCCGCTCTTCATCGACTGAAGCACTCCGGTCGGGCTGCGGGTGCCCTCCGGAAAGATGATCACGTTGACGCCGCCGCGGATGCGTTCGGCCGCGCGTCGCAGACTCTCGACGGAACGCCGGCGGCTCTTGCGATCGATCACGATCTGGTCGGAGAGCCCGAGCGCCCAGCCAAAGAACGGGATGTACGTGAGTTCTTTTTTCGCGACGAAGCGCCACGAGACCGGCATTGATTCCACGATCGCGCCGATGTCGAGCACGCTTTGGTGGTTCGACATGTAGACCGCGGTCTTGGTCGCTGCGACGTGCTCGAGCCCGCTCGCTTCGACGCGAATTCCGCACGTCGCGAAGATCCAGCGGATCCAGTTGCGCGCGACCCACACGATCGCCTCACCGCTGAATGGCGCAGCGGGCATCGCGAGCGCGCCCCAGAAGACGGTGTAGAGCGCAATCAGACAGAAGCGGACGACGTAGCGCATGAATCGACGCGGCAACGTAGCGCGAACGCTTGACGCACCTTGCTCGACCAACCAAGATGGCGCTCTCACCCCCTCTCCGTCGGAGACGATCACATGGCAAGCGTCAACAAAGTCATCCTCCTTGGAAACCTCGGGCGCGATCCGGAGTTGCGGTACACGCCGGGTGGACAACCCGTCGCGAACTTCTCGATCGCCACGAGCGAATCGTGGAACAAGAAGGACGGCAGCGGGCGCGAGGAGAAAACCGAGTGGCACCGGATCGTCGCGTGGGGACGCACCGCTGAGTTGTGCGCGCAGTACCTCGCGAAGGGCCGCACGGTTTACATCGAAGGCCGCTTGCAGACGCGCGAGTGGGAGAACAAGGAAGGCCAGAAGCAGCGCACGACGGAGGTCGTCGCGAACACGGTGCAGTTCATCGGTAGCCCTGGCGGCGCTGGCGCCGGTGGCGGTGCGGCGGGTGGTGGTGGCAGTGGCGGTGGCGGCGCGCCACGCGGAGGAAGCCAAGGCGGAGGCGGCGCTCCGACGAGCGGCGGCTTCGACAACGGCCCGCCGCCTGCTGACGACGAGATCCCGTTCTAGGGAAGTTCGCTAGCGGCCATCGCTCCGAAGGTTGCGAACGAGGCGGTCGATCGCTGCGCGAGCCGCCGCGTCGAGCGGATCGAACGCGATTGCCATGCCGGCGGCGCCGTCCACTTCCTTCGTCTGCACGCGCACGACGCGACCGGCCACTCGGATGGAATCTTTGCTGCCCGGAAGCTGAAAAACGAGTTCGACGGGCTCGTCGGGATCCAGCGGCCGCTCGGTGGCTACGAACACGCCGCCCTCGTTGATGTCGTGGGTGAACTCAGTGAAGAGTTCGTCGATGCTCTCGTACTGAACCTGGATCTGCGCGCGCTCGCGCGACGAGCGGCGGCGCTCGGGCTGCGACGATCCGGTGATCTTGCGCGTCATGAGCGCTTGTTCGGCACGCTCCGAGGCGCGCTTTACCCCGGAAGTTGCGCGCTGCCTACGCATCCAGGCTCGGCCCGGGCGGCAGGTCTCCCTCCTCGCGCAGGCTCGCGTAGCCGCGGTCGGCAACGATCACGTGATCGAGCACGGGAATGCCGAGCAGCACTCCCGCTTGCGCGAGGCGGCGCGTGATCTCGCGATCTTCCGGGCTGGGCGACGGGTCGCCGCTCGGGTGGTTGTGCACGAGGACGAGCGCAGCAGCGGCCTCGCGCAGCGCGGGCCGGAACACCTCGCGCGGGTGCACGAGACTCGCCGTGAGTGTGCCCTGAGAAGTGAGCACGCTGCGGATCACGCGGTGGCGGCTGTCGAGCAGCACGGTGTGGAACTGTTCGGCGGGCGCATCGCGGAGGTGCGCGTGGAAGTGGCGATGCACGTCCTCGGGACAGCCGATGCGATCGCCTCGCCGCAGCGGCTTCGCCGCGAGGCGGCGACCGAGTTCGCACGCAGCCAACACGCTCGCCGCCTTCGCTGGCCCGATGCCAGCAATGATTCCGAGCTCTGCGGGCGCGGCCTGCGCGAGCGCCGCGAGCCCGCCGGCAGCGAGCAACTCGCGCGCGACGCTTGCAGCGGAGCGGCCGCGCGCGCCGGTGCCTAGCAGCAGCGCGATCAGCTCCGCATCTGAGAGTTGCGAGACCCCGTGCGTGAACAGTCGCTCGCGAGGTCGATCTGGGCGGTCGTCGTGAGATTGCATGTCGAGCTTCCGCGGGACCGCGGAGCGAGAAACGATTAGGGCTGCGCGTCGCAGCGAGCTTTGGCGGACGCGGCGCGCTCGAATGCGGCAGCGAACTCCGCTTCCGAGAGTTCGGGTGCCAACCAGGCGTGCAGCGCCGGCTGCACCGCCCCCTCTTTTGCGAGCGACGCGGCGAGCGAATGCAACACGTCGAGCAGCCCTAACACGTCTGCCGGCTGCGCGAGGATGCGCTCGCGTTCGAGTGGGCGTGCCAGCGTGGCGCGCGAGCCATCGCGCAGCGTGATCTCGCCGTTCGCGGACAACTCCGCGAGGCGCTCGAGCGCGAGCGGAAGAAATGCGTCCGTGAATGCGCCGCGCGGCGCGAGCGCGCGCGACAGCTCGGCTGGGTCGAGCGCAGCGCGCAGCGCGCGATCGAACTCCGCTCCGCATCCGCGCCGGTCGCCGATCCCGTGGGCGGCGACTGCGGTACGCGCGGCTGCGAGCGATGCCGCACCGCCGTCGGCCGGCACCCAGTCGAGTGCGAAACGATGCAGCGCGCGCACGGGCTCGACGCCGGTCGTCATGCGCACCTCGCGGCCGCCGTCGGCGCCGCCGCGCGTGAGTTCGAGACGCACGTCGCGCGCGAGCAGGCTCGCCGTCGCCGATGCGACGGTGGCGCCGTGAATTGCAGCGAGCGCAGTCTCGAAACGCGCGTCGAGGGCGACTCCCGGCAACACCAGCCGCCAGCCCTGCTCGGAGTTGGTGAAGCGAGCGTCGAGCGGCTGCTCGCTGATTAGGGTCAAGCGCGCGCGATCGCCGAGTTCGAGCAGCGACACTGCCAGTATGCGATTCGGCAGGCGCGCGAGCACGATGCGTAACTCGGGGCCTGCGACGCTCGCTGCGAGCACGACCTCGCGCGGCGCGAAGCCGTCCTGCTCCGCGCGAATCGTGAGGCTGTCTCCCGGTGCGGTGTTCGCGAGGCTCGGCAGCCGCAGTTCGAGCGGCGCGACGCCGCTCGCGCTGCGCTGCTCAATGCCGTCCCGCGCGTAAGCCAGCGCGAGCCGCGCGCCCGCCGGTTCCGTAGTCACTCGCAGCTCTCGCGGCCCGCGCGTGGCGGCGCGAAACGGCGCAATCAGCCGCTCGGCGCGCCAGGGCGCTGAGCGGTGGGGCACGAGATCGATGCGGGCGTCGGCGCTCGCCCGCGCTGCGAACGCCCCGCTCAACGCGAGCAAGATCGCGCGCGCGAAGGCGTCCCTGAGAACTCGATGCGACATCGCGAGCGACCCTATCACCGGCGATCCGAGCTCGCCGGGAAGCGGTCAATCGCGAGACGCAATCGTGCGCTGAAAACGCACGACGAGCGGAAACGCGCGCGGATCGCGAACGGCGCTGAGCCCAGACACGATGACTTCGGCATCCCCCGAGCGCTTCGCTTCCCGCGAAACCGCACTCAGCACTCGCTCTTGGGAGGCCGGCGAGAATGCGTGCACTTCGCTCACGAACTCCGGCGGATTCTCGAGCGCGAGCCGGAGCAGTCGCTGGCGGAACCCCTCGCACGTCGATACGCGCGGATTCGCTCCGCAAGCGCGGTCGACGCCGGAAGCGTCCATCAACACGATCGGATCGAAGCGCCGGCGCGTCTCGAGCGGGGCGGTCGTCTGAACGAGCCGAATCGGCTGAGAGAACAGCGGGCTGGCTTCGAAGGCGACCGGCGTTGAGCCTGGGGCCGGCGCTTGCTCTGGCGTGACTTCGAATGGAAGCCTCACGTCGACCTGCACGCGCAAGAACGTAAAGACCACGAACAACACGCTGACCGCCGCGAAGGCCGGCGCCCAACTCCCGGTGAGCAGCGCCGCGGCGCCAGCCCATAATCGGTCGAACCCCGTCGGCGACGCTTCACCCGCTTCGACGCGCGCCAGAATTCGCGTAGCGAGATACTCGGGCTCCTCGACGACCGGCAGCGACCGTAACAACGCGACAGTGGCGCGTAGATCGGCCAGCTCGGCGCGGCATTCCTCGCAACCGGCTAAGTGGCGCTCGACGCGCTGTCGCGCCCGCGCGCCGAGCGTTCCGTCGAGGTGCTCCGAGAGCTGGCGTCGCAGGCGCGCGTGGATCATCTGCTGGCTCCGATTTCGCGAGCGAGATCTGCGAGCTCGCGGCGCAGGGCGTGGCGCGCTCGGTGAATCCGCGACTTCACAGTGCCTTCCGCAATCTGCAGGATGTCTGCGATCTCGCCGTAGCTGAGACCCTCGATGTCGTAGAGAACGACGGGCGCGCGCAAGGCCTCCGGCAGCGCTTGCAAGCAGCGCTGAACGCGGTCGCGCACTTCGCCACCGCCCATCGCGTCCTCGGGGCCGCGCGGCGTCGAAGGCAGCGAAGCGCCAATCGCCTGCCCGTTCGCGTACTC
Organism: Deltaproteobacteria bacterium; assembly: GCA_031387905.1. Classification (GTDB taxonomy): domain Bacteria; phylum Myxococcota_A; class UBA9160; order UBA9160; family UBA6930; genus VGRF01. Next base: position 17,095 of record JANNDT010000130.1, read on the forward strand.
ATCGAGATGGGCTCGACGGCGCCCTTGGCTGCGGCGCCGGTTCAGTGCTGCGTTGACCGCGACGCGGTACACGAACGTCGAGAAGCGCGCTTCGCTTCGGAAGCGGTGCCCGTGGCGATGCAAATTGAGGAAGGTCTCCTGGACCGCGTCCTCGGCTTCGTCGCGGTCGCCGAGCATGCGCGTCAGGAGACCGAACACTTTCCGCTGATGGCGGCGGACCAATTCGCCGAACGCGCGCAAATCCCCGCCGCGCCAGAGATCTACCAGAGGCAGATCAGGATCGGCGGCGCGGATTTCGTCGACTCCAGGGGCTCGCAGGGCGCCAGCACGATCAAGCATCGGTTGCGTCATGAATGCCACGCGGATTCGACACCGCGCCTCCCGTCCGGTTCCCGGACAATCGGGCCGGACCTCCGGCTACGCCAGTCCATCGGACGGCGTTCGCCGCGCCAGAGTCAGCGAGCCGACCACACTCTGTACAACGCGCAACTTCGCTGCGAGTTGCGCGGCCCGCTTCAGGCGCGCTCGCCCGGGCGTGTCCAGACGCCGCTCTTGCCCCCGGCTTTCCGGACCAGCCGAACGTTGCTGACGGACATGCCGCGGTCGATGGCCTTGCACATGTCGTAAATCGTGAGGCCCGCGGCGCTGACGGCGACCATCGCCTCCATCTCGACGCCGGTGCGCCAGTTCGCCCGCACGGTCGCTTCTATTCGAATGCACTCGCCCGCCGCGTCAGGCTCGAGCAGCAGCTCGACGCCATCGAGCGGCATCGGGTGCGCGAGCGGAATCCAGTCGCCGGTGCGCTTCGCGGCCATGATGCCCGCGAGTCGCGCAGTCGCGAAGACGTCGCCCTTCGGCGTCGCGCCGCTGGTGATCGCGTCGAGCGTGGCCCGCGCCATGTGCACCTCGGCGCGCGCGGTGCAAACGCGCTCAGTCACTTCCTTTGCGCCCACGTCGACCATGCGCGCGCGACCCTGCTCGTCCAAATGCGTGAGCTTCGCGCTCATGGCTGCGTCTCCTCGATCCATTGCCACGCGTCGGCGAACACGCGCAGCCGCTCGGGCTCGTTGAAAATCTCGTGGCGCAGTTCGGGATATACCCGAAGCGCGCTTCCCTCCGCCGTTAGCGTGGCGGCGAACTCCTCGGTCGCGCTCACCGGGCAGATCGGATCGGCCTGGCCGTGGAGTAACAACACGGGGGTCGTGATCGCAGCGCCACGAACGCGTACCGCGGGAGCGGCCGCGAGCAACTCGGCGCCGAGCGACGCGGTCATCGTGCGCACGACGAGCGGGTCCGCGAGATAACGGCGCACGACCTCCTCATCGCGCGAAAGGCCCGTTAGTTCGAGGCCGCTCGCCATCGCGAGCTTCGGCGCGAGGCGGCGCAGCGTGCGAGCGAGCACGGCTCGCACTCGCGACACCGCGCGATCCGGCGCGAGTGCGGGGCCGGAGATGATCGCTCCCGCGAGCACTGGACGGCGATCTGCGAGGTAGGCCAGGCCGACGAGTCCGCCCATGCTGTGCCCGATGAGCGTCATGGGTACGGCCGCGTGCTCATCGCGAACGAGGGCGTGAAAGCTGGCGAGATCGTCGAGCAGCTGATCGAAGCGGTCGACGTGCGTGCGGGTACCGGCCGAGCTTCCATGACCGCGTTGATCGTATGCGTGCACCGCGCAGCCGCGCGCTGCGAACCAGCTGGCGAGTTCGTCGTAGCGGCCACTGTGCTCGCCGAAGCCGTGCACCAAGAGCAGCGCGCGGCGGGCCGTGGCGGGAAGCCAGGCGCGACGGAACAACGTGAGACCGTCGGGCGCGGCGAAGGATCCCTCGACTCGCCGCAGCGCATCGAGCTTCACACCGAACGCCGCTGCGGGCTCACGAACGAAGCTCCGTCTCGAGCCGCTCGCGAGCGGCGTTGACGCGGTTCAAGTAGTCGGCGCCGCGTATGTTGCCGCCCCAGAAATAGGCAGAAATTCCGTCGTTCTCGCCGAGCCGCCGAATGTTGCCGGCGAGAATCGCGCAGCCCGCCTCGATGTTCGCTTCGACCGTCGACGGATTCCCGGCCATCCCCATCGGTCGAATCATGTACGGCATCACCTGCATGAGCCCAAGTGCGCCTTTCGGGCTGTGCGCCCAGGGTTTCCCGGAACTCTCCACTTCGATGACGGCGACGACCAATTCTGGGGCGAGGCCATACTTCGAGGCAGAGCGATGTACCGCCGCCTCGATTCGCTCTAGCTGGCCTGGAGTGAGGTGCGGGTTCAACTCCGCGAGCCGGGCGGTTACGGGGGCGCGGAACGGCTGGGCAGCAACGGGCTTCGCCGCGTCGGGCGCCTGAGGCGGGCGCCCGCTCGTCAGTAGTAGAGATAGGAGCGCGAGGCTGAGAACTTGGATTCGGGTCATTCGCACGACCCTCCGGGGTGTCCCCTGCCTCCGGAAGCCGCGCGCGCTCTTTCGAGCAGCGACGCTCGCGGCCGGGGGTGGGGGTGCCCGAACGTATCGGACGTTCCACCCCACAGGCACCGGCTGTTCGTCTCGAATTCGAGACTGGTTGGCTTCTCCCGGATGCGAGCACCGCACCTATGTGTTTGAGATTCCCCTCGTTTCGGTGCGCTGATAGTATGGCGTGCCCCGCGGGCGATTCCGGATGACCGTAGGGCGTGGGTGTCTGTGGTGAAGTTGCAGCAGTCAATCAGCGAATCGCAGTCCCGAGGCGACATCAGCGCCAGTTTTAGGCTGCTGCACCCGCGCGCGCTGTTGGTCGCGCGCGACGGCTCGGCGGCAGCCATCGGGCGCGAGTTCGCCGCCGCGATCGCCGGCTCCGACCCGGATGCGCTGGCGGCAGCGGCGCTACGCGAGCTCGCATGCGCGCGCTGCACCCCGGAAGCGCCGGCGCCGCGGGCTCTACGCGACGGCCGCGGCCAGCCGCTGCGTGCCTCCATAATGAGTGGAGCGCTGACACTGGATTTCGCGGCCGCGGTCCGCTTGGCACCGCGCGCTGAAGCGGCCATGGAGAACACACTCGCCGCAGATCTGATTCAACACTTCGACTCCGCCGCGATGCTGCTCGACGGGGACGGATTCGTGGTCGGGGCGAGTCCCGCGCTGATCCGCGGGCTCGCGCTCGCATGCACCAGCGAACTCCAAGGCGCGCCGTTTGCCGCGTTACTTGGCTGTCTCGGCGAGGCCGACGCCGCGGAAAAGCTGCTCTCCGGCTGCCGGTCCGAACGCACGGCGCTCTGGCTGCGCTGCGCTGACGGGCGCCAACGCCGCGCGCTCCTGCGAGCGCAGCCGCTCGGACGCGAGGGGCACTCAGCCCGCGCCTTGTTCTGCGAATTTGAAGATCGCGCGCCCGCCGCACTCGATGCTCTGGCGCACGATCTGCGCTCGCCGCTCTCGGCGGTGCTCGGCTTCGCTCGGCTCGCGCGCGAAGACCTCGCGTCCGGCACCACCACTCGCGCCGCGCACCTAATCGCGCGCATCGAGCAGTCGGCAAGCACGCTGGATGGGATTCTGCGCAGCGCGCTCACGCCGATGCACGGCTTCGAGAACGCGGACATCTCTCAGGTGCTCGAGCAGATCCGCGCGGAGCGCAAGCAAGAGTTCGAGCGCCGTGGGATTCGACTCCTCGCGCCCGACGATCCGCCGATGTTGGCGTGCCGCCGAGCCGAGCTTTACCGGCTGCTGAGCAATCTGGTCGGTAACGCCGTCGACCACATGGGCGACGCCGTCCCGCCGGAGATCTGTGTCTCGGTGGCGTGCAGCGGCGAGATGGCGACGCTGCGAGTCAGGGACAACGGCGTCGGCATCGCGCCCGAGTTGCACGAACGCATCTTCGAGGCCGACCACTCCGGCTGCGTACATGACGAGCGCGCGCGCCATCGCGGGCTCGGGCTCGCGATCGTGCGCCAGCTCGCGGCGAGTTGGCGCGGCCACGCGTGGGTCGAGAGCGCGCGCGGCGACGGCGCCACTTTCCTCGTCACGATTCCGCTGGCGCGCTAGCTGGCTTTATCTAGGTTGCCGCGCCATGTACCCCGTGCTCTGGGCGCCGTTCGGTTTCGAGATCAGCACCTTCGGCGTAATGATGGCCGTCGGGTTCTTGGTTTCGGCTTGGATCGTCGGCAAGCGCCTGGCTGAGCAAGGCCTCGACCCGGAGCTCTCGTCGACGATTCTGGTGTACGCCGTGCTAGGCGGGGTCGCGGGCGCGAAGCTCTACTACGTGATCGACACGGTCGTACGCGAGGGCGGCGACGTGTGGGCGCTGCTGTTCAATCGCGCGGGGCTCACTTGGTTCGGCGGCCTAATGGGTGGAGTGCTCGCCGGAGCGCTCGGTACGCGCATTCACAAAATTTCGACGCGTGCCGTGTTGGCGGCAGTCGCACCGGCCGCGCCGTTCGGACAGGCCTGCGGCCGGATCGGCTGCTTCCTGGTGGGCGATGATTATGGCCGCGCCACGAACGGCTGGTGGGGCGTCGCCTTTCCGAAGGGCCAACCGCCGACGAAGGACGACTTCGACCGGGTCTTTACCGTTCACCCGACCCAGCTCTACGAGGTCGCGTGGCTCGTCGCGATCGGTGCGTTGCTCTGGTGGCGGCGCAAGGCGAGCCCGTTCTTGTTCGCCGAGTACCTCGTGCTCGCGGGCAGCGGGCGCTTCGCGGTCGAGATTCTGCGCGTCAACACGCGCGTCGCGCTCGGGCTCTCGGAAGCGCAGTGGATCTCCATCGCGATGATCGGGATCGGCAGCGTGCTCTGGCTCCGCGCGAGCCGGAAGCCGGTGCCGGCTCCCGCCTAGGGGGCCGGGCTGAGCGCGCGCAGACGCTCAGCGAGCAGCGCTGCGCGGCCCGCGAGCGCGCTATCCGCGGCGACGAACTGCCGCACGCGCGCCATCGCCGAGGCCGCGAGCGGCGCGAGCCGGCGCTCGTCGGCGGACGGGTCCGCATCCGCGAACGCGGAGATCCGCGAGATCGCCTCGCCGTAGCGGCCTGCGAGGTACGCGCTCATGCCGTCGGCGAATGCTCGCTGTCGCGCGAATTCGCTCGGCGACTCACCGCGCTGCTCGGCCTCGGCGAGCGCGCGACTCGTCTCCGCGAAAAATCCACTCGTTAGGTACGACCAAGCCGCACGCCGCCACGCGACGCCCGCACTGCCGTAAAGATCCGCGAGCGCTTCGTCCTCGCTGCACGCGAACGTCTCGGCGAGCAGCGCGGCGTGTTCGACCAGGAAGCGCGCGAGCATTCCGTTCGCGGCGAAGCTGCGCAGCAGCACGCGGAACTGCGCCGTGGTCTGGCTCAGCAGCACCTGCGATTCCGCGACGGATTCCGCAAGCCGCTGGCGCGCGTCGTTCACGATCTTGTCGAACTCGCGTAACAAGCCACCCGCGTCGTCGACGCCGCTGCCGCGCAGCGCGTCCACCTTCGGCGCGTAGACCGCGCTCTGATACAGGTTCTCGCGCAACTTCATCGCTTCATGAAAGAGCGAGCCCACCGCGAGATCGAACAGCGCACTGCCGCCGATCTCGACTGGGTCGCCCACCGAGTCGCTGCGAAACAGCGCGTGGCAGCGCTCCTTCAGCCGGTAGAGCACGCTGCGCTCGTCGTCGCCGACGAAACGCCGCACTTCGTCGAAGCGCAGCGCGCCCGCGGCCTGCTGGCTCGCGATGCGGCGCAACTCTCGGTAGACGGCGAGAAAGTCGCGCGCGATGTCGACGATGGCCGACTCCGCGCGCACCAGCCCCTCGCGCGATTACTTGCGGAAGCGCGAGGTGTCGGCGCTGAGCGCCAAGCCCGCGGACTTGTCCGGATGGAGCGCCTTGGCGCGGTCGAACAGCAGCGCCTCGGCTTCCAGGTTATTGGGATCGGGCACGCAGCAATCGACCGGGCAAACTTCCGCGCACTGCTCCGTCTCGTGGAAGCCGACGCATTCGGTGCAGAGCGCCGGGTCGATCACGAACGTCTCTTCGCCCTCGGTGATCGCGTCGTTCGGGCACTCCGGCTCGCACACGCCGCAGTTGATGCACTCTTCCGTGATCATCGTCGCCATCGTCTCTCCAATTGCCGCGAATCGCCGGGCTGGGACGCGAAGGGCGCGCAACATAGGGGAGTGGAAAAAACGGGTCAACGCGGCAATTCGATTGAGGAATCCGACCTTGCGCGAATCGCTTCGCGGACCGGAACCTGCTTGACCCGAGACTCCCCTCTTCTATCGTCGGCCCTTCGTTTTTGCTGCATCAAAAGGCCCGGAGATCCGCATGAACGCCCCCGTCGAGCGCGAAGTCATGGAAGTCGACGTGCTGTACGTTGGCGCCGGCCCGGCGACGCTGGCCTCCGCCTACCACTTGGTGAAGACGTGCGAGCAGCGCGGGCTCGAGAAACCCGCTGTGCTGGTGATCGAGAAGGGCCGCGAGGTCGGCGACCACCTGCTCTCGGGCGCAGTGATCAACCCGAAGGGCATCTCCGAGCTGATGCCCGACTTCGTCGAGCAAGGCTTCCCGACGGAGTACATCTGCAGCGATGACAAGACCTATCTGTTCGTCGGCAACCTCGCGATTCCGCTGCCGATGAACCTGCCGATGTTCAAGAAGCGCGGTTACCACGTGGCGTCGCTCAACAAGGTGGCGAAGTGGCTGGCCGGCAAGTGCGAGGCGCTCGGCATCGACATCTACGCCGGCTTCTCGGGCGACAAGTTGCTGATCGAGGGCGGCAAAGTCGTGGGCGTGCGGCTCGGCGACATGGGCGTCGACAAGCACGGCAAGCCGAAGGCCACTTATCAGGTCGGCATGGACATTCGCGCCAAAGTGACGGTGCTCGGCGAAGGCGTGCGCGGCAGCCTCACCAAGCAGCTCGTCGAACGCTTCGACCTCGAGGGCGAGAACCCGCAGGTCTACGAGACGGGCATCAAGGAAATCTGGCGCGTCAAACCTGAGAAGCACCGCCCGGGCCGCGTGATCCACGGCATGCTGCCGCTGAACCTGCCGAAATTTTTCGGAGGCATGTGGCTGTACGACCTGCAGGACAACCTCGTGTCGTACGGCATGGTGTGCGCGCTCGACGCGCACAGCCCGTTCCACGATCCTCACCTCGAAGCGCAGAAGTTCAAGACGCACCCGTTCATGCGCGAGTTGCTCGACGGCGCAGAGCTCGTGAGATACGGCGCCAAGGCGATCCCGATGGGCGGCATGTCCTCGATGCCGAAGCTCTATTGCGACGGCGCCCTGATCATCGGCGACGCGGCCGGCTTCTGTAATGCGGAGAAGCTCGCGGGCGTCCATGTGGGAATGAAGAGCGGGATGATGGCCGCGGAGACCGTGGCCGACGCGCTCGCCGCAAACGACTTCACATCCGTGACGCTCGGCGGTTACAGCGAGCGCTACCAGAGCAGCTGGGCTCACGAAGAGCACATGCAGGCGCGCAACTTCCACGGCGCGTTCTCGCTGGGCTTGCCGTTCTTCGTGCTGAACGAGCCAGTTCGAATGTTCCTGTCGGGCGGCCGCGGCCTCATCGACAACATCCGCTTCGAAGCCGGCCACAGAGCCATGAAGAAACTCTCCGAGCTGCCCGCGAATCAGCGCGAGCCGGAGAAGTTCGAGTTCGACGGCAAGCTGACCTTCTCGAAGGAGCATCTGGTGCAGTTCTCAGGGGCTGCGCACGAGGCCGATCAGCCGTCGCACCTGGTGGTGGCCGACACCGATCTGTGCCGCGACATCTGCGCCGAGGAGTACGGCAACCCGTGCCAGCACTTCTGCCCCGCCGCCGTCTACGAGATGATCGACGACGGCGAGCGGCCCGGAAAGAAGAAGCTCTTCATCCACCACGAGAACTGCGTCCACTGCAAGACCTGCGACATCGCCGATCCTTATCAGGTGATCACCTGGACGCCGCCGGAAGGCGGAGAAGGCCCGGATTACGCGGGGATGTAGCGGCGCGATCAGCGCCTCTCCTGCATCCATCGAGGCTCGCGGTTCCTCCTTGTTTACTTCGCTCGGGGTCGAAGACTCCCCCGAGCTGCGCGCTTCGCTTGCGGCCTCGCGCCCTAAACCTAGGCGCCACGTCATCGAGATCGTTCTAGCAGTGGCTGCGGCGCGTCACGCATCTAGCTGGGCGCGGTCACGGCCTCGATAACGCGGCGCCTCCTGATTAGGGCGCGAGGCCGCAAGCGAAGCGCGCAGCGAGCCGTAGTCCTCGGAGGCGAGCGAAGTAAACAAGGAGGAACTGCAGGCCTCGATGGATGGTTCAGCGACCCTACCCCCGCACGCCTACATCCCCGCGTAATCCGGCCCCTCGCCACCTTCCGGCGGCGTCCAGGTGATCACCTGATAAGGATCTGCGATGTCGCAGGTCTTGCAGTGGACGCAGTTCTCGTGGTGGATGAACAGCTTCTTCTTCCC
>JANNDT010000132.1:0-5695 GCA_031387905.1 Deltaproteobacteria bacterium
GTTCCACGTAACAGGTTGCGTGGCGGTAATGCTCACGTCCTTCGCGGCCGGCACGAAGCTCGTGATGATGTACAAGTGGGAGCCAACGCGCGCGCTCGAGCTGATCGAGCGCGAGCGCGTTACGAACTTCGTCGGCGTACCGACCATGGCGTGGGATCTGATCGAATCGCCGGAGTTCGCGCGGCGCGACACCTCGAGCCTCGTTGCGGTGGGCGGCGGCGGCGCGCCCGCTCCGCCGCAGCTCGTGCACCGCATCGACAAAAGCTTTGGCGGCAAGGGCCGTCCGAACATCGGCTACGGCATGACCGAGACGAACGCGTACGGCCCGCAAAACGCGGGCGATGATTATGTGCGCAAGCCCACCAGCTCGGGGCGCACGGTGCCGGTGGTCGAGGTGCGCGTGACCGACCCCGATGGCCGCGTGCTCGGCGTGGACGAGGTAGGCGAGATCTGGTTCCGCGGTCCGCACCTAATTCGTGGCTACTGGAACAAGCCCGAAGCGACCGCACAGACGATCGTCGATGGCTGGCTGCGCAGCGGCGACATCGGCCGCATCGACGACGAAGGCTTCGTGTACGTATCGGATCGCGCCAAGGACATGGTGCTGCGCGCGGGCGAGAACGTGTATTGCGCCGAGGTGGAGGCCGCCATCTACGAACACCCGGCGGTGTACGAGTGCGCGGTGTTCGGCTTGCCGCACGAGCGGCTCGGCGAGGAAGTCGCGGTGGCGCTTCACCTGCGCGCGGGCTCGGCGCTCACGCAGGAAGAGTTGCGCGCGCACCTCGCCAAGCGCATCGCTGGCTTCAAGATTCCGAGCGTGGTCGAGTGGCAGAGCGAGCCGCTGCCGCGCAACCCGGCGGGCAAGATCCTGAAGCGCGAGCTGCGCGACGCGCTCGCGAGAGCGCGCGCGAAGTGAGCGCGAGCATGAGAGTCGGCGTCTGCCTGCCCTACATGAAGGCCGGGCTTGATCGCGCCACGTTGCTCGGCTGGGCGCGCGCGATCGAAGCTGGGCCGTTCCACGCGATCTCCTGCGGCGAACGTGTTACGGGCCCCACCGTCTCGCTCGGCGCGACGATGGCGGCGGCTGCCGCGGTTACCTCGCGGGTGCGCATCGTGCCCACGCTCTACGTGTTGCCGATGCACGACGCGGTCGCCGCCGCGCACGAGATCGCGACGCTCGATGCGCTCGCGGGCCCGGGCCGCGTCGAGGTTTGTGTCGGCGTTGGCGGGCGCGAGGTCGATTATCGCGCGGTCGGCGCGAGTTTCGCGAAGCGACACCAAAGGATGGACGAGCAAGTCGCGCGCATGCGCGAGATCTGGCGCGGCTAGCCGCCGTTCGCGGGCGCGGATCCCGTCGGCCTGCGCCCCTCGCGCGCGGGCGGCCCGCCGATCTTCGCGGGCGTAATGGGTCCGAAAGCGTTCGCGCGCGCCGCGCACTGGGCCGACGGCGTGTATGTGTGGAGCGGCAACGGCGAGAAGCACGAGATCGCGCGCTTCCTTCAGCTGACTGACCATGCGTGGGCCGTCGCTTTGCGGCCCACGCCGCCCAGAAAAATCGGGGGATTCTGGTTGTCCCTCGCCAGCGGCGACGCGCAGGCGAAGCTGAGCAATTACGTCTACGACTACACGCGCGTGTTCGGCGAAGCCGCGGGCCGTGCGCTCGCGAAGATGGTCGACCGCTCGACGCCCGACGCCGTGCGCGAAGCCCTCGACAACCTCGAAGCCGCGGGCTGCGAAGAGTGCTTCCTCGTGCCCGCGACCGCGGAGCTGGCCGAGGTGGAGCGCGCAGCGGAGATCGTTGCGAAGCGTTAGGCGCCCAGTGAACGCGGTCACTTCGCGGGCGAATACCAGATCGGGCTCGTCCAGGCGCGCTCTTGCTGCACCGGCCGGTGCAGAGGCGCGCAACACAGCGCTAGCTCGTCGGGAACCGAGTCCGGAATCGCGCAGTCCACGCGCGCCGCGGCGCAGACGTGTTGGGTCCAGCGGCAAGTAGGGTTTTCGAGCACGCGCGCGTAATAGAATGCCGGCGCCGTGGGATCGAACTCGGGGTCGCTCCACACCTCGCAGAGGGCTGCTGCGCCGACTCCGCTGGGTGTGCACGTCGAGAGGTCGACGCTCGCGCCGTTCGGGCCTCCGGCGACGTCGAGCACGCGTTCGCGTGTCTGGCCCTTCGCGTCGAGCCAACCTTTCACGATCTGGATGCGCTGTAGCGGCGTTCCGCGCCGATCCGCCGCGCCGGCATCTTGAAGCGCGGACGCGACGAAAACCGGGGCGCCCGCGCTCGCGGGGCGCGCCGGGAGCACGCCGCCCATTGGCACACCACCGGCGTAGCCCTTCGCGACGAAGCGCGGGTCGCTGCAGAGCGCTGCGTCGTAGCTCCAGCCGCCGAAGAAGCGCAGCGTGGGCCGCGTGCCGCTCGTCGCGTAGGCCTCGCGACGCTGCATCGCGGCGAACAGCGCGTCGCGCGTGTTTTCTTCAGCCCATAACACCGCGAGCCCGCCGGGATTGAACTCGGGCTCGTCGCTCCAGCCGCGGGCCGCGCCGTCGCTCGAAGCGGCGCGGGCTTTGCCGTGGCCCGGGTGCCCGGCCTCGTCGGTGAGGCCCGGCGTCGCGATGTGGGTGTCGGTGCTGCCGATCACGCCAAAACGAAACGGGTTCGCGCCGTACTGCCGCTCGACCTGCAATCCCTTCGCGAGCGCGGCGCGCACGAACGAAGCGCGCGGAGCGCTGCTGCGTTCGGCGAGCGGGTTCGTTTGGGAGCCGAAATTGTCGTAGGGGAGCTTCTCCCAGCCGCAATCCTCGTCGCTCCAGCCTGCGCCCGCGCCGCACTCACTGTCGCCTTTGTGCTGGAAGATCTCGACGAGCGGTTCCCAACGCGCGCGCAGTCTCGCTTCAGCGGCGCCGATCTCACGGCCCGCATCCTCGACCCTCTCGATGGATGCGGACTCGAACATCGAGCCGCCTGACAAGTTCGAGTTGTGCGGGATCGTGAGGACATCGCAGCCCGGAATCCCCTTTACGCAGCCCGCCTCTAGCCGGCGCCAGAGGTCCAGTGCCGAAGCGGAATCGGTCCACGAGATCGGCGATTCCGGAACGTGGGCATTCCGGAAGATCACGTTGCGATGCAGGTTCTGCCCCATGCCCACGCTGCCCGTCCACTCGTAGCCGACGAAGCTCGTGAAGCGGCAGGCAGGCGAGCGGTCGTAGGCCTCCTCGGCGGCGGCTGCGATCTCGGCCCAGACTGTGTTTGCCGCCGCCCGGCAGCCCGCCCCGTTCTCGCCGCACAGGTCGAAGCGTGCCTTCGCGTAGAGCGTCTTCCAGCCGAACAACCGGAAGCCGACCTCCGGCAGGTTGCGCAATAACAAACACGGGACGCTCCAGTAGCCGTCCGCATTCGAGTCTCGGCACACGCGGATCTCGCCGAACATCTCGGCGTGGTCCGTGACCGCGGTGAAGTCGATCGGGCGGTCGAGTCGAGCCGAGCGCAGCGGCTTGCCGGCCTCGTCGTAAGGCGGGATCCCGACGCGTTCGCCTCTCGCGAAGCGGTACGCATCGCGCGGCGTGCCGCGCGCGCCGTCGGCGTTCGCGTCGAACGAGTAGGCGGTGTGCACGTGCAGGTCGCCGAAGTGCGGGCGGCGCAGCGGGTCGAAGGCGGCGCACGGCGCGCGAGTCTCTGTCAACGCGTAGGGACGTTCCTGCGCCAGCCCGGGCGCAGCGCTGCACAACAAACACGCGAGAACGATCGCAGGCGCGCGTCGCAAGCGGTTCCTCCCGAACGCGCCCACGATACCCGCAGCGCGAGGCGATGTAGGCTGCGCAACCTGCGAGGAGGCTCCGATGTCCGATCCTACGCGCCGCGAACGCGGCGTCGCGATGATGAAGAAAGTCTACGCCGGCGACGTGGTGACGCCGCCGCCGGGCGTGATGCCGTTCAGCGACCTAATGCTCGAGCAACTGTTCGCAGAAGTCTGGACGCGCGAGCAGCTCTCGCTGCGCGACCGGCGCCTCGTGATCATGGGCATCATCGCCGCGCTCGGCGAGAAGGACACGTTCCAGATTCAAACGCGCGCGGCGTTGAAGAATGGCGAGCTCACGCCCGAGCAAGTGCGCGAGGTGCTGATTACGGTCGCGAACTACGCGGGCTATCCGCGCGCGGCGGGGCTGATCGGGCCGGTGGAGCAGACGCTCGCGCAGGCCGCCAAAGAGAACGCGGGGAAGTAGTCGCGGGGAGTTCCCGCATTCAGCGCGGCGTGAACTCGATGTGCAGTTCCTTCAACGCGCGCAGGCAGTAGTTCGGCGCGATCGCGAAATCGTTCTTGCCCGGCGCCAGGCGGATCTCGTCCACGCGCTCGAGCAGCGACTTGAAGCCCCAATAGAGTTCGCGGCGCGCGAGCGGAGCCCCGAGGCAGTGGTGCGCGCCCGTGCCGAAGGCGAGATGCGTCGCGGCGTTCTTGCGCTCGAGGTCGAGCGCGTCGGGGTTCTCGAACTGCGCGGGGTCGCGATTCGCTGCGGCGTAGCGAATGCCGAGCGTCGTGCCCTTCGGGATCGTGACGCCGTGCATCTCGATGTCGTTGGCGGCGACGCGGAACAGCCCCTGCACCGGAGACTCGAGCCGTAACACCTCCTCGATGAAGTTGCGCAGATGGCGCTCCGGGTCGGCGTTCAACTTCGCGTACTGGTCAGGGAACTGGCATAACAGCCAGACGCCCGAGGAGAGTGCGTTCGTGCTGGTCTCGCTGCCGCCGACAAAGGTGTCGGCCATCATGTGCGCGTGCAGCTCGTTGTCGTTCAGCGGGCGCTCGCCGATTGGCGTATTGATGAGGTCCGAGAGCACCGTGTCGTCGGGTCGCGCGCGCAGCCGCTCGTAGATGCGCTGGAAGTAGTGCTGCGCCTCGATCTCCATTTCGACGCTCGCGGCTTCCTGCTCCTCCGTGAGCATCATGCCGAGGCGCTGCACCCAGGCGTCGGTCCAGGCTTTGATCTTCCAGATGTCTTCGCGCGGCACGCCCATCTGCTGGCCGATCACGATCAGCGGCAGCGGCACAGCGAGCGCGCGCACGAGTTCGCACGCGCCCATGGGCGCGAGAGCAGCGACGAGTTCCTGCGCCGTTTGCGCGACGAACGGATCGAGCAGCTTGATGCGCCCCGCGCGAAACGCTTTGGTGAACACCTCGCGGATCTCGCGGTGGCGCGGGTCGTCGTAGCCCGCGAGCGACGGCGCCGGCAGCCAGCCTTTTTCTTCGTAGAGGTTGCGCATGCGCTGCTGGCGCGCCGGAAACACCTGCTTCTTGGCGTCCGCCTGCCAGCGCTGATTGCTGAAGTTCTCGGTGTCGAGCAGGACGCGGCGGATGTCGTCGTAGCGCGTGAGCAGCACGAAGCCCGTGCGCGGATCGCGGTAGACGGGCGCTTCGCGGCGCAGCACCGCGTAGGCCTCGTAGGGCTTTCCCGAAACATCCGGGTCGAGAAAGTCGATCTCGGCGATCGCGGCGGCCGTCATCAGCTCTCCTTCGCGGCGAGCGCGCCGCATCCCGCAGTGGCAGATCGCACTCGGCAAGCCATTTCGAGTCTCCTCCAGAGGAGCGATCGGAGCGAACACCTCGCAGAGGCCGCACGCCCCAGCCTAGACTAGGTCCGGCCCGTTCCACGTACTCATAAGGAGCCTCGATGTCGCTCGAGACGCACAAGACCTACTGCC
>JANNDT010000143.1:0-8870 GCA_031387905.1 Deltaproteobacteria bacterium
GCACGATTCCGACAGCACGGCGCTGCTGATGCAATCGTTCGCGAATCGGCTCGATCTTCCGATGGTCGACATGCGCCAGGAGTTCACGCCGATCTTCGACGCGTATGGCGTCGATGTCGTGTACAGCGGCCATAGCCATAATTACGAGCGCTCTTACTACCTCCGCGGGCACACGGGCAACGCGAACACGTTCGATCCCGCGACGCACGCGGAGCTGAACGACGCGGGGCAGCCGAGCGTCGGGCGGGGCGACGCTCCCTACCATCAGATCACGAACAGCGGCCTCGACGATCGCTCGGTCTACACCGTGGCAGGCAACTCGGGCAAAGCCGAGGAGCCGAACCCGGCCATCACCGCCCAGGCGCTGTTGCACCCTGCGATGGTTCCGCAGCCGGCTGAAGCGAGCGGGCGGCGTGGCCTCAAAGTGACTGGCTCCGTGGTGCTCGACGCATCCGCCAAGGCGCTGCGCGCGCGCATGGTCGACGCGCACGGCGCCGTGCTCGATGAGTTCACGATTACGCGATAAGGCGCTGGAACGGACGAGGATCTCGCGAACGCCTCGTTCGTCCGCGCGCCGCTTCGGCGTATGGCTGATTTTCGTAGCGCCATTTTTCCTAGTGCCGCCGCCAGTACGCGCGCACCCCGGGATGCACGAGACGATCGCGCTGCTCACGCAGCGCATCGCCGATTCGCCCGCCGACGCCGCGCTCTACCTCGAACGCGGCATCGCCTACTCGAACGACGGGCAGCTGGCGCTCTCGCTGGCGGACTACCGCGAGGCTGAGCGGCTCGGCGACCCCGTGCTCGTCGCCTTCGACCTCGGCGTGCTGCATTACCGCGCCGGTGATTATGCCGCCGCGCGCGAGGCGCTGACGCGCACGCTCACGCGCTTCCCGCAGCACGCGCGCGCGCTCGACTACCGCGCTCGCGCGGCGCGCGAGGCCGGCGACACGCGCGCCGCGGTCGCGGACTTCGAGGCATTGTTCGCGCTCGAGGCCGGCGTGAACCCTGGGCACTACATCTCCGCTGCGGAACTGCTCGCTTCGCTGCCCGACCGAGGCGTGCCGGCTGCGCTCGCTCTGCTCGACCGCGGCATGCTCCAGCTCGGCGTGATCCCGCAGCTGCAGCAGCGCGCGATCGCCTTCGAGCGCGAGCGCGGCTCGCTGGCTGCTGCGCTCGCGCGCCTCGAGACGTTGGCGGAGCCGCTCGCGCAGAGCCCCGAATGGCGCGTCGAGCGCGCCGAGATCTTGCGCGCGCTCGGCCGCGAAGCGGAGGCGCAGGCAGAGCTGGCGCGCGCTTCGAGCGCGCTCGCAGCGCTGCGCCTCACGCCAGCACGCGCCGCGCTTGCGGCGAGAATTGCCGAACTCGCGCAGACTGCGGACGCCACCGCTGCCGGTCACCGCGCCGGCGAACAGGAGAAACCATGAAAGCCGCAGTCCTCCGCGCCTACAACCAACCGCTCACGATCGAAGACATCCAGATCGACGACCCCGGCCCGCGCGAGGTGCGCATCAAGACCGTCGCGTGCGGTGTGTGCCACAGCGACTTGCACGTGCTCGAGGGCGCGCTGCCCGTGCCGCCGCCGTGCGTGTTAGGCCACGAGCCCGCCGGCATCGTGCTCGCGGTCGGCAGCTTGGTCACGCACGTGAAGCCCGGCGACCACGTGATCGGTTGCCTGTCCGCGTTCTGCGGCAACTGCGATTACTGCCTGCGCGGCGAGCCGAACCTGTGCGGCGGCGCCGCCACGATGCGCGCACGCGACGCCGCGCCGCGTCTGCGCAAGGGCAGCGAGACCATCTTCCAGATGGCGCACCTCTCCGCCTTCGCTGAAGAAATGCTCGTGCCCGAGACGGCCGTCGTGAAGATCAACCCGGAGATGCCGCTCGACCGCGCCGCGCTGATCGGCTGCGGCGTAACAACCGGCGTAGGCGCCGCGCTGAACACCGCGCAGATCCGGCCCGGCGACACTTGCGCAGTCATCGGCTGCGGCGGCGTCGGCCTCAGCGCGATTCAGGGCGCTCGCATCGGCGGCGCCTCGCGCATCGTCGCCGTCGACACCGCAGCCTGGAAGCTCGAGCTCGCGCAGAAGCTCGGCGCGACCGACGGAATCGACGCCAGCAAGGGCGACGCCGCGCAGCAACTCATGGCCAAAGTGCCGGGCGGCGTCGACTACGCGTTCGAGTGCATCGGCACGCCGGGCACTTGCCGCCAAGCCGTGATGATGGTGCGCAAAGGCGGCACGGCGGTGTTCGTCGGCGTCGTGCCGGCGGGCGTCGACATCTCGCTGGCGGGGCTCGACATCGTGCTCCAAGGCAAACGCATCCTCGGCTCGATGATGGGAGGCAACCGCTTCCGCATCGACATGCCGAAGTACGTGAACTTCTACCTCGACGGGCGACTGAAGCTCGACGAGATGATTTCCGGGCGGATCAAGCTCGACGAGATCAATCAAGCCTTCGCCGACATGAAGGCGGGCAAGGTCGCGCGGCAAGTGATTATGTTTGCGTGACACTTGCTCGACGCGGGCGCCGCGGCGGGTGGCGGGCCGGGGGGCTGCGGTGGCTCATGGCTCGCTTGGCCCTTGGTTGGTCGCGGCTGTTCGGGAGATTCCGGTGCGCAGGGCTCCGGCCGTGCATTGCGTTGGGGCCTCGCTGCGCTTGACTTCGCCGCCGCAGCCCCCCGGCCCGCCGCCCGCCGCTCCTCGGGGTCGGAGGTGCCAATCCGTAACTATTTGGGATGGCGCGGGCTCAGCGCCGTCGAGGCGCTGAGCCCGCGTTGCGTGCGCTTCCTACTCTCCGTGCAGCCGAGATCACGCGATGCTTCGAGGCTCCCGTTCGCTCGCGAACCTCGCTGATGCGCCAAACGCGCAGCGCGCGGGAGCGGGCCCTCTTGGGGCCTGCGATCCGCGCCATCCCATCCTATTTCTGTCCGCGACGGGCGGCTCCCCCGGCCGAAGCCCGCCGCGTCTTCGCTTCGCAGGCGCCCTAACATCTCACCACGAATTTACGTGCAGCACCCCATCCAGCGGTTTGCGCGGCGCCGGCTTGAAATCGGTGCCCTTCGTGTAGCCGATCGGAATCAGCGCACACTGCGCGATCTTGGCGAAGTCGATGCCGAGAATTTTCGCGGCCTCCTCCTCGTGGAAGAGGTGCAGCGTGGTCCAGCAGGTTCCGAGGCCGCGCGCGCGCGCCGCGAGCATGAAGCTCCACACCGCGGGCAGCAGCGAGCCGAGGCTCGCCGACGCCATCATGTTGAGCATCGGACCCGCGGAAGCATCGAGCCGCGGCGTCAGGCACGGAATCAGGAACGCCGGCGCGCGCTCGAGATTGCGCGACAAGAACTCCGCCGACGACACGACGCGGTCTTGCACTGCCTTCATCGACGGGTCGCCGGCGTGCACGTGATGCGCTGCGATCGGCATGGTCTCGTAGACGGCCCAGGCTTTCTTGTACAAATCGGCGAGCGCTCTCCGCTTGGCGGCGTCGGTGACGACCATGAACTGCCAGCCCTGCGCGTTCGAGCCGCTCGGCGCTTGCAGCGCGATCTCGAGACATTCACGGATCACGCTCATCGCAACGGGTCGATCAAAATCGAGGCGCTTGCGCACGGCGCGCGTGGTCGTGAGCAGTTCGTCAGGGGTGAGCGGAAGTGTCGTCGTGGTCATCATTTTCTCCGGGATTGCGTGAGGCGGGGCACGGTACACCGCCATAGACTGCGCGCGCTTTGACTTTTGGAGACCCGATGTTTCGCCGCGCTCGCTTCCTCGCTTCGCTGGTTCTCGCGCTCGGCGCCTGCTCCGAGCACGCCGCGGACCTAACAGGCCCGATCTCGGGCTGGGACGCCTACGGCAACGACATCGGCGGCTCGCGCTTCTCGAGACTCACGCAGATAACGCCGGAGAACGTGGGCGAGCTCGAACTCGCCTGGATTCATCGCTCGGGCGACGTGCTCGACGGCAGCGCGAGCCTCGGCAAGAGCTCGCTGCAAGTGACGCCCATCATCGCGGGCGGCTCGCTCGTCTACTGCTCGCCGCGTAACAGAGTGTTCGCGCTCGACCCCGAGACGGGCGCTCCGCGCTGGCGCTTCGACCCCGAGGTGGACGCCTCGAATTTCTACATCATCAACTGCCGCGGCGTGTCCGCCTGGACCGATCCCGCGCTGCCTTACGAGGCCGCGTGCAGCGAGCGCATCCTGATGGGCACGATCGACGCGCGGCTGATCGCCCTCGACGCCAGGACCGGGCGCCCCTGCGCAGGCTTCGGCTCGAACGGCGAAGTCGACCTAACGGCTGGCATCGGGGACATCCAGCCCGGCGAGTACGGCGTGACGTCGCCGCCCGTGATCGTGCGCGACCGCATCGTCACCGGCGCGATGGTGCTCGATGACCGCCGCGTCGATTCGCCCGGCGGCGTGGTGCGCGCCTTCGACGTGCGCACGGGCGCGCTCGCTTGGGCCTGGGAGCCTGTACTGCCGGAGCAGCCGGGAGCAGCGGCGGGCGGCGCAGGTTTCCGCCGCGGCACCACCAATGCGTGGAGCGCGCTCTCGGCGGACGAAGAGCGCGGCCTCGTGTTCGTGCCCACCGGCAACACCTCGCCCGATTATTATGGCGGCCAGCGCAAGGGCCTCGACTACTTCTCGAGCTCGGTGGTCGCGCTCGCCGCGAACGACGGCCACGTGGTGTGGAACTTCCAGACGGTGCACCACGACATCTGGGACTACGACATCGCCTCGCAGCCCGTGTTGTTCGACTTCCACGGCCCGAACGGTCGCGTGCCGGGCCTGATTGCTCCGACCAAGCTCGGCATGCTGTTCTTCCTGAACCGCGAGACGGGCGTGCCGCTGTTTCCGGTCGAGGAGCGCGCGGTTCCGCAGACGGGCCTCGTGCCCGGCGAGTACCTCTCGGCGACGCAGCCGTTCACCACGAAACCGGAGCCGCTGCATCCGCACACGCTGACGCCCGACGACGCCTTCGGCTTCACGCCCTACGACAAGGCCGTTTGCCGGAGAGAGATCGAGTCACTACGGCACGACGGCATCTTCACGCCGCCGAGCCTCGAAGGCAGCGTGCAGTATCCCGGCATGATCGGTGGCATGAACTGGGGCAGCGTCGCGATCGACCCGCAGCGGCGGCTGGTGATCGCGAACACCCAGCGCATCGCGACGAAGATCCGGCTCGTGCCGCAGACAGAGCTCGCGAAGCGTTACCCGGACGGCCCGCCCGCTTACGGCTACGAGCCGCAGGCTGGCTCGCCGTATTTCTTGGAGCGCACGCCGCTGCTCTCGCCGTTCGGCGCGCCCTGCAACGCGCCGCCCTGGGGAACGCTCGCGGCAATCGACACCACCACAGGCGAAAAGAAGTGGGAGGTAACGCTCGGCACTACCCGCGATCTCGCGCCCTGGCCGATCTGGCTGCCGCTCGGCACGCCGAACCTGGGCGGCCCACTGACAACGGCGAGCGGGCTCGTCTTCATCGGCGCCACCACCGATTTCTACGTGCGCGCGTTCGAGACCGAGACCGGCGAGGAACTCTGGCGCAAGCGCTTACCCACTTCGGCGCACTCCACCCCAATGACATACCGGCTTCGCCCCGATGGCCGGCAGTTCGTCGTAATTGCTGCGGGCGGTCACGGCATCCTGCAAACGCCGCCGAGCGACGCGCTGATGGCGTTCGCGCTGCCGGAGTAGCTCGCGGGCGCTTACGGCTTCATCGACTCCGCGGGCGAAGGCAACTCGAGCAGTCTCGCGATCAGCTGCGTGACCGTGTTGTTTTGCTCCATGCCGCGGCTCTGCTCCGCCGTCATCAGGCCGTAATGCAGCAGTTGCTGCGCGATGCGCATCATCACCACCGCGAAGCGGAAGCCGGCGTACACCTGGTAGTAGTGCAAATGCTTCACGCGGTGGCCCGAGTGCGCCGCGTAGTGCGCCATCGCTTCGTCGTAGCTCGGGAAGCCGGCAAGACGCGGGACGCCTAATGCCTCGCTGTGGTGGCGATCGAGGAACACCGCCCAACCGAGATCTTTCTCCGGGCTGCCGACCGTCACCATTTCCCAGTCGAGCACCGCCGCCACGCGCGTGCCGTCGAAGATGATGTTGCCGATGCGCGCGTCGCCCCAGACGAGGCCGTCGGGCTCGCCGGCGGGCTTGTTCGCTTCGAGCCAGGCGAGCGCGCGCTCGGCGATCGGCTGCTCGCGGCCCTGCGCTGCCCATGCGAAAAAGTTCTTGTAGAACGCCAGCTCCTGTTCGAGCCCGTTCGCGAACTCGCGCTTGCGCAGAAAGCCGAAGCCGGCCGCGTCGACGTCGAGCGCGTGGATCTTCGCCATCGCCTCGAAGCCGCCGAGGAAGATCTCGCGGCGCTCCTGCGGAGCGATCTCGTGCATCCAGCCGCCCACGTGATACGGCGGCTGATCCGTGGGGACGCGGCCGTTCACGCGGCCCATCACGTAGAACGGGGCGCCGAAAATCGTCAGATCCTTCGCCTCGAGCCAGAGCGCCCGCGGCACCGGCACGCTCGTCTTCGCGAGCAACTGCATGGTGCGGAATTGCAAGCCCATGTCGTACTCGGGGAAGACCTGATAACCGATCGGCTGGATGCGCACGACGAGCGATTCGCTGCGCCGCGCTTCACCCTCGCGCCAACTCGCCTCGCACAGCAGCGTCTCGTTCGAGAAGCCCGACGATGTCGGCGAACTCAGCGGCGTCATCTCGACTGCGCTGGCGCCCGGAATCGTGCGCGCGAGCCACGCGCGAAACTTTTCGCCGTCAGTTTCGAGATCGCGTTTCCAGTGCGTGGGCATGCGGCTCCCTGAAAGGGCCGCAGCCTAGCGAGCCGCGGGGCCGGCTTGCCCGGCGAGGATCGCGCTCGCGATGCGCTCGGCGGCGAGTGCGTGCGCGAATGCGTTCGGATGCACCGCATCGTGCGGATCTGCGCGCAGAGCCATGAGGTCGTAGGCGGAGAAAGCGTCGGTTAGATCGATTACGCGATGCCCGAAGCGCTCGGCTTCGCCGCGCACGATCGCGTGCGCCGGCGCGTGCGGATAGCCGCCGGCCGAGATCTCGAGCCACGGAAAAATCACGACGGTCGTGTCGAAGCCATGCTGTGCGGCGAGTTCCGCCAGCCGGCGCATGCCGAAGCGAATCCGGCCTACCCGCGCCTCGTCGCGATACCAGTCCGCTGGATGGCGGTCCCCCGCCCGCGCCATCAGCGCTCGCAGCTCGGTCTCGCCCTCGCCGATCGGGTCGATGCGTCCCGCGAAATCGGCGCGAAAGTTCAGAGGGCGGTTCGCACGCTCGTCGAAGCGCCGATGCGCGTTCTGGTCGAGGCGCACCGCGACGAGCTGGGCGAGGTGCGAATACCGGAGCACGCGGCTCTCGCGATAGCGCGCGACCCGCTCGATGTATTCGAGGTTCGTGGAGACGACGCCCGCGTCGTTCAGGCAGTACGCGAGCACGACGTGGCTCGGCTCGAAGGCGAGCACGCGGTGTTCGAGCAGGGCGATTTCCTGCAGGATGTCGTAGCCGCCGAGCGCGAAGTTCAGCACCTCGCCCGTCCCGCTGCGCGCGCGTAACAACTCTCCGAGCCGCGCTGGAAACTCGCTGCCGGGCGGCGTCTGATTGCCGAAGGCGACCGAGTCGCCAATCACTGCGACGCGGCGCCCAGTGGAACGCGCTGCCGGCTCGGGTCCGCGGAAGCCCGCCGAGTTGACCACCACCTCGGTGCCCCACGCTCGGGCGCGTACGCCCGGAACGAGTTCGTAGCCGAGCCCCGGAATCGCGGAGGCGCGCACCAACGAGTCGCGGCCGCCGACCAGCTCGCCGAGCGGAGCGACGCCCGCAACGCGCAGTGCGAGCTCGGCGGCGCCAATCGCGAACACGAAGGACGCGACCATGAGCGCGAGTGGAGCGAGGAACTTGCGCAGCATCATTCCGCACGACTCTTCTGTTCCGAGCCTGAATCATCGGCCGCCGCGGAGTGACTCTGAACGGCGATCACAGCTTCGCGAGGTACGCGCTTCCGAGCTGACGCATCTGCGCTTCGATCCAGCGCCCGCGCTCGCGCGTGTAGGGGCCCGGCGCGTTCAGGCGCATCTTGCGCGGGCTCGGCAGGACGGCCGCGAGCAGGCCAGCTTGATGCGCCGAGAGCCGGCTCGGTCGCGTGCCGAAGAACTTCCGCGACGCGGCGCCGACGCCGTAAACGCCGTCGCCGAACTCCGCGAGGTTCAGGTAGACCTCGAGAATGCGGCGCTTCGGCCAGAGCGTTTCGATCGCCACGGTGAAGTAGGTCTCGAGGCCTTTGCGCAGCCAGCTGCGCTCGGGCCAGAGGAACAGGTTCTTGGCGACTTGTTGGGAGATCGTGCTCGCGCCGCGCTTGCGCTCGCTCTTCTTGTTGTGGGCGACCGCCTTCTCGATCGCTGCGAAGTCGAAGCCGTCGTGCTCGGGGAAGCGCTGATCCTCGGCGGCGACGACCGCGAGGCGCATCGCGGGGGAGATCTCTGCGTAGTCTGCCCAGTCGTTCGCGATCCAGTCTTTCCCTGAGAACAGGCGCGAGATGCCGTCGCGCAACATGAAGGCGCTCGTGGGCGGGTCGATGAAACGAAAGCAGGCAACCGGCGCGAGCGGGCCGGCGAGCGCGAGCCCCAGCGCGGTCGCGAGCCAACGGCGCCACGACCCCCGCGACAACCACGCGCGGGGGCCGCGCCGCCGCGCGAACACGCGACGCCGCGCACGCCTTCTCGCGAACAACGCCATTGGGTTGGAGCGCGCGCTCCCTAACGAATCGCGATCGGGTTGATCACGGCTTGCACGGCGCCTCTCCACTTGGGCTGGCCGAGCACGAACAGAAACTCGTAGGCGCGGTCCTGCGCGAGTTCGCC
>JANNDT010000193.1:0-8447 GCA_031387905.1 Deltaproteobacteria bacterium
CAGCGCGATTCGACGACGCGCGCCCCCGGCCCGAGCGCGAGCCCCGCGCTGGAGACCGCGCCGTCCGCGCCCTTCGGCAGAATTGCGAGCACGCTCGCCGGGACGTCAGCGGCCGCGGCTTCGCCTGATAACTCGATGCCGGGCTCGACGGGCGGGCAATCCGGCGCTTCGGCGCGCGCAATGCTCGCGCCGACCCAGAGCAGAGCAGCGATCGTGAGCGTGCGTGCTCGGGGCATCGAAACTGGCGCGACCTCTCAGGGAGCCGGCTGTGCGAACTCGGCTACGTGAAGATCGCCCGATTCGAGCCGCGCCGCCGCCGCGAGCGCATCTGCACCCTCGCCGAGCTGGAGGTGCACGACGCCATTCAGTGTCGGGCCACCCTCGACGCTCGCGCCGATCGAGTGCAGCGCGCGTGAGACTTCGGCGAACGAGGCGTCGTCGCGGAACACCACATCAAGGGAGGGGCCGCGCGCCGCGCGCAGCGGCTCCGTCGCGGTCGCCGTCTGGTAGATCGCGGCGGGCCCAAGCTGGCGCGTCGCAATGATGCCCGCGGTGCCGGAGATCACCGCGACCACGAGGCCTGCGGCGACGGCGAGGCGCGGGCGCACCAACCAGATGCGGCGCTGCATCGGCGGCGCGAGCCGGCGCGGATGCGCCGCGATCTTGCCCGTCACGCGCTCGAACACGCGATCTGCGCCGGGGGCCACGGCCTGCTCCCCGGCTTCATCGCCGGAGAGATTGGCGATCTCCTGGCGGCAGCTAGCGCACTCCGCTGCGTGCAGCTCGATCTGGCTGCGCAGGTTGGGTGTTAGGCCGCCGTCCGGGTACCAGGCGAGCCAGTCGAGCACCAGCTCGGGGCAGGTCGCGCTTGCGAGTGTTGCCTTCATCGCACTTCTCCTCGCGACGTCGGAGGCGGGGTTCGCAGCGCGCGCCGCGCTCTCGACAGGCGCGATTTCACGGTGCCGCTCGAAACGCCGAGGCGTCCAGCGATCTCGTCGATCGAATGTTCCGCGCCAGCGAGTTCCGCGGTCTCGCGCTGTACAGGCGGCAGTTGCTCGAAGCGGCGGCGCAGCCAGCGCAGATCGCTGCTCGCTTCGAGTTGATCGAGGATGTTGCGGTCGTCGCTGATGGCGTGCAGCAGCGCAGGCTCGGCCGGAACCACCGAGGCGCGCTTCAAGCGCCGGCGATTGCGGTCGGCTTCGCGGCACTTGAACGTGGCGATCCCAAACAACCAGGTGGAGACGCGCGAAGCGCCGCGGAACGCCGGCGCGCCGCGCCAGACTTCGAAGAACGCGTCGGCGACGACTTCCTCGGAGAGCCCGGCGTCGCCGAGTCGGCGGTCGACGAACGAAAACAGCCGGGCGTAATAACGATCGAACAGAGCGCGGAACGCGGCGGAATCTCGCTGCTGGATGCGCTCGATCAGCGCGTCGTCGCTCGGCGGGTCGGTGTTCACGGGCAGGGGCTCCCAGGGAAGCCGCAGCCGGTTCCCGGATCGGGGTCCTCAATCAGCTTTTCCGGGACGCAGCCGGAACCGGGGTTGTCGCAGGCGCCGGGGCCGCCAAACGAGGCGAAGGCTGGCGGGCTCGACTTCGCGCCGCCCGGGGCCGCGGCGACGACCGTTGGCGAGAGCAGCAGGTGCGCCGGAGCCGAGGCGGTTGCCGCGCTCTCCTTCGGAAGCAGCGGCAGCGAGAGGTCTCGCTCATCGCCAGCGCATTCACCCGCCGGAGCGACCACGATTCGCTCCTCGCCGCCTGCCGAACTGGCGAGTGAGCCGAGCAGGAGAAACGCAAGAAGGCTTCGGCGCATAGGGGATCCACCCTTCCAAGCAGTGTGTGGCCACGTCATGGGTTTAGGGTCCACGTCGCGTACAGCCCGACGACGTGCCGCGCATAGTCGAAGACATCGACGCTCGAGCGATTTCGCTGGTAGCGCCAGCGGGTTTCGAGGGCGAGTTGCCGCAGCAGCGCACGCCGCAGCGACAGCTCGGTGCGCCACTCGTGTTCGGTTCGTTCGCTGGGAACCGGCGAATAGGTGCTGTCGTGGCGGTACGGCCGGAACGCGTAGCGCGCGCTGCCGGCGAACACGAGCTTGGCAGGCAGGAGCGACTCCCAGCCGAACTCGAACTCTGCGGAGTCGAACGAGTATTCGGTCCCGTCCGCGCTGAAGCGGCGGTAGGCCAGCGCAGCCACGAAAGTGCTGTCGAGCGCCGGAACTTCGATGCGGTGATCGAGGCCGATTCGCAAGCCGAAGCCGTCGCGGTCGCGCTGGCTCCGCAGGGGCTCGGGGTCGGTGCTCTCGAAGCGGTAGTCGTCGAAGACGAACTCGGCGAAGGCGCGCGTCGTGCCGCGCTCGGCGGCGTCGCGAGAGAGTTCGAGCGCGAAGGCGGGGGCCGACAGGAACGCGCGCTCGTTCACCCAGGCGTAAGAGTACGAGCCCAGCGCGCGCAGGTTGAAGCGCTCGCCCAGCCGGCGATCCGCCCAGAGCGTGACCTCGGGGTAAAGCGTGTCGAAGCTGCTGAGATCGCGGTGGAGCCAGCCACCGAAGGCGAGCGCGCCGCCGAGCTGCATCGCCTCCGAGATCGAATTGGCGTGGCCAATCACGCCGCGCCACACGATGCGCTGATCCGACTGGGACGCGATCTCGTCTGGCAACTCGACTCCCACGCCGCGCAGGACCGCGTTGCTGTCGTGCTCGATGCCCGCCCGCAGTGAAGCGAACAACGCGCGCGGAGGAGCGGCTTCGGCGGCTAGCGCGCGCTTCGCTTCGCTGGCCCACACGCTGCCGGGCCAGCCCGCGACGACGCGCTCGAGCGCCGCGCGCCCAGCGGCGTTGTCGCCCGCGCGATTGCGCGCGAGGCCGACGTAATAGGACGCGGCGGGCTCCACCTGTAGAGGCGCCAGCTCGCGTGCTCTTTCGAAGCGCCCGGCTGCCAGCGCGGCGTCTGCGCGATCGAGCGCGATCAGGCCGAGGTAGAGGGGAATCTCCGCGCGCAGCTCACCGCGCGCCTCAGCGAGCAGCAGACCACGTTCTGCGAGCGCGCGCTCGCCGGAGTGAAAACGCGCGACCGCGAGATCGACCGTGAGGCTGGCATCGTTCCCTTCGAGCGGTGCGAGTTCACGTGCTGCGCCGGCCGCATCAGCGGTTTGGAGCAAGCACAGGCCGCGGGCGCGAGCCGCTTCGACGCCTTCGCTGACATGCAGCAGCGGGAGCGCCTCTGCGCAGCGGCCCTCGGCGGCGAGGCGAAGCCCGTCGGCGAGGTCACCCGCCGCGGCAGCGCTCGCGACGAGCGCGAGTGCGATCGCCACTTGCGGCCAAAAGCGGGGGCGCATCGTTGATCTCCCGGCGCCGCTGCACATCGGAGTTCTCACGCATTCCCTCGTTGGCGGCACCGTATCACTCGGCCGCGCTCTGCTGGCAGGCGTCTGCGCGCCGGGGGTGCTTGACACCAACTCCCGCAACTGGCCACTCATTCAGCGGGAACCGAGAAAGGCTCGCCAGTCACTCACATTGCGCGAAGGGGTCGGACGCCGACCGCAGAAGGACAGGTATGGAAGCTGCGATGGAGACACGGATGCGAAAGCGACCGAGCCAAGGACGATCGCGTGTCACGGTCACCTCGATCCTCGAAGCCGCGGACCGCATTCTGCGAGGGGATGGCTACGAGGCCGCATCGACGAACCGCGTCGCGCGGGTCGCCGGCTTCAGCGTGGGCTCGCTCTATCAGTACTTTCGCGACAAGCAGGCCATCGTCCGGACGCTCATCGACAGCGAACTCCGCGCCGAGGCTGAGCTGGTGGTCGCTCAGCTCGATCAAAACACCAATCAGAGCGCCGCTCCGCTTTTCGCCAGCGGGTTCAAGGTGATGCTCGAGCGCCGGGTCGCCCGCGCGCACCTGTATCGAACGCTCGACGTCCACTCGGCAGAGCTGGGCGTCCCGTCGATCCTGCAGCAACTCGTGGCGGCGCAGGCGCCGGCGCTCTCCGACGCGCTCCAGCGGATCGCTGCGCAAGCTTTGCCGCGTTCGACGCGCAAGCTCGATGCGCGCCTGTTCGCCCTCGCACGTCTCGCCAGTGGCGCGAGTTTCGCGTACGCAGTGGACGCGCCGCCGGCGCTTTCCACCAGTGTGTTAGGCGCCGAGTTCGCGGCCGGGGCGGAGCGCTACCTCGCAGGCCCGCAACCGGGGCCCAGCGCCCTCGCGCTCGCACATGGCTGGGCGAAGCCCCCTACCAGCGTCGTCACGATCGCCGAACTGCGCGCGCGCAGGCGCCGAGAAGCGCGCGGCTTACTGCTCACCGCGGGCGTGGATGCGGCGCACCTGGAGGCGCGCGCATTCTTGCTCGCGAGCCTCGCCGACGTCAGCGCCGCGACCGAGAACCCTCCGTTCGCGCTCTCGCAAGAAGATCTGCTGCACGAGGTGGCGCGCTTCTCCGAGGCGCTCTCGGCCGCCTAGCGCTGGTGCCCGGGGCAGGACTCGAACCTGCATGACCTTTCGGCCAGGGGATTTTAAGTCCCCCGCGTCTACCGTTTCGCCACCCGGGCGTCTCGAACTCGCTGCGTCGGCTCCTGGTCCTAATTAGTCGAGCGCCAGCCGCGCTTGCACGTCGGGGTGCTCGAGCAGTTCGTCGAGTACGTCGCGCTCGAGCAGCGTCGTTCGGGAGTAGCCGCGCTCGGGGTTGGTGATCTCGAGCCGGAAGATTTCGCGTGGCTCGCGAAAGATGCAGCGCGCGCGCACCGCGGTGGCGTCGCAGCGGAGGTCTTCCAGCAGCGAGGCGAGGATGCGTTCGACGCGGCGCAAGCTCGCGAGTTCAGGTGCGAGTTGCTCCTCGATCGAGCGCCGAGAGCGCATCAGGATTCTGTAGCTGCCGGGTCGCGTCGCCATGGGCGAGCCAGCATATCGCGCTGCGCCGCCTCGAATCAGCTTTCGCGCGCGGGCAGGGCGCCCGCAGTTGCGAGAAAGCGATCGAGCGCGCCTTGGGCTTCGCCACTGGCGTCGACGAACTCGACGCCGACGCCGCCTTCGCGCGAGGCGCCGAGCGGAACGCGCCGCCACGCGACGCGCGCGATCGCCTCGACCGACTCGCCGTCCGGCAAGTGGAGCTGAAGCAGCAAGCGGTGGCCCGGAGCTGGTGGGTCCGCACTGTGGATGAACGCGCCGCCGCGCGAGAGCGTCGCGCATAACTCGTCTGCGTCTCGATAGGACGCGGCGCCGGTGCGCGGGTCGCGCTCCGGGTCGATGCTCGAGACCTGCACGCGAGCGCGCAGATCGATGCGCTCGAATCGCCTGTGACTGCTTTCACCGCCGTCCATCGAGTTGCCCCCCGCGGAGGGGGATCGGGAGTACGCAAGCGGCGCTTGAACTCGTTGCGCCTCAAGCGCTCGCGCGATCGCGTCGAAGAAGCGGCCACTGGAGGTGCGGCGCATGGCAACGGACGAGGAAGCTGGCTTCGAGGCGCCGCTCCCGATCTCGCGCCCCTCCGCGCTCGAGGCCGACCTAGCGGTGATCTCCGCGTCCGGCGTGCTGTCGGCGATTCACGAGGCCAACCGCTCCGGCATGATCCTCTACCGCCAGCGCCAGCAAGAGAAGCGGATCTACCTGGAGAACGGCGAGGTGATCTTCGCCAGCTCGAACCAGGCGGTCGACAGGCTCGGCGAGTGCCTGCTGCGCTCGGGGGCGATCAACCTCGAAGAGCTGCGCGATGCGGAGCGAGCGTTCAACCCGAGTGATCGTTTCGGGCGCGTGCTGGTCGAGCGTGGAATCCTGACGCCGCGCGAACTGTGGAACGGCGTGCGCAACCAGGTCGAGGAGATCGTCCGCTCACTGTTCGCGGTGCCCGGCGGGCGCTGCTGGTTCTGGGAGGGCGAGATCCGGCCCGACAACGTGGTCCGGCTGTCGCTCGAGACGGGCCGCCTGATCAGTGAGGGCCAGCAGCGCGGCGCCGAGCTGCGCCGGTTCCTGACGGTGCTCGACGACCCACGGGTTCAGCTCGCGCAAACTGGCGCCGGCGCCGAGCCGACCCTCGCTGGCAGCGAACGCGCGATTCATGGCGCCGTCGGGGTGGGCCGCTCGTTCGCGGAAGTGTGCACGGAGCTCGAGTTGGATCGCGAATCCGCGGCGCGCAGCGTGCAGCTCCTGCGCTTGGTCGGCGCTGTAAAGCTGATGCGTTTGCCAGAACATGCGCGCGTCGTGGTCGAAGATCCGGCGCTCACGGCACGGTCGGAGGCGTTCGCGAAGTTGATCGCGGTGCTGGTCGGCGAAGTCGCGACGGCTGACGGAGATCGATCCGTAGACGCCCGGCTTGCCAGAGAACTCCACGAAGTGGCGGGGCGCTTCCCCGCGCTGCTGGCCGGCGTCGAGATCGCAGCCGGCGGCGGCGTGGACG
The DNA here is from genome assembly GCA_031387905.1 of Deltaproteobacteria bacterium. Taxonomy (GTDB): domain Bacteria; phylum Myxococcota_A; class UBA9160; order UBA9160; family UBA6930; genus VGRF01. Next base: position 6,384 of record JANNDT010000193.1, read on the forward strand.
CAGCGGAGGTCGCGGAGCGCGCTGCGCAGCTGCCGGATTCCGGCGCCGACGTGCTGACGGCTGCGCTCGGCGAGTTGGTCTCGTACCTCGAGTTCGAGTTGATGAATCACCCGAACGTCGCGGATCCGGGCGCATTGCTGCGCAGCCTCGAACCGCTCCGACGGGCCGCGGCCAACTAGACTTTTCCCGGCGGCGGAGCGTGGCTCTGCGATCATCCCGGGAGATGGAGCTGCTCACCCGCTTTCACCCGGTGCATGAAGCGCTGCGGGCGCGACGTCGCGCGCTGCACCTGCTTCGCGTGCGGGAGCCGGCCCCACGGGAGGCGGAGCCGCTCCTCGCGCTCGCGAACGAAGCGGGCGTGCGGGTGGAGTTTTGCGCGCCTGCGGACTTGGGCCGCGGCCTACCACCGGGCGTGAAATCGCAGGGGTTCGTGCTCGAGGCGGGGGAGATTCCAGAGTTCGAGCTGGAGGCGCTCCTAGAGATGGGGCCCGCAGGCCGGCGCTGCGTCGTGGCGCTCGACGGTGTCGAAGATCCGCAGAACCTGGGAGCGATCGCACGGGTCGCCCACGCGGCCGGAGCGACGGCGCTGCTGCTCACCGATCGTCGCTCGGCCCCGCTTTCGCCGGCCGTATCGCGGGCGAGCGCGGGCGCCATCGAGCACTTACCGGTGGCGCGGGTGGTGAATCTGTCGCGCGCGCTCGAGCGCTTGAAGGCAGTCGGGTTCTGGGTGCTCGCGGCCGAACCGAACGCCCCGCAGGATTTGTTCGGGCTCGCCGATCGCTTTTGGGAGGGCGACCTCGTACTCGTACTTGGCGCCGAGGGCCGGGGGATCCGGCAAGGCCTTCAACGCCAACTCGATACGCCCATCTCGATCCCGATGGCGGGCGCCGTCGCTTCGCTCAACGTGTCCGCCGCCGCGGCAGTGATTCTCTACGAGTGGGTGCGACGCCGGCGAAGCTCACCTGCGTGATGGGTGCCAGCTGCAAAAGGGCGCGGAAGTCCTCTGAGATCTTGGCATTTGGCTTGCTTCCGATGTGGCGCCTTCGTATGCTGCGCGCGCCGGCTACCGGCTGGCGTAGCTCAAATGGTAGAGCGGCGGATTTGTAATCCGCAGGTTAAGGGTTCGAGTCCCCTCGCCAGCTCCAGGCCAACGAGAAACGCTGCTGAACTGGGGCAGCGCCGACGCGACTGCGGGTGCCGACGAGGTCGAAGTGGATCGAAGGGGGCGCGGTCGCGATTCAGATCGCTACAGTCGCCGCCCTTCCAGAGAGATCTCGGAGTCGTGCGGATCTCTCGTAAGACATTCTGCGAGTTGAGGATTTTCGGGACGGAGCGGTCGCAGCGCGCAGCAAAAAGGAACGTGAGGCGGGACTCGGGTTCGTGGTGGATGCGAATCGGGGCGCCTGTCTCCCTTCTGTTGCTTCGCCTTCGGTCGCCTAACGCAATAATACTTGGACAACGATCCGAGCAGGAGACAGCAAATCGCGGCGACCCCGCTGGAGGGTTTCGGACGCCGAGTAGACGCGGAGAGGTACCGAAGCGGCCAAACGGGGCAGACTGTAAATCTGCTGGCTTATGCCTTCGGAGGTTCGAATCCTCCCCTCTCCACCACTCGCGTGAGACCAGACGGATGGGTGCTGTGAGGGACTGCGGTGCGAGCGCTGCAGATCCGACGGAAACGGTGGACCGCGGGAATAGCTCAGCTGGCTAGAGCACGAGCCTTCCAAGCTCGGGGTCGCGGGTTCGAATCCCGTTTCCCGCTCCAAAGAAACTCGAGGGACGAAAGGCTCACGTAGCTCAGTCGGTAGAGCACGTCCTTGGTAAGGACGAGGTCACCGGTTCGATCCCGGTCGTGAGCTCCAGTTCTGCAAGCGACCCCAACAACTCTTCCACGACATCCAAAGCAAAGAGGGATTAGGCGAGATGGCCAAGGAGAAGTTCGAGCGCAACAAGCCCCACGTGAACGTGGGGACGATTGGGCACGTGGACCACGGCAAGACGACGCTGACGGCGGCGATCACGCAGCGTCAGGCGAAGAAGGGTCTGGCGCAGTTCGTGGCGTAC
>JANNDT010000234.1:0-2896 GCA_031387905.1 Deltaproteobacteria bacterium
TGCGCAGGCGGCGGGCGAAGCGGGAGACGTCAATGCCGACGGTCACCTTGAACGGCTCGCTGGCAGAGTGGCTGCAATTTCTCGGCGGACGCATCGCGCGACCCGACTGGATCCCGAATTGGCCCCCAGACGCATTCGCCGTCACCGCGGGTTATCTCAAGCGAACGGGCGCATACGTCGGGCTCGTCAACGGCGCGGCACCGAAGAGCCGCCGGGCCGCTGGCTCTCGGCCGGAGGCGGTCGGCCAAAAGTGGCGTGCGAACTTCACGCGCAAGCGCACGCAGAGGGCGAAGAGCGGGCGCGAGTTGTGCCCGCCCCAAGTCGTCGAGTGGTGGGAAACGCTGAGAGCGGGAGCTGCCGCCAACCCACTGGATCAGGCTCCGGACGCGGCGATGTCTGTCGCTGCCTGGAACCTTTGCATCGCGAGCGACGTGGCTTCGGAAGGGATCGGCATCTCGCTCGAGCCCGAAGATGAGTTCCTCGCGCTCGCGCAAAAGCTGCTCGAGGAGCGCAACGAGTTCCGCAGCTTTTGCTTTGACGTTCGTCCGGACAAGCTGGCGGTACTCGGAAAGCAGCACACGCCGCAGGTCGGCTGCACGATTCGCTCGCTTTCGCACCACCTGGCGTTGTATTCGCCCGCCGAGATCAAGGCGTATTGGTATGGCCCTTACGATTCGGCGCACGGCGACCTTGACGTGTTCAACATGCTGCTTCTGCCGTGGCCGACGGAGGTCAAAGCCGGAGACTTCGCGGCAACCGCCAGCCGCCTTCGAGATCGCGAGGCGGAATACGGCGATCCGCACCGCTACTTCGATTTCGCGCCGATGCAGGTCGAGAGCGCCGAGGAGTTGGCGGCGAAAGTCGAGAGCGCGCTCCAAGGCGCGAAGTCACACGCCGACAAGATCCACGCGATCGTTCTCCCCGAGTTGTCGCTCACCGAGGACCAATACTTCGCGGTGGAGAAGGTCGCGATCGAGCACGACGCGGTGCTGATCGCAAGCGTTAGGGAACCGGGTGGCCCCAGGCGCATGCCTCGCAACTCGTGCGTGATCCAGCCCTTCGGCGCCGTGCGTCGGGACCCCGAAGTCACGCCGGAGGCCATGCGCCTCACGCAGTTGAAGCACCACCGCTGGCGCCTCGATCGCCAGCAGGTCCTCCGCTACGACCTCGGCGGCCGCCTCTCCTCCGAGTTCGATTGCTGGGAGCGGATTCACATCGGGGAGCGGCAGCTGAACTTCGTCACGATCGGGGGCTGGCTGACGATGTGCGTGCTGATCTGCGAGGACCTCGCGCGGCAAGACCCCGTCGCGGAGGTGATTCGCGCGGTCGGCCCGACGCTCGTATGCGCGCTGCTGATGGACGGGCCGCAGCTGAAGAGCCGCTGGTCCTCGCGTTACGCCTCGGTGCTCGCGGAGGACCCCGGCTGCTCCGTGCTCTCGCTGACGAGCCTCGGTATGGCGCTGCGCAGCCGCCCGCCCGCCGGCGAAAGACGCTCGCGCAAGATTGCGCTCTGGCGCGATGCGAAGGAAGGCGAGCGCGAGATCGAACTCGAAGAGGGCCACGACGCCTGCGTGCTGAGCCTGGTCGGGCGGCGTGATGACGAGTTCACGATCGACGGGCGTCGAGACGGAAACGCCTTCTTCCCGGTGTACGCCGGCGAGTACTCCTTCAAGGTCGGATGACCAAAGCCGGCGGCGCCGATAACGTTCGCGCCACGCTCCGAGGTGTTGATGTCCACGAAAGAGTTCACCGATCGCAGCGCCAACATCGAGTTCGCCAAACGCCACGCGGACAAGCGCCTGCAGGCGGCGGGCCTCAAGCTGAAGCGCCCGCTGCGCGAGGAAGGCGACCTGCTCTCGTTCTTCGAACTGATCGAGCCGGCTTCCGGCGCTGCTCCGGCGAGGAAGGCGAGCGCCAAGAAGAAGGCCGCGCGGCGCCCGCGGAAGGGCGCGTAGCGCGAGCGCGCTCCACACGCCGCTCCGCAGCGCGCGCGTGATAGGGTCGCCTCCACGGAGGCACCCTCATGACCGTCGCACTCACCTGCATCGCGCTGCTCGGCCTCTTGCTCATCGGCCTCGGCATGGCCGTCTCGTTCACGCGCCGCGGCACGAAGACGATCATCGGCCACTCGGCAGACCCCGCCGATCGCCTGCACAAGCTCGTGCGCGCCCACGGCAACACCGCCGAGTACGCGCCCATGCTCGCAGTGCTCATGCTCGCGCTGGCGCTGCGCGAGCCCGCGGCCTGGGTGCTCTGGTGCATGGGGCTCGCGACGCTGAGCCGTTACGTGCTCGCGCTCGGGCTGATCGCCGGGCCGTCGCTCGCGAAGGCAAACCCGCTGCGCTTCGTGGGAGCGCTGGTGACGTACTGGACGGGGTTCGCTCTCTGCGCGGCGTTGTTGTTGGGGATCTAGCCGCCTCGGCCTCGTCTGAACGCAAGCACACTTGCGGCAACGATTAATGCCAGCGCATTTCGGCGCTCATTGGCGGAGCGGCCCGGGGTAGGATCGGCGGCATTGCACGTCGAGAGTGCCCATGGAGCCGCTTCAGCAGCGTCAGTTCCCCAACAAGCTGGGCGAGTGGATCGACCGGGCGCGCCGCCAACGCCCCGCGCTCGCCATCCTCACGATTCTCCCGGTTGCGATCACGCTGGCGATCGCGATCGCCGAGCTGCCGGTTTCCACGCGCTACGCGTTGCCGTGCCCGATTTACCCGAACGGAACCGTCGCGCTGACGGTTTCGTTCCACGCGGCTTGCCCGCTCGAGTTCACGGAACAGATCGACGGCGTCGTCCTCGGCGAGGAGACGAGGCCGCTCCGGGGTGACGCGGAGATTCGCGCGCGAATCACTTCGCCGAAGCCCGTGCTTTTTCGGGTGCAGCCGATCAGCGGGCCCGC